>NZ_JBLFJW010000002.1:0-325073 GCF_047713085.1 Pantoea sp. sgz302252
TTTTGGTTTTGTACTTCTGATTTGGCAGCAGGACAGCAACATCAAACTTGAGTTTGGCGATATCAACGCCGACGGAGACAAGACTCATCATGGCACTCCATAACCTTATGAATAATATCGCCGGACCATCCTTATATGTGGGTGCTCGGGGCACAGGATACCGTTCGGTCTTGAGGCGACAGGGAAACAGGTTACCGGGGCATAATCTCTCCCACGGGCTCAGGGGCACCAGGGCCGGGTGATGCTCACCGGTAACCTCCCGATGATCAGTCGGGGATCTTCTCCGCAGAAACGGAGAAGATCAAGACATAAGGGCCGGGGTGAGGGGACCTGCACTGTTTTGTCTTGCTCCCTCTCCCTATCGGGAGAGGGCAGGGGAGAGGGGCGCGCTCTACACTACCCTTCCACATCCAACATCATCAAAAATCAGCCTTCAACACCACACGATAACGAGCTTTTCCGTCACGCACATGCTTCAGCGCTTCGTTGATTTTCGACATCGGGAACAGCTCCGTCGTCGGCGACACCTTCGCTCGCCCGGCAAACTTCATCAGCTTGCGCAGCTCCGCCGGGTTACCCGTCGCCGAACCGGAGATGCTGCGGTCGCCGCCAATCAGCGTAAACGCAGGCACCTGCAACGGCTTCATCACCGCACCCACTGTATGGAAGTTGCCGCCATAGGCCAGCGCTTCGAAGTACGGCTGCCAGTCGAGATCGACCGCCACGGTGTTGATGATCAAATCGAACTGACCCGCCAGGGCTTTCAGCGCTTCCGGATCGCGGCTGTTCACCACACGATCGGCTCCCATCGCCAGCACTTCTTTCTCTTTCGCCGGATTGGAGCTAAACGCCGTCACCTCCGCACCCATGGCACGCAGAAGCTTAATGGCGATGTGCCCCAGCCCGCCGATACCAATCACCCCCACGCGGCTGGTGGCGGTCACGGTGTTCAGCAGCAGAGGTTTGAAGACGGTGATGCCGCCGCACAGCAGCGGGCCGGCGGATTCAAAATCGATGTTTTCAGGCAGCGGGATAACCCATTGCCAGTCTGCTCTCAGCTTATTGGCAAAGCCGCCGCGGTTCATGATGGTCGGCAGCGAGCCTTCCAGACAGTTGATTTGGTTGCCGCTGATACAGGCGTCGCAGTGCCCACAGCTACGTGCCGTCCAGCCCACGCCCACGCGTTGGCCCACTTTCAGGCCTTTGCTCTGCGCCGCGCTGCCAAGGGCCGCCACGCGACCAATGATTTCATGGCCTGCAACCAGAGGATAGCTCGACATGCCCCATTCGTTGTCGATCATCGACAAATCCGAATGGCAGATGCCGCAGTAATCGACCTGCACTTCCACATCTTCCGGCTGCAGTTCGCCTGCATCGTATTCCCAGACTTCCAGATCGGCCCCGGCCTGTTTTGCGGCGTAGCTTTTTATGATGGACATCGCACTTCCCTCATTATGGTGTTGAACTGGAAGTGTAGAGCATGGCGCGGAGCAGCGCTTGGCAGAAGGGGGCGTGAAGGAGGCGCTAAGAGCTGCGTAGTTTGCTCCCTCGCCCCTTGGGGGAGAGGACTGGGGTGAGGGGAAAGCAGTTCCCTTGCACGATGCTTGAAATCATTCGCAAAATTCCGCTGCTGAAAATTTCAACACTTAACAGACGCTGCCCACAACGCTGCTTGCAAGCCACCGCATGACAGGTATAATCCAACACGTTTCCGCATCACCCTTCCGTGCCGGAGTGGCGAAATCGGTAGACGCAGTTGATTCAAAATCAACCGTAGAAATACGTGCCGGTTCGAGTCCGGCCTTCGGCACCAAAAAAAAATCGATGTTCCTCGTAAATCTCACCAAAAATTCTTTTTCTGCTTGTACAACGTTGAAAACAATGACATAAAATATTTATGGCATTTTTAATCATTTTGTACATGGCAATATTGCTAATTAGTAACATCACTTTCATAAAGGAACGAAAGATGAGTAGAGACTTTAGACAGGCAGCTGAGCATAACTATAACTTTACAAGAATGGGATCATTAGGGTCGTTTACACCATTAGATGCACAGCCTCTTGAGTTTATTATGACTTCAATGAAAATTGAAGATATATTTAATTTATCCTTTGCTAAAGATATTCAAGAAAGCAAGCGTGACTTTGATGCTCTAATTCAGCGAGACATTGATGAAGATAGAGCAAGGAAAGATATCTGCAATTATATTTCACCGACTGAACAGAAGGTTAATGGTGTTACTTTTCTTCCACCTCTGATAGTTTCAATTATCGAAGTAGATGATAATAATAACATCCAACCTTTTTATCCTGATCTGAAAGTAACATTAAAACCGGATGAATTTGATGGGACTCTTTTAAGAGAATGGAAAGGGTTGTTTAAAATAACATCGTATTTAGATGAGGCAAATGGCGCGCCATTTTTTATTGAAAGCCTGAGTGATCAAAAAAATATTGATATCAATAATGCAAAGTTGGAAATGTTTATTCCATCTTCTGGCAAAGGGGGGCGCTTAGTTGTAATTGATGGACAGCATAGGTTGTATGCACTGAAGCATTTGAGGCAGTACGAGAAAGAAAAAGTAAAAAATGTAACTGTCCCTGTGTGCATAATATATTCTCCATTTTCTACACAAACAATGAAGCAAGAAATATCAACATTTTCTGATGTGCCTGGAGTGCTAAGAAAGCTTTTTGTCGATATAAACTCAACTGTAGAGAAAGTTAGCGGACATTATTTGACATTGTTATCTGATGACAATTTAGGTTCTGTAATTTGCCGAGAGTTTTGTTCTTCTGTATTAAAGGATGATAAATATGGAGAGTATGGGCTTGGCGTAATTGAATGGAATACAAAAAATCATAAGGAGTCTTTGACCATATCTAGAAAGCATTCAACTACTAGTATTGGGGTGCTTTATTCTGCTCTAGAAGATAATTTATCAAAATCTAAAGGTGCTTTAGCTGCGTTGAATAGCATACTAAATTTGGAATCAATTCCAAAACAAATTAGTTCAAGTGATTTAGACCTAGATAACTTTGACACTGATGATGTAAGTGAAGAGTATCCATGGCGAGATTTTCAAAGCATAAGTAAAGTTTGTCTTAAAGAAAAAATAAATACAGAAATAGTTGATGGATTGAAGAGGATTTTCTTCGAGCCAACATCGTATTTAAAGTCTTTTGAAATTTATAAGAATCTTGTAGAAACCAAGCTAAAGGTTATTAAAGAAAATCGTGATATTTATACTGAGTGTGCAGAGCATATTCAGAATTATTATCTGAAAAATCAACCAATACCTAAAGCGCAAGAAGTCGAACTTAAATGCAAGAATAAATTGGCTGAGTTAAATGATTGGTTTACTGTAGAGAGAGAGTTACAAGTGGATAGAATCTACTTCCTCTCTGTTTTTCAGAAGGCTTATATTTCAGCATATATTGATTGGCTGAAAATTTTCTCCGGCAAAGAAGAGTGCGTAGCTACTAGGAATGATTCTTTTATAAAATTTGCCAATATTGTCATGGATAAAGATCTTTCTCTATTTGATAGCTCAATGAGCTATATACAAGGTACTATTTATGATGGTCCAAAAATTAGAGCTACGAAAGCTTGTATAAAACAAATAAAAAATCTTTTCCTCGCGTTATTAGGAAACGAAAAAATAGTTGAAGCCTTGAGGGCAGATTTTGGTTTCGATACAAAAATAGCTTCTTCTTTGATAAATCTAGGTTTGGAGTCAGGGAAAAAATTCTTTACCTCTATGAAGTCAGATAAAGAAAAAAGCTTTGCTAAGAATTACAAACATAACTTTAACGTTTCTGTAGAAAGTAAATTAAAATTAACTGAAGCAGAAAAAGCTAGAGATATGTTGATCGGTACTGACTCCGATCAAGAGAAAAGGTTAGAAGCAAATATCGATTTTGAAAATCTTATAAAGAATCTCGTAAGGGAAGATCTGATAATAAGCTTGAAGGCGCTAAGGTCAAGACTAAATTATGATGATATTATTTATTTAACATACGAAGAAGATTCTATAGATGAGTAAGAGATTAGATTATATAATTGATCTAAGAACTTCAGGTTGCGATATCGAAACTGCGGCTTTATTAGCCGCAGATTATAATCTATTATACATAGTCGACCGCCATGACTATTTTGATGACGCCTCTATAGGTGTATTGGCTGAGGGTATATCATATTTTATATGCGGCAATGATAGTTTGCATGATATTGTTTTGAGCCTTGTTCTTAAATTTGATCTATCTAAAACGTACATTGCAATTATAGATAAACATCAAATAAAACCTGTGGCGAAATGCAAGAATAGTGATGTATTCACATCTTTACGGAAGGCTGAAGTATGTACGCCATATGATATTCGTAATCTATCTAAAGAGATAACAATAAGTAGCATTCTATTCGAGAATATAAAAATACAAACTTACTTAAACTCAACTTTTACCGCAATGGATAATGTTAGTTTCAAGGAGTTGTTAATTTTTTGTGGAAGCACTGGATTATCTGATAAATCAATACATAATGCAAAAAATGGCAGCTATAAAAAATCATTAGAGTTTAATGAGTTATTTTCCTTAAGAGAGTATTATGATTCAATAGTTGCAAATCAGACATTAGCAAAACACGTTTCATCTCTTGTTAAATTACGTAGAAATAAAATTCAGATGCTTTTGACATCATTTTATGACAAACAGGGAGGGTTCACGGAATTTGCAGGTTTTCCTGTAATATTTAAGTACCTTGCTGCTTATTTACTTCTGTGCGCGCAATATAAAGCAAAGTATGAGATGTTTAACTCGGCTTTTTTATATGCTTTTAGATCGTTAGATTGGCTTTGTGATGGGATTTTGATAATGAATGGTGATGCAAAAGTTGGCAGCAATGTAAAGCACACAGATGAACTACTTATTATTCAGGGTGGGAAACTCTCAAAACCACTGGGGTTTGGTGCTAAGTGGAAGATATTGCTTCCTTGTGCGACATTTTTAAAATTAAATTCTAACATAAAAAATACGCTTGATGATTATATAAAAATAAGGAATAAACATGTTATGACTCATGGTTCATTAAGAATTAGTGAAAGTTATTTTATAGAGTTCAGAAAAAACCTATTAAACTTTTATGCACAAATTGATAGTCTGACAAATGCTAATGGTTTTACGTTAAATAATGTTATGGGTAATTTTAATGATATTTTTAGGTTGAATTATTCTAATTTCATTTTTGATTCTCTCTGTAATGAGTTTAATTATAAGTTGAATAATGCAAGTTAATACAAGGATGACAGTATAGAGTTACTGTCATCCTAATAAATATCTAATATATCATTTTCACAAAATCGATGAAGCTACGACAATTTCTTAAAGATGTAATCCCATCTTCAACATGTGCAGCCCACGCCTTAATCAAATCCTTTTGTTCCATATGCGGATAAAGCATTTTCAACACCAATTGTGTAGCCTGAAGTGTTTCACCCAGCCAAGTAATTTTGTCAAGAACCAACGAACCATCTAGCTTTCTACTTTCGCGCTCGGTTGAATAACGGAAATCGCTTTCTACTGAACGGAAAAATGCCAGACGAGCAGCAACGTTAGGGGTGATTCCCGTATAAGCTTTCAATTTCTTGAGCTGTTCTTCAGTTTGACGACTGAGCTGCATTCTGTTTGGGAGCATCAAACTGCCTCCTTTGTTAATTCCCAAAAGTACCCAGGTTTAAGCGACGAGGATTTCGTGTGCGCATTGAAAACAATTTCATATGCATGAGAAATATCATCACGAAGCTGGTCAACAAAATATTTTTCATCCACTTCTGTGTCAGTAGATAGTAATACAACCTGATGGCTGGCATAAGGGAAGTAATGATTAATAAGCTTGTCTCTATGCTGAGAGTCCAGGCGACCTAATGGTGTATCAATAATCACTGGTAAATCGCGACCAGATGTTTTAGCCAACGCTTCAAGAATAGCTATTGCATAAATTTGTTTCTCACCTGCAGAAAGGAGTTTGCGATTAATGACATTATTGTTTTCATCAACTAACTCCACATCAAACGTATTAGGGTTAATGTGAGCATTCAGCTGCAAATCTTCTTTACGAGCTAGTTTATGGTAAGCGGTCTCGAAATTTGCTGAAAGAGTTTTCACACGCGCTTGTGTTAAAAGCTCACTATAACGGTCAAGGAGATTGATTGTTTCTTGAGCGTTGTTCAATGCGCTATTGAAGTTATGTTGGCTGCGTGTGGTGTCATGCGCTTTTTGAACCTGTCGGGCACATTCTAATTGCTGCTGTTTAGTTTGTTTAGCATTTTCAAGTAGTAAACGATATTCCTGCTTTTTACTTTCACGCTTGTGATCGAGCTCTCGCAGTTTTTCAAAGATATCGATCAACTGTTCATCTTCTGGCGCACGGGCGATATTCGCTGCAGCTTGCTCTAACTGCTCCTCAACCTCAGCTAATTGATTGCGATAAAGATCAAAACGTTGCCAGGCCTTTTTGCTATCCTGTTCAAAAGATTGCTGGATCATCCCGGCTTCACGTTCCGAAATATCAAACAGCAGTTCACCCTTAGGTTTAGCTGCCAAATAGTCTTTCAGGTTATCTTCGATTGCTTCAGTGGCTATCTTACCTGTAGTGCTTGAGCGGAATGAAATATCTTGCTTGAGCTGAGTTAGAAATTGATTCAGTTCTTTCTCAAAGCTGTTTGCCTGCTTAATTTGTATCTCAGCGTCAATTTGCTCAAGTAAGCGAGTTAGCGTCTTGGGAGCAAGAGCATAAGGTAGTGATGTATCACATTCATGGCGGAGCGCTTTCTCCAGGCGGTCTTTCTCTTTCAGTAGAGTTTCAACTTTCTGCTTTTCTTGAGCTTTAGTCTGAGCAAATGCACCGCCTTGTGCATTAAGAAGTGCCTCATGCTGCATGATTTCCTTGTTGATTAAATCAATACGCATTTTAGCAACATCTGCTTTTTCTAGGATTGATTCTGTCTCAAATTCAAATTGCTTGATCTGCTCTTCCAAGGCAGCAAGTTTTTGCTGTTGTGACTCTGCTAATTGACCCGATTGTTGGCGCTTAACGAAGATCATCAAGTCATTACGAAGTTTCTCAATGAGATCTAAACCCAATAGACGACGCACCGCTGTACGCAGAATATTTCCAGATTCATCCTCTGCTAGTTCAGCAATTTTTTCACCATCAAAGAAGAACAGATCGGCAATGCCATGCGGGATCAATTCATTCAGGAAACCTTGGCACTGATCATAACCTAGCCCTTGTATTTCCAGACCATCTTGTTGGAGGACTAATTTATCCTTTTTACCTTTCTGCCAGGTACGAGTGACGGTAAATTCAGCCTCATGCCCGCTTTTATTGTAGGTGAATATCAGTTCAACTGAGGCTTCCTCTGGCTTTTCACCTGTGCTGGAACCGTTATGTACCAGTGCGCTCAGTTCTTCCACATATTCTTGCTGCTGGGTGGCTGAGCCGAATGCCAATCTACCATACAGAGCAAGGCGAATTGCTGAAAGAATCGATGTTTTACCAGCTCCGTTTAACCCACCGAAAAGAACTATTGGACGTGGATTACTATCGTTTAGGCGCTTTTTTGGGGCTAGATCGATAACATGCGTTCCATTGAAAACCCGGAAATTATGCAATACCAGTTGTTTAATTAGCATTCTGTTCTTCCTCACTGGCAAGCAGATTTGGTTCACTCACATCGGCAATTCTGCGCTGTAGCATTTGCAAATCGGCTTCTAATCTTGCCACTTCTTCCTGATGAATATCCCGTTCATTGCGTTTTTGCAAAGCGTCCTGCTGCTGCTTTATTTCTTCCAGACTTCCCCAATCCTGTTTGAGGATGGTGCCTAATTTATCGAAGATGCCCTGACGACGGCTGAGTCCTTCCATAGAAACTTCTAGTTCAATCAGTTTCTTAACCATCTCAGGAACCACATCAAATCCTTGGGCAATTTGCTCAAGAAGTTCCGCATCGCTTGCGTCAAAACGAGATTGGTCATCGATAACCCAATCCAGGTCTTTTCCGTATACGTCACGGTAAATCCCTGGCAGTGTATCGTACCAATCTGGTTCGTTTGGGTCTTTCAGCCACTGTTGTCGAATTGCATGCAATTCTGGCTGGGTGATCAGTGTGATTGTATGGCCTTGAGCGTTCATATCGCGCTCAATTTCCAGCAATTCTTTTAGCCACTGCTGACGGTATTTTAGCCAATAAGGTCCCGGGACATGTTTACGTTCCGCGCTAAGCTCTTCGCCGTCTTTGGCATATTGATAGCTGACTTTCCCGGTCCTGCGTTTGTAGTTACGAAACGTATCTTTATTCGCAGGGTCGGTTGTGAATGCTAACAGGTCACGGTATTTCAGTAATGGTGACATCCATTCTTCACCGTTCTGAATAAGACTTTCCATTGCCTTATCTTTAGTCACTACGGTACAGGTCCAGCAGCCAAAACGAGAGTTACCACAGGAAGGGGTACTTTCGTCGATAACAAGTGGACACTCACCCTGTGAGGATGAATCCATATAAAGCGTCCAGAGAGGGCGGTTATTTCCACTCCATGGGCTTTCCCACTCCTCAACATCATCAGGAGCATAGCGGAATGCCCCACGAAGAAGTTTCCACACATCTTCTACATCCCACGTATCGATCGGGGTATAGATGAAAGCATTGGGTAATGTTGTGTGACGAGCCAGGCGTGATCCATCAATCTTGTGCTTAGCAATAACCTGCGCGCGCGATGCACTTTCGCTACTACGTGATCCTAAAACAACAATCACTTCATCAAATTTGCTGACTTTATCCTTAATAAAGTCACTGACCGGATTAATCTTCATGCGCTCTGTACACCAACGGAAACTTCGTGTCGGCGCAGGATAGCCTTTACCCAGCAGATTGACCCAAAACGTTTCGCTAGTCTTCGGCATGACTGAATGCTGCGTGATTGGGAGCCCATCACGTTTTGCCCCAGCTTCAATCTGCAGCATGGTTTTTTTTATCAAATCCACAACAACAGGCGTTTCAACCAAAGTATCGGATGACACCAGGAAGATGTCTTTGGTGCGCATTTCAGGTGGCAAGCCAAGCAACGCCAGATAGACGAGAGTGATGACGGCGGATGAATCTTTACCTCCACTATAGCCAATCACCCATGGACGTTTGTCCGCGCAGTAGACACGTTGCACTTCAGAAACAAAATCAGCGAGCGAACGCCCGGCAAACTGTTCCTGGTTGATGAATTCTTCATAGTCGGCCAGATCGTAGGCCAGAGTCAGTGTACTCATGAGACAACCATTTGAGCTTCAAGCTCCTGTTCTTCAGGAGTGAGGGGAATTGATAGCGCATTTTTTAGCGCATTGCTGGTCAGCTGAATGGCAATCCCAGTTTTACTGAGCTTGCCGTGCTGCATGGCTCGTTTAACCATTTCAGGGTTACTTTTACGCCAGTCAAAAGTTTTCAGTTGGGTGATTTTTTGATGCCAGTCGTCAGGAGATTCAGCCAGAAGGCTTCGGCCTAATAAACCGAGAGCCTGAAGGCCAATGCCGTGCGCGTGAACATAGTCTTGTCTTAACTGTGCAGGTGAAACTTCTTTTTTGGCTGCAAGCTGCCAGTCAGGCATAGCCTGGAAAACCGTTTTCCAGTAAAGAGTGGCAATGTTTGTATTTTCTTCGATGTCCCCCAATTTGGGGTCTTTGCCAAGAAGCGCTCGAGTAGCTTGCTTAATGCTGCTCAAAGTAAATAGCTTGTTTGATAGCGTACTGATGCTGGATTTTTCAAGTTCAGTCAGTCCGATGAAGGGCTCAATGGTCATTGCCAGATATCGGGCAAGGTTTGAACTCACATCACGGTGATCATAGAGCGCTGAAAGAGATGGGCTAGGTCGAATTGCATACTTGTTGAGGTCGGCAAACATTTGCTGGCTACGTTGTAGGCCTTCATCGACAAAAAACAGCACAGGAATATTGTCTTGTCCAAGCTCCGGGCGTTCTGCCAATGCATCTTCTATCGCTTTTCGGCGGTGCTGCCCATCGTTGATGAGGATCTGTGCATCCATTGGCACGCGGAGCGTTCCGAGATTGTTACTCCCAGGAAACTCATCAAACTGAACTTCTACTGCAATCGATGCTGTTAAGGCTGAGAATACATAATCATTTGGGTTTTCGAGCAGATAGCGGACCATTTCAGGTATACGCGACTTATTTAGTGTTCTCTGAGCTCGTAGCTCAGGAGGTACATCGGTCTCATCAAAACTGAAAATCTTTGGAATGATGCGCATTGGGCAGGTTGCGATGTAGAATGGCCGTCCGGCTTGAATCCCCCTAACCGCTGGGAATGTATACCAATAATTTAAGTCGAAAGTGGACATAGAAGTATCCTGGCTGGATGTATCGCATTACGTCTTATTTTACGTAATGCGATCAAGTTGTGGAAGCGTTTATTAGAACTTACGTGATTAATCTAGTAAGTAGCTTCTCTTTTACAAGTCCGATTTCTGACCAACTCCCGCCTCTCCACCAAAACCCCATCCCGAAAGTAACGGCTAGGCCAAATCACCGAAGGGTGAACGCCCAATGCCTCTGCGATTAGGTATTCCCCTTTGGGCCATGGGCGTGTCAGCGCATTCGCTAACGTTGATGAACTAAGCCCGGATGCTCGCGATAGCGCGGCGAGTGAGGTTCCTTTCTTGCGTAAACAGGCGATGATATCGGCCTGATGCCAGTCATTTGTCATGATTCCCTCTTGACGATAAACAGTTATGTGTTTGGCTAACAGTCTGATGCTACGTAATTCGTAGTGTCATTGTCATCTGTAAAACTACGTATTTCGTAGTTATGCGATCGACACCTGATCTTCGCTGAAACTCGGTGTAACAGGCGGTTATGTGTAATAGAGGCTAGATTGCTACGTTTCTCGTAGTATCGATAGCATCGAAAAGCTACGACTATCGTAGCTATGAATGAATCCACTCTTTATCAATCCATCTTTTGCGAGCGCCTGAAATCGGCGCGGCTGGCAAAAGGTTTATCGCAGAAGAAACTCGGCATCCTTGCGGGGATAGACGAGTTTGTCGCGAGCACACGAATCAATCGATATGAGAAAGGTGTCCATCAGGCCAGTATCGAAGTGGTTCACCAACTTGCGAAAGCGCTCGATATCCCGCTCGCCTATTTTTATACCGAAGACGACGATCTGGCACTGTTGTTGATGAACTGGAAGCAGATAGATTCCGAGACGAAAAAGAGTCTTCTAACCTCCCTACCCAAAAACTCCTAAGGCCCCACCTCAAGGGGCTTGTCAATTCAGTACTCACCCATCCCGCACTTCACCAAAATCTAACCACTCCCAAGCCGCAGCGACAATCAGGTCACAATCGCGGACGGCGTACGGGTGGTCGCACTGCCACCCGCCGACGAGGAAGAAGCTCATCCTTAGCGGTTGTCCAACTGTGCCCGAACGTTGTTCAGCCCGCTGGTGTTGATGCGGTACGGCTGGCCGTTGACGGACTTGATAAGCTTCTTGGTCCGGAGTTTTTTGAAGACGGCGAGCGTGCAGTCGCTGAGCAGCCTCCCTTCGCGGGTGTAGCACTCAACGTGGGTGATGCGACCGGATGTGTCGCGGCTATGGATAATGCGTCCGCCCTTGGCGAGGACGTGCAGGGGGCGTTGTTCCTGTCGGGAAATATTCATACTGGAAATGCCTGTAATCAACATGGTGCTATGGGTGTTACCGTTCCCTGAAAAACCTCTGGCCGCTGTTGCAGATTTTCCCAGATAAGCGACGGTGGAAAGCGCAATAGGGCCAGCTCACTGCTCCAGCCGCCGCTACCTGCCAGCCCGGCATATTGATACTGGCCGTTCAGGCAGTAGAGCAGGGTGGATAACGTAGCGGCGTCGGCGGTGAGCCAGTTGAGGCTTTCCGGGGGGAGTCATTGGGTTAGCAGAAGAGCTGCCGCAGCAGGATTTCGGCGGATTCAGGTTGCAGCCAGCCCTCCGTGGCGTTTGTCTCGTCGGTGTTTTGGGCAAGCCCGTTACCCCTTCAAGCCCTTTCCCTGAACCTTTTGCATTCTGCCTTTTCGCGCGGTCAGGTTCTGGGGGAAATTGTTTATGGCTGCACGCAAATTGAGGTTTACTGCATCATGACTTCACGCACAAACTCTTTCCTGAGTTGTGTACTGTACGCTTTGCCGTAAAACTGCACCGTTGCATCCGGGCGTTTCACGTCCGGGCTGACCTGTTTGTTCATCGGCGTGGAGCCGAAGGCTTTACTCAGCGCCTGTTGTGTTTCGGGCTGAATCAGCCAGTTAAGAAACAGCCGTGATGCCGCCGGGTGAGGGCTGTTAGCGGCAATGGCCGCGATGTTGCCGCCGCCGGGCATACCAAACTCCGGCACGTAAAATTTCAGCCGCGAGGTGATGGCCCCGGTTTTTTGCAGGCCAGCCAGATGGTCTTCCCACGCGGGCGTCAGCATCAGCTCGCCGTCATTCAGGCGCGTCAGGCTGTCAGCGCCGGAGGCGGTGCGGGTGATTTTGTCGCCGTTGGCGGCAAACCACTGCCAGCCTTTCTGCCAGTTTTTCACCACTACCGGGTCAACGCTCTCCGCTTCGCTGTTAAATGCGCCGCCCTGAGTGGTGACGATACGCTGGATAAACGCCTCTCCCGCGCCGCCGTTATTCGGGTCGTTATAGCCGAAGCGCTTTGGATTCGTGTCGATAAAACTCTGTAACTGCTCCAGCGTCTGCGGCAGCGCCCGGTCGCCCATCTGCTGCGGATCGTAAGCCAATCCGGTCTGATTGCCCCAGAACGCCACGGCATAGCCCTGAGTATCGACGTTCTGAATCTGGTGAATGGCATCACCATAGCCTGGCAGATCGTCCACCTTCGCCAGCGCTTTCGCCCCCGTCGTTACCGGCAACTGCGCTACCGACAGGGCGATAACGTCGATTTTGCCCTTCGCTTTGCCCGCTTCCGCCAGCAGCTTGTTCATATTGCCGTCGATACTGCCTTCCGGAATGCGCACCTTAACGCCGTACTGCTGCTCAAAATCCTTCACAAAGCTGCGCCATTGCGGCTGTAAGTACCAGACGTTAAAGGTCACGCTGCCCTCTTTTTTCGCCTGGGCAATCAGGTCGGGGTTATCAGCCGCCGTTGCCAGCGAGCTGCACAGCAGGCCGCCCGCCAGAATCATCACTGCTTTTTTCATCACATTATCTCCTGTAAAAGGTCAGGCTTTCCCCGTGGATTGCGACAGGTAGTTCCCCTTCAGCAACTTCTCGATGATGACCATCAGGATGACATTGGGGATCACCAGAATCATCGACACCACCGCCGCATCCGGGCGGACGAAGGAGTAGCCGAGGAAAGAGTAAAGAATGGTCGGGACGGTGATAAAATCCGGCGCGCCCAGTACGTATGAGATGCTGAACTCCTCCAGACTTCGCACCAGACAAAAAATCAGCGCCGCCAGAAAGCTTGGTTTGAGCAGCTGCAGATAGGCATTACAGAAGGTGCCCCATGCGCCGGAGCCCAGGTCACGGCTGGCGTCGATCAGGTCCTGCGGCACCGCCTTAAACCCTGCCGACATAATGCGGATCGAATAGGGCAGCGTCAGCACCGTATGGCCGATCACAATGCTGATAAACGCGTTGTCGATATTGAGGTTGATCAGCATGGCGCTGAAGAAAATCCCGATCAGCATTCCCGGCATCACCAGCGGGATCAGCGTCAGCATCTCCGCCACCGCCTTGCCGCGAAAGGTCATGCGCCCGAAGGCATACGCGGTGGGCAGTGACAGCAACAGGCTGGCGACCGCTACCGCAGGTGCAATGGTGTAGCTGTTGAACAGCGCCTCGGAAAGCGAAGTCTTTTCCCAGACCAGCAGCCAGCGGCTGAACGACAGCACCGGCGGGAAGATATCCGGGTAGCTCCACGGATGGGCCGGGTCAACCAGCGACCAGAGGATCGCCATGCCGAACGGCATGCCCAGCCAGACCAGGTTGGCGACCACGAAGAAGATCAGCGAAATCGTCACCACCCGGCGACCGTTGGCAGTGTGGCTCATTTGACCTCTCCTTTGCGGGTGGCAAACGGGGTAATTAGCGTGGCGATCAGCAGCGTGCAGATAGCCGCCGTGACCATAATGATCACCGCAATGACCGCCGCGTTATTCCACTCGCCGTACTCCATGGCGGTGGCCTGCATCAGCCGCGCCAGCGAGTAGGTGTTGCGCGGCCCGGCCACCGAGAAGAAGGCGAAGTCGCCCAGCGCGCCGATAAACACCAGAATCAGCGTCACCTGCACGGCGGGCAGCGTCAGCGGCACGACCACGCCGGTAAAGCTGCGCCAGCGGCTGGCGCCGAGATTGCTGGCGGCGTCCAGCACGTCGTTACGAATGGCGTTGACCGCACCGCCAACCAGGATCAGGGCGAAGGGCAGGTTCTTCCAGATTTGCAGGATAACGACGCCCCAGCCGAAATCATCGTTCTGCATGCGCAGCGGCTCGCTGATAATCCCCAGCGCCAGCAGCAGCTCGTTGATAATGCCGTGGTAAGCGACGATATTGACGAACAGAAACGCCGCCACCAGGCCGGGGATAAACATCGGTGCACGCAGCACCGCGATAATGCCCTCTTTACCGGCCATCGGTTTACGCAGCCACAGCGCCAGCGGATACGCGAAAATCACCGAGCCGAACGCCCCCAGTAGCGATACTTTCACCGAGTAGAGCAGGGCGCTTTGCAGCACTTCGTCCTGCAACATATTGCGCCAGTATTCCAGCGAGAAATGGCTGTCGCCTTCGAGGTTGAACCAGCCCAGACTCTGGACGATCACCACGTAAAATGTCGATCCCATCAGCAGCAGAATGGTACCCAGCCCGCTGAGCATCAGCAGCCAGGCGACCGCATCATTGCGCCAGTTTTTCATGATACTGGCTCCAGAAAATGGATGGCGTTTTCCGCCAGACGGAAGCAGGCGCGCTCGCCGGGGGCGACGGGCGGTTTTTTGATTAGCTGTAAACGGACCGACAGCCCGGCGTCGTTATGGCCCCAGGCTTCGGTGAGGTTGCCCATAAAGGCCATTTTGTCGAGCGTCAGGGTGAAGTGGTTGTCGCCCGCCTGCGGCTGGCTGACATACTGCGCATCTTCCGGTCGCCAGCAGATATAGCAGTGCTCCGCACGTGGCGGCTGCGCGGAATGCACGTAAAACTCACCGAGGGCGCAGCGTACCCGGTAATAGCCCGGCTGCTCTGCGGGCGTGACCTGCGCGGTGTCGATATTGGCCGCGCCGATAAAGTCCGCCACAAAGCGGTTGGCCGGGCGGTAGTAAATCTCCTCCGGCTTGCCGATCTGCTCGACGTTTCCGGCGTTCAGCACCACGATTTTATCCGACATCGCCAGCGCTTCCGCCTGGTCATGGGTGACGTAAATCGAGGTGAGCTGATACTGCCGCTGGAGTTCCTTGATTTCAAAACGCACGCTTTCGCGCAGTTTGGCATCGAGGTTGGAGAGCGGTTCGTCGAACAGGATCACGTCCGGGCGGGTGATCATCGCCCGCGCCAGCGCCACGCGCTGCTGCTGGCCGCCGGAGAGCTGGGCGGGCATTTTCAGACGTTGATTTTCCAGCCCCACCTGCTTCAGCGCCTCCGCCAGCCGGGCCTGCTGTTCACTGATGGCGACTTTTTTCTGCTTCAGGCCGAAGCAGATGTTGTGCGCCACGTTAAGGTGTGGAAACAGTGCGTAGGACTGGAAGCACATGGCGGTGTTGCGCTTTTCCGGCGGCAGCGCGTTCACCGTTTTATCGCCAATCAGAATGCGCCCGCTGTCCGGCTGATGAAAGCCGCCAATCATTTTCAGCAGGGTGGTTTTACCGCAGCCGCTCGGCCCGAGCAGGGTGACGAACTCCCCCTCTTCGGCACAGAACGAGATTTCCCTGGCGGCGTAGAATTCGCCGAACGTTTTGGTCACCTGTTCCAGAACCAGTTTTGACATGAGTCTGTTTTCCGTCGATTAAAAAGATGATTATTAAATTTACACGCTAAACATTAAATTTATGTGACGCAGATCCTCAAAGCTAAAAAATGATCTAAATATCATATTAAATATATATAAAACAATGTATTGAATATGAAAAGATAAAAACATCTTTCACATTTAAATTTAAGTAGTAAAGTTAATAACCATCTTACATTCGAGAGGAAAAGAAGATGGCGTTTAACTTTCACCGGGCGGCAGAGGGGATCGTGCTGGCCAACAGCCACCGGGGTTATTCCAGTTGTGCGCCGGAAAACACCTTTCCGGCCTTTGAAGCCGCCCGCCTGGCGGAAACCCACTGTATCGAAATCGATATCCACCTGACGGCGGATAACCAACTGGTGGTCACGCACGATCACCGTATCGACCGGGTGTCCACCGGACACGGATTTGTGGAGCAGATGACGTACCCGCAACTGCTGGCGTGTGATTTTGGCGTGAAATACCATCCGTCGTTTGCCGGAACGCACATCCCCCTGCTGGCGGACGTGCTGCGCTGGGCGGTGGAAAACGGCATGGGGCTGATTGTTGAGGTCAAACAGCGCAACCGCCATGACGAGTTTGTGGTGGCGCTGGTCGCGCTACTGCGTGAGCAGCCGGAGGCCCTCGGCCATATCCAGTTGCTGGGCTTCAACCATGTGCTGATCAACCGGGTGAAGGCGCAAATACCGCAACTGGCGTTACAGGTGGTGACGCTGGAGCGGTACAATAACCAACTGGCTGCGGTGCAGCAGTCCAATGCCGGATGCGTCTGCTTTGAGTTCGAGTTCGCCCATATCGACGACCTGCGGGCCTACAAAAACGCCGGACTGGGCGTGCGGATGTATCTGCATGAAATGAAAAACGGCCTGACGCCGCTGGAGCAATACGACAATAAATTCGGCTGCGACAGCCGTCCGGTGATTATCGGCTGGATGCAGGCGGGGCTGATTGATATGCTCAGCCACGATGATATTCCGTATCTGCAGGGGCTGATTGAAGAAGCCGGACTGCGCTGGGATTAGATAAAAAATTAAGGACTCCATGAACGCCCACTCTGAACGCCTTGAACTGCGCGGTTCGCAGCGCCTGCTGCTGGAACTGATCCGCCGCCACGCGCCGGTGACGCGAGCCGAACTGGCTCGGCTGTCCGGGCTGACGGCGGGGGCGATCACCCAGCAGTGCCGGGAGCTGATGTTCTCCGGCCTGGTGGTGGAAGGGGAGCGCAATACCGGACAGCGCGGCCAGCCGTCGCTGCCGCTGCGTCTTAACCCCGGCGGCGGCTGTGCCATCGGGCTGTCGTTCAGTCCTGGCTTTATCGATATGACGGTAGTCGATCTCAGCGGTCGCCAGCTACTGTCGCTTTCCGAAGCGCATCAGGAGAATCAGCCGCTGGAGGCGACCCTTGCGCAGATCAAAACCTTGGTGGAGCAGATGCTGAAAAAGCGCCAGCTCCAGCACGCGCGTATCCTCGGCATTGGCTATGCGGTGCCGGGCTTTCTGAAAGCGGACGGGCGCAAACGCCACAGCGTGCCGTGGCTGGAGAGCTGGCGCGAGGTGGATTTACAGCAGGCGTTTGCCGACAACCTGCCGTGGCCGACGTGGGTGGAGAACAACGCCAACGCGTCGGCGGTAGGCGAGCTGTACAGCGGCGAATGGAATGCGTACAGCGATCTGACTTTTATCGACCTCGGCTACGGTATTGGCGCGGGGATTATCTCCGGGCATAAAATGCTGCGCGGCGGGTTCAGCAATGCCGGTGAAGTCGGGATGGCATTTCCGTCCGGCACGCCGCGCCCGTCGTATAAGGATCTGCTTGCCACGCTGGAGCGTGAAGGGTTAACGGAAGCGCAGCTACCGGAACTGATCGCCGGGCAGCATCCGCTGCTGGAAAGCTGGTTTGAACGCTGTTGCGGTCAGGTGGAGCAGACGGTGCTCGGCTGCGTGCAGTGGGTGGATCCGCAAATCATCGTACTCGGCGGCGCGATGCCGAAACCGATTATCAGCCGTCTGGTGCAGGAGCTGAATCAACGGCTGGAAACCCGGCTCGACCCCAACCGCCCGAAAGTGAAGCTGGCCGCGTCTTCGATGGGGTCGCAGAGTGCGTCACGCGGCGCGGCGATGATCCCGCTGTATCAGGTGATTAATGAGGACTGAGTTACAGAGAGACGTACTTGCGGGCTACGCTTTGTAGCTCGCTTTGCCAGTCCATGCCCAGGAGTTGTGCCAGACGGATAAACTCCACCACATCCAGACGCCTTTCCCCGTTTCATAGGTTTTCCAGTGAATATGAGTGGCTTCAATGCCGACCAGTGCGCCATCATGTCTGTAACCCTGAAAGGTAAACTGTGCGCATCCACAGGAGCTGTAAATCACGCATCGCTTAACAGCCAATACGCAAAGCCGTGCGTACAAATGCAGGAAGGCATATGACCAGTCGTCCCCAAATGATAATCAACGTGTTACAGGCGAACCCCGGTAAGCAGTTTACGGCCCGCCAACTGGCACAAAAAATTATTGATCATTACAGCGCCGAACTGGCTGAAAAACGTAAAAATCCACGTTTTGCAAGCGACGAAGCTTTTTTAAGCCAAATTACCGCAGAGGTAGGTAGTAGCCGTACTGTTCAAGCGAAAGCTATGTGTCCGCTGGTTTAAAACAAAAGAAAGATTTCTCATGTTTTTATCCTCACAGAAAATAATGAAGCTGACGGGGAAATAAGTAATGGTTTTTTTTAAAGTGATAACGTAATTAATTTCACAATGCTTCGTTTACTTACTGTCTGACACTAGTTGGTTATATTTAAACTAACGGGATCCGCCTCACACTATTTCCTCGCCCGATATGACCGTTGTTATAAGCCCTGCGGTAGTTCGCTTTTTATCATGGTCACACACTGTACTGGAGCGGTGTTGTCGGTAGTCAGTGACATAAACATGATAAATAAGGCGGCGGCAATGGTTAAAATCCACGACTCCCGGTGGAATGTTTTCTTCTGGGGACTTTTCTTCCTGTTTTATTATTACAACTGGTCTTCGTGTTTTCTGTTTTTACCCGTCTGGCTGACCCGTATGGTGGGGCTGGATAAAACCCATATCGGTATGGTGTTTTCCTCCTTTGCGGTAGCGGCGATTTGCCTGCAACCCCTGCTGGGCTGGATAACGGACAGGCTGGGGCCAAAGAAATATCTGCTGTGGCTGATCGTCATTCTGATGGTGTTCTTCGCACCGTTTTTTATTTACATCTACACACCACTGCTGAAAAACCATTTCGCCACCGGGCTGGTGGTCGGCGGTCTGTATCTGGGGTTTATCTTCCATGCCGGGTATGGCGCGGTGGAAGCCTTTGTGGAAAAGGTCAGCCGTAACCGGGGCTTTGAATATGGTCGCCCACGGCTGTTCGGCTGTTTTGGTTCGGCGGCCTGCGCCACCATTTCCGGCATCCTGTATGGCATCGATCCGACGTGGATTTACTGGATTGGCTCATCGCTGGCGCTGCTGCTGGTGGTTATCCTGCTGGTTGCCCGTTCAGAGCCACTGGCCGGTATCGAGCCGGAGCATATCCGCCAGCAAAAGGTGAGCGTCGCGGAGTTATTTAAAATCCGCCAGTTCTGGTATTTCACTTTGTATGTGCTGGGTGTGGCCTGTATTTATGACGTGTTCGACCAGCAGTTTATTAATTTCTTTACCCGCTTCTTTGAACAACCGGATCAGGCCGCGCGGGCGTTCGGTTATATAACCACCGCCGGGAATCTCGGCGATGCCGCAGTGATGTTTTTTATTCCGCTGTTAATCAATAAATATATTGGCAGTAAAAATGCACTGCTCATTACCGGCACCATTATGACGATCCGTATTATCGGTTCATCATTTGCCACCGGGCCGGAGCAGGTCTTATTTCTGCGCATGCTGCACAACTTCGAAGTGCCATTTTTGCTGATTGGGATTTTCAAATACATCAGCGACGTTTTTGATACCCGACTGTCCGGCACGATTTATCTGGTGGGCGTGATGTTTATTAAGCAGTCTGCGGCGATTGTGCTGTCCACGGTGGCAGGTCGCCTGTACGACACCATCGGCTTTCACAATACCTACCTGATCCTCGGCTCCATCACTGCCAGCTTTACCCTGCTGTCTGCATTCCTGTTGACCTCAACCCCGCGTCAGAAAACGGCGGCGGCCTGTGCGCCTGCGGCGCCATAACGGAGAAAAAAAAGATGAAACCCAACATTCTGGTGTTTTTCACTGACCAGCAGCGTCACGACACGGTGGGGTGCTATAACCCTGCCGTGAATACTACGCCGGTACTGGATCAGCTTGCCCGTGAGGGAGTGAAGTTTGAAAATGCGTTCACTGTTCAGCCGGTGTGTGGCCCGGCACGTTCCTGTCTACAAACCGGGCGCTACCCGACACAGAACGGCTGTTACCGTAATAACATTGCCATGAAAGAGGACGAGGTGACGCTGGCGAAACTTTTCAACCAGGCTGGTTACGACACGGCTTATATCGGGAAATGGCACCTGGCGGATCTGGATGAAAAACCGGTTCCGGTGGAATTACGCGGTGGCTGGCAACACTGGCTGGCGGCGGATGCGCTGGAACATACGTCGCACCCTTATGGTGGCCACTTTTTTGATAATGACAACCAGCCGGTACATTTCGATGGCTACCGGGTGGATGAGCAGACCACGTTTGCCCTCGATTACCTGCAAAACCGGTCACAGGAGAACCCGTTCCTGCTGTTTATCTCGTATCTGGAGCCCCATTTCCAGAATGATATGGCACGCTTTGTCGCCCCGGATGGCTATGCTGAACGCTATAAAGATGCGGCTGTCCCGCCCGATCTGCTCAACCGCCCCGGTGACTGGCCGGAAAATCTGCCGGATTACTACGGCATGTGCCAGAACCTTGATGAAAATCTGGGGCGCATCGTCGATTACCTGAAGACCAGCGGCCAGTACGACAACACACTTATTCTGTTTTTCAGCGACCACGGCTGCCATTTCCGCACCCGCAATGAGGAATATAAACGCTCCTGTCATGAATCGAGTGTCCGCATCCCCTGTGTGGCGCATGGCCCCGGATTTATCGGCGGTAAAACCGTGGAAAAGCTGGTCTCACTGCTGGATATTCCGGTCACTATGCTCAGTACCGCGGGCATTGGGGTTCCTGAAAGTATGACAGGCCGCGATCTGCACAGGGCTCTGGCAACTGACGACTGGGACCAGGAGATACTGATCCAAATCAGTGAGTCTGAAGTGGGGCGGGCGCTGCGTACCCCGCGCTGGAAATATGAAATTGTCGCGCCTGACAGGGATGCATGGCATGACGCCGGGGCCGTGAACTATGTGGAGAGCAAGCTGTATGATTTGCACATCGATCCGTGGGAGCGCCAGAACCTGGTTGCCGACAGTGAATATGCTGTTGAGCGGGAACAACTGCGTGAGGCCATCGCCAGGAAAATGGTCAGTATCGGCGAGCCTGAACCCATCATCATTCCGGTGGTATAACGCATGACGATGTGGCTGCTTATTGCGCTCTCCCTGTGCGGTGTAGCAACCAGCCTGCTCTCGGCGCTGTTCGGCGTCGGGGGCAGTATTCTGCTGGTGCCGGTACTGCATCTGCTGTTCCCGCACTGTGCCGTACAGGTGCTGGCGGCGACGTCCCTGACGGTGGTGATGTTGAGCGCATTGATGAATGTCTGCGCTTTCTGGCGACAGGGGGTGACGCTCAATCTATCGCTGCTAGTACTGTGGTCTCTGGGGATGGCCGCCGGGATGCAGATGGGGGTATACGCCAGTTTTCTGCTGCCGGATCGCATCATTTTACTGTTGTTTGCGCTGGTTCTGGTGGGACTGGCTTTACGCAGCCTGTACCAGAAGGCCACAACTCCAGAAACGTCCTCGCCAGACAGGCGGACCCGTAATACTGGCCTCTTGCTGTGTACGGCGGGTGGCGCGGTAGCGGGGTTAACCGGACTCGGCGGAGGTTCTGTTCTGGCCCCGCTGATCTCCCAGCTTTCTGGTATTCCGCGCAGGCATATTGCCGTCTACTGCAACGTGATGATGGTGTTTGGCAGTATGGGGACGGTAATCAGTTATCTTTCTCGCCCGCGACCGGAACATATGCAGTTACCGCAGGGTATGCAGCTTGGCTGGATCAATCTGACCATTGTGGCGATGGTGTTTATCAGCGCGCTGCTGTTTCAGCCCGTCAGCATGCGGCTGCGTAGTCGGTTGCCGGAGCAGGCATTGCGCTACGCCTTCACCGGAGTACTGCTGATGATCGCCGCACTGACAGGGTTGACGCTATGAAGCACGCTTTCCATCTGATGGCAAAACCCACAGGTTGGCACTGCAATCTCGCCTGTGACTACTGTTTTTATCTCGGTAAAGGGCAGAACCTGCTCAGTGGCTGTGACGGACAGCGGCATATGTCCGATAAGGTGCTGGAAACGTATATTCGCCAGTACATCGCAGCCTCGCCCGGCTCGGAGGTGAACTTTACCTGGCAGGGTGGTGAACCGATGCTGGCCGGGCTGAATTTTTATCGCCGGGCCGTGGTGCTCCAGCAACGCTATGCCGGGGATAAGCATATTACCAACAGCCTCCAGACGAATGGGATTCTGATTAACGACGAATGGGCGGCATTTCTGGCTCAGCATCGTTTTCTGGTCGGCATATCGCTGGATGGCCCGGTGCATCTGCATAACCATTACCGCAAGACGGGCAGCGGTAAGCCCGTGTATGAGCAGGTGATGGCGGCGCTGGACTGTCTGAAGCGTCACGGTGTGGACGTCAATATCCTGACCGTAGTGAACAACGTGACGGCACAAGCTCCACTGGAAATTTACCGTTTTCTGACGCGTGAAGTGGGGGCTGAATTTCTCCAGTTTATTCCGGTGGTGGAGTATGACGCCCAATGCGGGTTGTTGCCCTGGTCGGTGACGGGGAACGATTACGGGCGATTTATGATTGCCATCTTCGATGAGTGGGTACGCCATGATGTTGGGCGGATATTTGTTCAGCTTTTTGATAATGCGCTGGCGGCGTGGCTGGGTGAAAGTCCTGCGCTGTGCGTGATGCAGCCTACCTGTGGACGCGGACTGGTAGTTGAGCAGAACGGCGATATCTACAGCTGCGATCACTATGTGGATGCAGAACACCGGCTGGGTAATCTGCTACAGCAGCCACTGGAAAAGTTGGTTGTGGGTAAAGCACAACGGCGGTTCGGCCAGCAGAAAGCGCAGCTACCGGATGATTGCCAGCGCTGCCCGTGGCGCTTTGCCTGCCAGGGGGGTTGCCCGAAGCATCGACTACACGAGCGGCTGAATCATCTTTGCGCCGGGTATCGCATGATGTTTAGCCATATGGATCCGTATATGACCTATATGGCGCAGCAGATTCGTATGCAGCAATCTCCGGCTGGGGTGATGTCGGTAGCGAATGACATTGCGTTGCATATTAGTAATAACATGACTGCGACATCACGTGCTGCCATAACTGATAACTTAGCTCTCATGTTAAGGATGAAATTACCGGGTGAAGATTCCCCCGGTTCCTAAGAATGATTAAAATTTAGCGGGTAAATCGTGCTTATTATTAAGTATTTGATTTGTGAATTTTACCATTTTATCAGTCTTAATATTTTTGAAATTATCGTGTATTGTCTCAATGTAATAGCTGAGTTTTTCAGCATGATTAGTATTGTTAAGGTCATCTATGTAAGGTAAAGATTTATTTATAGCATTCTTAACTTCGTTAATAAACGAGAGCCCGGCTTCAATGTCAGAGTAGACGCCATTCCGCATCCTGATATATTCTTGTAGCTGATTATTAATTTGGTCAAAGCGAATATTGGCCATCTTGCTGTCATCTTCTGATTGTACGATCTTTGCCTCGTATTCCTTGATGGACTCTTCGAGGTTTTTTATTTTAGCACTATATTCTATTTCTTTTAATGCGGCTTTTTGTTTTGCATCACGAAGCTCTTTGTCATAGGTGACAGAATCTTCGGCAACTTTTTTAGCAATCAGCTCTGAGGATTTTAATGTCCAGCGAAATATGATTGCCTTTTTATGTATGATTTCGAAGAGGCACTGTACATATGGGTACAAAGCCGCTGCTATACACCCAAACACGATAGGGAATATGATGGAGGTATTCTGTGCTATATAGTTTATTCTGGTATCTACATTTATAGATGTAGAGAACGCATATATAACATCTCGCCAGTTATCAACACAAAATGAGAGTGCTATAAAACCAAAAAAAGAATTATTTATTCTTTGCAAGAAAGCATCTTTAATTGAGCTAAAAGGAGAGTTGTCTTCAAACATATCACCACCAGGAGTACATGAGGAAAGTGGGGATTATATGTTCATCATTTGGCTGATTAAGCACATCAAATGCTATACATAAGGCTTTACTGCTGAGGTGCAATGATACTGTTATCCAGCAATGCCAGTAACTGCACCGGGTGAAGAACATGCAGGCGACGCTGTGAGTCATCCAGTATGCTTGCCTGTCTCAATTCTTTGCTGAACCGTAAAGCGGTTTCAGTCTCACATCCTGCAAACTCGGCTACTTCACGCCACGTCCAGTCATAACCGGGAAAATACTGTGTCAGATACCAGAGGCTGCTCAGTACCCGCTCCCGGCTGCGGTGGCGGGCAATCCATGTCATGCGGTGCTCCGCATCCGCCAGTGAGTTGGCCATCTGTTCAAGTAAATACTGGCGGAAAGCCGGGTAATGCTGCAAAAAAGTCGGCGGGTGGTGCGGCACGATGTGGCATAAACGCGCTTCCTGCATCACCCGTGCGTGGCAGTGATAGCGGGATTTACCGAACAGACCGGTGAAACCAAACCAGCCTTCGCCCTGATACACCCTCACCAGTACCTCTTTGCCGTTATTCAGCGAATGATACAGTCCAATGACCCCGGCCAGCAGGTACCAGAACCCCTGATCCTGCTGTTCCTGCTGGTATAGCAGCGTGCCGCCAGGCCGGGCGACATCACGCAGCATGGCATGATCGGTTAGATCCCGGGGAGTAAAACGTGAACATGGGACGGAAGGAGGCGACAGAAAGGGCAACTCCTGTAAAGGGGGTTTTGTTTCAGCTTCGTACACCTCTTCGCCATCAATCTTAATCAGCTCAATGTGCAGCAGATGGGCTTTCAGACTGACGCCCGTTTCGCCTTTTCGCTGGCCTTGGCTGTAGATAAAGGTATCTGCAGATAAATCGCCGAGGTGGAACTGGATCAGCACCTTGCGTTTTTGTTCACAGATATTGATGTAGCGACGGACCAGCATTTGCGCCTCTTTACCGCTGACGCGGCAATCGAACCAGGTGTGTTCCGCCTCTTGGTCTTCCCCTCTGAGAACGGCAATGTCGCAACACAGGAAAGGTTCGCCTTTCTTTGGTGCCACTTCGCGAATATGATTCAGATAGCCCAGACCGCTGATGTGCAGGTTGAAGTCGTGGGTATCGTTCATGGTGGTTTTCTCCAGATGATGAAGGTGCAGATAATGCCCATGGTGCGGGGAATTTCCCCGCGAGGGTGATTGTCGGGCATTCCGCGATATGCGCCTTCGCGTTTTCAGGAATGCATGGCGGTTTTGTTTGTGTAGCCAGGCTATTTTCACCGGAGTTCTGAGAGCAGGGTATTTTGTATTACAGAGATACGAAAGATTACCGGGTCTTTATATCAGGAGCCGGGCTCGGGTGAGTGCCCGGCTCTGATCGCTCTGGTCAGTTCGACCGTGTGTTAAGCATTAATGGTGCATCAGGCCCCAGTTTCAGCGACGCACATGCAGTACTTACCGTGAGCGGTTTGCCGTGCACCAGTGAGACGGATGTTTTTTCGGGTCTGATGGCAATATTCAGCACCCTATTTTGCCAGGTCAGTCCTTTGATATACACCAGCGACAACGGTGCACCTTCAATAGCCTGTGCTGGCATGAAAGGTGACAGGAAAACGGAATCTTCCCTGAATCTGTAACCGGCAAATCCAAACGGGAAGACCTGCATAAACCCCCCTGAACCGGTCATAAACGGAAAGGCAGGAATAGAATCCTCAACGCTGTTGTTGATTTCTGAGAAGTTATAAAACGGTTCAGACACGAAAGGCGCATAGCTGTCTGAGAAGAACCTGGCAAACTCTGGCATACCGTATTTGGCTGCTGCCACAGCCTCAATGGCTGAGGTCATTGCCGGGCCATTCACACGGGTGACCTTGTCATAATAAACCACGTCGTTTTTCGCGATAGCTTCGTCCATGGCAAACTCCAGCGGATAGCTCATCATCGTGACGTCTGCCTGCTTGATTTCATGGTTTATCTCGTAGCCCCTGTATTCCAGGTGGATGTTATTTGTCGTATCGACAATAGGCCTGGTTAACCCCTGCTGTGCTGCAATCCAGCGTGGTGAAACGGGTTCGCCAGTCAGTCTTGCAGCAGTAATGGCCGATCCCAGCGCGGTGATAGCTGCACTGTTGGTGTAGGCATCTTCATAAACGCCGATGGCATCCTGATCGGGGCCGGTAACAGCCCCCAGTGTCCAGGTGCCGGATGGATTACCATAGATGGAACGCGAAGCATAAAAATCAGCCACCCCTTTTATCAGCGGGAAACCTGTTGTTTTTAGCCAGTGCTTATCGCCGGTGGCGTAGTAATACTGCATTGCTGCCAGGGATATATCGCCCGGCAGATGGATTTCATGCCAGCCGCCATCGCCCGACGCTTTACTGTCTTCAGCCAGCAGGCCAGTGGCGGAGACAGAAGGAAAATACGCACCTTCAGTGGCTTTTAATTTTTCACGATTGTCGATGACATTTTTATACGCCAGGGCCAGGCGCTCCGATCTGAAATCCAGCACCGGTTTGGCCATTTCTGGATGGGCGGTCAGCAACCAGGGGTACATCCAGATCTCTGCATCCCAGAAGACCATGCCACCATAGTTGTCACTGGCTAATCCGCCGGGTGAGAGGCTATTTTTCTGGCCTTCACGGGTGCTTGAATAGAGCTCATATTCTGCGGTATGGATAATTTTTTGCAGCGTCAGATGGGCTTTATCGACGATAACATCACTCTGCCAGAGTTTATCCCATGCGCGAGCGTGGCTGGCTAAAAGAAGGTCGTAAGCGCTGCCTGTTGCGCCCGGTTTGTGGTCCATGGCGTTAAAGGCATTTTCTGCGACCTGGGAGGCCTGTGCGATATGGTTGTCATCGGCAGCAGTTTTCACTTTATTATCAAAGTCTCTGGAAGTGGCCACGCCGACGTATTTGATAAAGGTGTAGGTGCGATGTTCTTCGGGATTAAACTGGTAACGAATACCACTGCGCTGATCCTGATTCATCGCCGTGCCGTTTTTAATCGCCTTCGGCTTATCGATTTTAAAACTCACGGTAGCCAGTTCATTCAGCGTTTCGCTGCGCATCGACATTTCGGCGGTATCCGCCCTGACATTTTGTACTGTATAACTCTGTTTGCCCCGGCGAATGGCTTTCCCGTCGATAAACGCAGCTACGGTCATTGGGCCTTTCCAGTGCAGAGGAATGATATCTAAGCGCACCACGCCAAGATGGTAGTTTTGCTGGTGGGTGAACGTGGTCCATTTTAGTTTTGCCGAATTCCCACTGACGGTTTTCCAGATTAATGAGGTGGTGACCAGCCCGTTTTTCATGTCTACTTTTTGTGAGTAGTCAGACAACTGGTCGCTGGTGAGGGTCATCGGGTCAAACGTTGACTGGTTATCACCCACCGTCAGGGGGGACCAGTTCGGTAGCGCGGAGACATAGTGATAATTTGTCTCCCCTTTGCCGCGGTATCCGGCCACAATGACTGAGGTGTAGCGCGGCCCCTGTAACGATGCGCCAGTGGCATAGGCCGATTTGTCATCCGGTGGCTGGCTACCCACCCAGTACCCGTTGCCTGCTGAGGGCAGACGCAGCCCCATATAACCGTTGGCAACAAAGGGCTGATTTTTAAATGTTTCATGGTACGCGTGGCTCTCTGTTATCCATGACGCAGGATCGGCGGATATTGTATTTTCGGATGGGGAATTATTACCAGTCTGGGCGTAAGTGTAAAATGAGGTAAGAAATAGTATCCCGATTAACCGTGTCTGATATTCTTGATAAAGAGAAATGATATTTCTATCATGGCCATTTCTTTTCATAAGTCCTCCGTTATATGAACAAAATTCCGTATGTTTTTCCTTAAATGCAGGTCATTTTCATGGGGTTATGTACAGACTGCAGTTGACTGTGATTGGTGACAGGTGCTCAGCGGCAGTCATGGTATTGCCGGCAGGGATACAGTGACTGTTTATATTATACCTGCGTTCTTCAGGTGCTTAATGTGCATTCTGTCACGGTAGAGTATTAATCTACATAGTTATAAATAATGGCGTTATTTATTTTTCTTATGTTTCGATTTTACATTTAGTAATGAAATGTATTGTGTGGAAAATATATGTGATGAAGGAAAACATAATAATTAATCTCATTATGAATTATCTCCGATGAGAATGGTTTTTCCATTGGGCAGATTTTGCATTATTACAATATCGTTCTCTCTGAGACAGTGTTTGCCGATGTTACCGGGAAGGTAGATCAGTATGCACAAACTGCACAACGTATCCATCGCTCCCGCTACGTCCGGTTTAAATGATGGCATCAGACGTATTTTTTGAAAGATCCGCCCGTCATGGATACTGCCAGCCCAATCCCTGCCGCCGCTGGTATAAACACATACTCTGGTACAAGAAAAATCGGCACGGCCAGCCACACCAGTCCTGTTGCTATCAAGCTGGATGAATTCATACGCCTGACATGGTGATAAACAAACCCAGACTCATGGCCTGCGTCAAAGCGCCGTAGGTCCTGACAAACCAGATCGCCTGCGAGGCCAATAGCAATCCTGGTTTTAAGTGCTGGAAGACAATAGCTCCTGAGATAGCTTTGCTAGTTTATAAAAAATGCAATAGTTTCACTATTGGTGTGACTATACTAAAATTAATAAACTAACTTAGCCATTCTGTCATGATCTTTTCCAGTTTCTCCAGGGACTGCGCGCGCTTTTTCTCGGACATCCTGCCAATATTGCGCAGCTTCCATTGAACGGCTGGCAAATTCTGAATGTGGGGTTCTGGTGCTAAATTCCAGTCAGGCTCGCCGCGTTTAAATGACCTCAGGAAGTCGAAATCCTGTTGAGTGAAATGCGCTTTCAACGCGCTGAGCATTCTTTCCGGGACCTCTCTTAGCTCTTCCAGTGATACCTCCTCAAAAGTCATACCGCTGAATTCATTTTGAAAGGGTTCGGTAATATCCTTCCAGCGTGGACTAAGCACTTCGGACAATGGGCGATTATGGCTGAGTAAGTAAGCGATAAAACCATTGAATATCGCGCGATCAATTCCTTGTGTATCAAGGAGCATTTTGACGTCGTAGAAATCTCTGGGATGCTGGCGATCTAACGCAGCACATAGCTTGCCGCCGTATAAATCGGGCAGTGAGACTACCGGGATCGCGGCAAAGCCAAATTCTTCCTCCACGGCTTCTACGACGTCGCGTTCTTGCGGAGGATATAGTGTTCCCCGGGCAACTGGCGAGACTTCAATTTTAATTTGCGCGTCGTCAGTGGTGACAATGATGCGCATCTCATCGGGATTATGGGTTTGCAGCACTGCACGGATCCCGGCTTGCGCTTCCAGTTCAGCGGCGATACGGGTGAGTGCTTCTCGCACGTTAGGCAACGCGACCTCTCTGCTTTCCAGCGGGATGTAGGCCAGATCGATATCAACGGACAATCGGGGAAAATCACGGATGAATAAGTTGATCGCCGTTCCGCCTTTCAGCGCAAAACAGGTCTCGTTAGCGACATAGGGTAATGCTCGCACCAGCAGGGCGACCTGGCGGTAGTAGGGGGAGGCTTTATCCATGGCTTATTCCCTTCTTAGTAAAATTTTCGGGCACAGTAATCTGGTATTGCGTGTTCAGCTTGCCATTAACAACGACTTGTCGGTTGCCTGATCCCAGATCGATTTTGCTGGTATCCACGCGTTTGAACCATGCATGTTCATAGAAACTGGCGAAAAACAGATACAGGCGCTTGGTTTGTACGGACTGGCTGAGCGTAAGCAGCTTCTCCACTTTACGTGGGTTGAGATTGACCAGTCCCTGAAAAAGTTCGGCAGCGTGCTCAAATGAGATTTCCTGAGGTACTGCGCTTAACAGCTCATAGGCTGCCAGTTCTGGTACGCTGGCGGTTATTTTTTTCCCTTTAACCTCAAGCTCGGTTCGGTACTTCTCGTCCAGTTGAGGAAGCTTCAGAGTTGATACCATCAGCCACTCAACGCCGGGAAATTCTTTAAACCATTTGGGCAATATCGCTTTGTTTTCAACGCTAAGCCAGCATTGATTCTGCTTAAGCTGCAGGTAATGGGAACGCCCCTGCCAGGAGAGACTACTCAGTCCGGCCAGATGCACTGGCGCTTCAAGCTGACTTTGCAGACACCATAGCGCATCACTCCAGTCTGGTTCTCGTCCTGCGCGCGCATAAACGCCAGCCCGCAGTTTTATTAACCAGCCATTTTGCGCGTATTTAAAGGCCAGAGAAGGCGATATGCTGTTCCGGGTTAGCCAGGATTGCAAAACCAGGCTTCCCGGAGAGGTGTTTTGCAATAGCCAGTTTATTTTTGATGTCATAGATTCACTCAGGGTGTAACTATAATAAGAAAAGTAAACTATTTAGTGAGTAAAAAGTCAATGTATGACGTCTTTCGCAGCATAAATGTTGCCAGCGAGAGTTGTATCCGTTGAGCTGGAAATGATGGCATCAGACGTATTTTTTGAAAGCGCCGCTCGTCATGGATACTGCCAGCCCAATCCCTGCCGCCGTTGGTATAAACACATACTCTGGTACAAGAAAAACCGGCACCGCCAGCCACACTAACCCCGTTGCCGCGAGACTGGAGCCGATCATATGCCTGGCATGGTGATAAACAAACCCGGACTCATGGCCTGCGCCGAATCGCCGTAAGTCGCGCCTTACCAGTCCGTCAATGAGGCCAATAGTAATGGTGAGTGCAAACAGCGGCAGCGCCTGCAACAGAATCGCCAGCCGCAGCAGAAAGGTGAGGGTGACATTAGCCGCAGAAAGTAACGCGTAGCGGATCACCGTGGTGACCTTTTCCGTCCAGAACAACCCACTTTGCCCGTTGAGGGACGCAATCAGCGCCGTGAACCCCTGTTGCAGCTTATCGCTGATAACCGCCAGATCTTCTACTAACCATACTGGTGCGCCAGCAGAGTCCCGCCACCATTGCCATGTTGCCTGCAATATCTGTTCACTATGGCTGGCGCAAGTATTCCGGCAGAAAAACGCATCGCCCAGCCACTCCAGCGCTATCGCCAGCATCCACGCGCCCAGGCAAAAACCAACCAGCACGCCGGGCAGCAATGCGATCCAGCCGAGCAGCCCGGGATGGTGCACGGGTTGTGGCGCATGGTCGGGCATCAGTGCAGCGGCAGCGTAACGTAGCGGCAGAGGAATTGCGCCTCGTGAGCCTCATCCAGTCGTACCTGGAAAATATCGTGTTCATCCTGCGGTGACGTTGCTTCGCGCCATGCCTGAAAGCCCTGTAAATTCATGCGGGCGATAATCTGATCGGGCGTTTCTCCCTGCGTCAGCGCTTCCACCGCCTGTTGCAGAGGAAGAGGCAGCGTTTGCGCAGGCCACATCACTTCAACGCTCACGAGCTGGCGGTGTGTCCGGGGTATCATCGGTCAGTTTCTCCGTGGTTTCGCTGTTGTTCAGCCATAAAATAGGGTCGTTTTTTGCCGTTACAACTGCCTCCGGGCGGTTCCACCATACGGGCGCGCTGTCGTATTGTTTTTCCATATAACGGGTGATTTGCGCGATGTTCTCCGGCATCTGCGGATCGTGCGCTACGTCCGGTAACGGGATACGTAATTTCCAGAGCTGGCCGCCTTCCAGCAAGGCGAACGCCTGACCTTTGGGTAGCTGTACCAGTGAGGCTGGCTCCAGTAGCGGCACCTGTACGCTAGTTACGCGATCCTGAGTGTTGCTGGAAAAACTGATGCCACCCTGAGCGTCGGCGCTGTCGGTGACGCCGGAGCTGACGCTGTTACTGAGCACATCCACCTGCGGCAGTTGCTTGGTCAGCAGTTCGGCTGTGGCGGTTTCTCGCACCCGCATCATGATCAGGCTGTTGAAGTTGCCGACCACCTGGCCTACTTTGGCGCGATCGCCGATGCGGGCTTCGATATCAGAGAGCGTCTGGGTGTAGGCCGTGACCTGCACGCCCGCGCCGCCGCCTTTGTTGATCAGCGGAATAAATTCATCGCCCATCAGTTCGCTGAACTCATCGCAGTGCAGGTTGATTGCCGCTTTTTCTTCCGTCTGTGGCAGACCATCCATCACGCCGTGCTTGTAGATATGCCCGGCGACGCTGACCAGATCGGCAAACATTGAATTGCCAACGGCAGCGGCAATCTCCGCGTCAGACAGCGCATCCAGCCCGACATACACAATCGCCCGCTGGCGAATGGCCTGCTGCCAGTCGAATACCGGACGTGGATCGTTGAGGTCGCCATAGTCCGGGGCCAGCAGTTGCGCGATTTTCCCAGTGGTCAGTTTTTCCAGTAGCGGCAGCAGTGAGGCGACGATCTTGTCGAAATAGGTTTTGTCGTAGCGCACGGCTGAGCGCAGGCCGTCGAGGATGGGGTCATGCAGGCGGGTGGTGGAAAGGTACTGCTCCAGCGCGACGACATAGCTGTCCCGTCCCTGAAGATTACGCGGCGTATTTTTCTCGGTGATGCCTCCGGCAATTCGTACCACTCTGTCCCATGCCTGACGGTCGTGACCGGGCAGGAAGACGCGGGCGTAGTCGATAAACAGTTCGTCGATGTTGATGACGTGACGGGCGATACGGGCATAATCCGGGCGCTGGCCCAGGGCTACAAGGGCGCGGGTGATGATGTTAACGAAGCGCCACGCGAACTCGCGGAAGGCGGCAGAGTTGCCTTCGGTGGAAAGCTGCCCGGCGATTCGGCTGGCAACTTCCGAGATGCGGCCAAAACGTCCGACGGCATTGTAGCGGGCGGAGATCTCCGGCCAGCCGAGATGGAACAGCCAGAAGACGCTTTCCCGCCGGCGCGATGCGCCTCTGCCCATACGCGACGCAGCAGGTCGGCGTCGCCCTTAGGGTCGAAAACGATCACCGTGTCGCCTCGGCGGATATCCTGGGCAATCAGCAACTCTGCCAGCCGGGTTTTGCCGACGCGGGTGGTGCCGAGTACCAGCGTATGCCCTGGTCGGTCGCGCAGCGGCAACGTGACGCGGCCTTCAAGCAGATCCACGCCATGCAGCAACGGATCGCCGCCGCTGGCAGAAGGGCGATCTGTCTGCAACCAGTGTTCACACTGCGGTTGGCGACACAGATACAGCCGCTGGGTATGCATGGGCAGCCAGCGAAAACCGCGACCGAGAAACAATGCGTTGGGCAGGAATGGGATACGGTTGGCAGAGAGCGTCCAGAGCGGCAGATGGCGCACGCGGCGACGAAAGCGCAGGATGCGCACTCCTTGCTTTAGCCGCAGAGCAGACAGTGCAAGCAATTCCAGCGCCAGCAACCAGCCAGAAAGGGGAGTAAGCAGAAACGTCTGCGGGGCGATGACGCACCATGTCGCCGCCAGCAGGGCCGCGCTGGCGCTGTAAAGCTCCACCGCCGGGCGCAGGATAAAATCAAGCCTCACTGTTCCAGCCCCTTGTCGGTGATAAGTACCGGATAGGCGCTGATGGGCAGGTGTTTTGCCATATCGTCGGCGCTGACGGGGAGCAGCGTTAACGTCGGTGCGATGGCCCGCAGGGCATTCAACCGCACCAGCGTGGTGACATTCATGACCAGCCCGGTGGCGTGCAGGGTTTTTAATGTGTCCCGGTGCTGGCGCAGCCATTCTGTGGACAGCGGATCGTCGCCGATTAAAAAAAGTGGCGTCATTCCCGGCAGGTTGAGCGCCAGACGGGGTTGCTGGCCGGGATGCAGATTGTGAGTGATGACTGGCAGTAACCTGGCCTCATCCAGCGCCTGCATGGGAACGGCAGGCCCGGCAATCGCGGCGACAGTAAACAGCAACATGGCTGGAATAAGGTGTTTCATGGCGACGTTCCTGATGCGGAGAGTAACCGGATTTGCTGGCCGATTTTCTGGCGGTAAACGGCTGCGGGTTTGCCTCCGGCGGGATGGTGGTAGCGGGCGGCGGCGTCCAGCCAGCTTCCGGGGGAGGCGTTGTAGTGCTGACGCAGTAGCAGGGCGGTGACGGTGAGATTGTCCGCTGGATTAAAACTGGCGCACAGCGAGGGGAACCATTGCCCGTTCCAGCCGAGATTAATCTGTCCCAGCCCGGCATCGATGCGTTTCAGGTTGTGGGTACGGGCGAAGGTGAGCAATGCCCGGCAGGCTGAAGAACGGCTGGGGTAACGGTAGCCGGTTCCGGCAATATTCAGCGTCCACGGCCATGGATGCAGCCCCTGCGCCAGACGGGTGCCACTTTCCGCGCGGGCCACCGCGTAGAGCAGTTCTGCCGGAACCTGCTGCTGGCGGGCGATTTGCGCATACAGCGGCGGCACGGCGCAGGCATGAGCACTGATGAGCAGGACTATCAGGGGGCAGAAACAGGACGCCATTGTTTCCCCTGTTGTTCCAGCAATAGCGGTAGTTTTCCGCCACCGAGGCGTTGCCAGCGTCCGTTATCGTGATTAAGCGTTATCTGCCCGCGTTCGACCTTGCGCATATCAATATGCTGGCGCTGCGCCCAGCGTTGCAGGCTGGCATCGTTGTTACGGCTGTTGACCAGCCAGATATCCAGCGGACGGTCGTCGTTGATAAGCTTCTGCGCCAGCGTCTCGCAGGCCGGGCATTTTTCGCTGACGAACAGCGCCAGACGACTTCACCGTCGATTTTGACAAGGCCAATATAGAGCAGCCGGGCTTTCAGGCTGACGCCCGTTTCGCCTTTGCTGTAGGTGAACATATCGACGTATAAATCGCCCAACCGGAAGTGGAGTAGCACCTTGCGCTTTTCATTGACCGCCTGCTTGCAGCGGGCAACCAGCTTACGCGCTTCGCTACCGGTGACTTTGCAGTCAAAGCGGACATAGTCCACGTCATCGGCAGCCCCGCTTAATGCGGCAATGTCACAGCATAAAAAGGGTTCGCGGCGTTTTGGGGTGACGGTGCGGACACGGTTAACGTAACCCAGACCGCTGGTGTACAGATTGAAGTAAGTTTTCTCGCTCATAGGATCCTCCCGCGTGACTACACGCGTTACCTGGTGATATGCAGAGTGCATCGGGTGAAAGGGATGCGCCAGGGTGATGCTGCGCAATTAAAAGGATTGTGTATCAGGAACCACGCCTTACGGCGGGTAGCGTGCAGGTTCCGGCTACCGAATAAGCAAGGGGATTTAAACGAGGGGGAAGAGAAATAGCGAGGCGATATTCTGTTTGCTGCACCTTAAATATCGTGTTCCGCACGGAGGCTGTTAAGGTGCAGCGGGTTGAAGAGGTCACTGTTCGCGTAGGGTTACGCGCGATTTCTGCCAGCAGTGTAAATCGCAATAACGGGCGCTTGCGCACAAACGGATCCCGTTGTTATCCGGTGGGCGCCGGAAAAATGCAGGAGGTTCTGGCGGATAGCGAGACGGCTGTCGGCTGGCTATCCGCCCGGAATGATACTGAACAGGAGCGTAAAGGGTGTTTTGCGTGACGGGAGCATCACGAACGCGAACCAGCAAAACATGCCGCGCTGTTGTGTGCATTGAGAGTAATCGCGCAGCCGCTTAGTGTCGCGCTGCAACTCATGTTCTGCGTCAGCGATTTTGTTGCCCCAGATGTAGCTTTTCTGCTTGTTCCATCTTTTCCTGACACTCCCGCGCCTGACGGATGATGAAGGTCAGTACCGACATCTGCATATTGAACACGATGCGATCCCGCTCGATGTCCAGCAAGGCATCTCTGGCGAGTTGCGGGATTTTGGGATCGCCAATCAGATTGCTGAATGCCGGGGTGCCGGATTTGTTGTTCTGCTGGTTACGTCAGCGCAGGAAGTTCGCACCGGAGGGAGCCGGGCCGATGGTGAATATCAGCGGAAGCTGGCGCACGGGGTAGCGTCTGGCGCTCTGGATCAGGCGCTGCATTAATGGCTCCATCATCTCACGCACGCTTCGGGCATTGCTCTCGAGCAGCTCCAGCTCCCCCTTACTCTAAAAAGGCTTTAAAAGGCCTTTTAGTGAGGAGACGTAAGCCAGCATTTTATAGTCTTCATCAGCCAGCGACTGATAGCCGGTTATGGGGTTATTCATCAGCGGTGACTCCGGGATTTTCGGTCTTGCCAGGCAGCGGTAATGAAAACGATGAGCGTAATTTGCCGCTCAGTATCGCTTCCGGTAGCGGGCCTAAACGTTCGATAGCGGCTCTGGCCTGCGGCGTCTCGTCGATAAAGTCCTGACGGGTCAGCCCGGAGCCGTGATATTTCTGCGCCAGACCGAAGGCGCTGCGAATAACCGTTGCGCCATTATTTAACCGGTTGTGCATTTCCCTGCGGGAGATGACGGCGATATGCGAGGCCAGCAGAAGCTGACGAGCGAGCTGGCCGAAATCGGTCAGCAGATAAACACCCTGATAGGCCAGCGGGGCGTTGATAAAAAGCGGAAAGCGGGCGGGTTGCACGTTGAAGCCGTTTTCGATATCGATGCCTTCCGGCAATTCGCTGAACATGGCTTTTGCCTGATCCAGCATCACTTGCATCAACTTACGTGATTGCGCCAGTTTCTCTTCCATACGCAGCATCCACAGATCGGTGTAAGGATCGTTATGCTCAGCGGCGATGCGCATCTGGTTGAGGATTTCGATAAAGCGCGGCATTCCGATGATGGGCGCAGGGTCGTTCTCGGTCGCCCGCCGCCTGGTCCACAGCCGGGTGGCGTTGTGAGTATGAAGCTGAATATGGATTGCACTACGCAGGGGACCCATGTTGAAGGTGTAGTCCGACATATGTGTTTCCTGTTGCGGGTGGGTGTCAGCGCAGAGTGATGGCGTGAGGGGTTGTGAGCAATGGGAAAACGAAAACGCAGGTGAGAAGATTGTTGGACGGAAATTTTGATGCCACTGGCATCACCCTTTTGCCTATTGGTTTTTTATTATCAATAGGCTATCTCCTTTATAAGTCTTGTGATTGAACTTAATTAATCATAGGGAAAAATGTATTTCATGAATTTATAATTTTCATGAGTCAAAAAATAATAATCGAGCGATTTTTATAATATATCGATTGAAAATTAGATCTTTCTCACATAAAACAATCAAGATTGGGTCCATTTTAAGTAGCAAAGAAATTACTGAAAAGTTAATGAAATTGAATTCGGAATCGAATTTTATTTGATGTCTATTAGCTTCTGTTGTGTGTTTGTTCTTTACTTCTTTATTTTCTGAAATTAATTAAAATAAGGACTTGTTATGAATACTTTACTTAGTAAAAATGATCTTAATTTCCTTGTGGATACAATGAATAAACCACGGAAATTGTTATTCAGTACAAACCTTTCATCTAATTCCCCATTGATTTCAGGAGAGATGAGCATACCTGAGCCGGCAAGAGTTGATAGTCAAGGTGATATGGATCCTGATGTTTATAAGAAATGCTCAACTCTTATGAGCGTTTGTGTGAATATGGTGCAGAAGTCATTGACAGATGCTGCAAATATTGCAGGGATTGAACCTTCAGTAGCGCTTAAGAATATAGATGCTTGGGTAGCTGCTTTTGTCGACTTTCCGTTACCTATTTTTACATTTTCAGAAACCCAAACAATGGATTATAAAAAGGATGATTTTGCACTCTCGGCTAATCCTGATGTTGTGGAGTCTATTGTTAACATTAAGAATGTTGCTAACCTTAAAGAAGCGGTCGTAAAAGCCCTGAGGCAATCAGGTGAGAAAGGAAACTTAGCATCCTATAGTAATCAAGATAAAAAATTTACTTATTTTGGTCTTGTTTCTGGATATAAATCTACAGCAATTGAAACGAGAATTGTTAGTTTTCAGATGAATATGAAAAATACTGAAGTGAAATCACTGTGTGGTGGTATACAAAAAACACATCTAGATTCTCATTATGATACCTATATGTTTGTAGCTGATTCGATGATGATGCAGAAGCTTGCTGATAAAATGGGAGATAAACTTGTTGAGTATTTCGCCAAGCAACTTTATACGTTTATAGAGCAATTTTATGAAGAGCAGCTTAAAAATTATAAAAGTACACTCGTAAATATTTTCAAGAAGAAATAGAAATATATTCCTTATAAAAAGCCACATACATTTGATGTGGCTTTTTATAAGTGTCTGATTTTCTAATTGATTAACGGAATGTATAGATTATGTTTATAAGCAAAGGGAATATTGAAAAAGCAATAAATGATGCACTGTTTGAGCTTGTAAAAATTAGAGAGCTAAATGACGGGAAAACCACATGTGGTTCAATTCCTTGTATATCATTTGCAGGGGCAGTATTAGAGTATGCCACAAAAGCAACTGGAAAAACGTATAAGCAAATTGAAATTTCACTGGAGAAATTAAATGGAGGAGAATTTAGTGATTATAAGGACGGTGATTTAGCTAATATTCTTTTGAAATACTGCGACAATCAATATACCCATGCATTTTGCGTTTATTTTGATAGTGATAGTGATAGTGTATTTATTATCCAAACGTATTTGGGGAAAACTGTAGATATCAGTAGGAAGCTCGCGCGAGAAAGGTTTTATGAATTGTGGAAAGCATATGTTGATTTGAAAGGAAGCGATGGGAAAATATTTGAAGACTTGTTTTCTGTAAGAGTTGATTCTCTTGTGAATATATCAGGTTTAATTATCACTAAGGTGGAATATTGACATCATATATAACTCCTCATTATTATTGTAGTGATTAATTATTTTAAGAATGTGTTTGAGGGTGAATTAATGAATTATATATTACACAGAGTGTATTTAGTTGCACTGGTTGTTTTCATATTAATATGCTGGCTTGCATTAAATTTCGCTCATGCCGAAGAGTGTAGACATAAAATTTCAGTGAGAGATAGCGGTCTCTCAAACAAAAATAATAGCTATGGAGGGCATGTTAATCAACATATTTATGGGGCTAAGGAATTACCGGTGGGAAAAGATCAGCTAGATAAAACATTATTTACAAGTATTGATGAGTATACCGGTTTTTGGAATAATTATATAAACGATGATAAGTATACGGGGCCAGGGGTTCAGTGTTCCAGTAATGAGGCGGGGCAAAGAGTTAAAGTTAATGATGTTCTCTCGAAAGACGCTATCGGTGCTTTTTCATGTATGAAAAGTAATGACAGGGGAGAGTGTACGGAAAAAATAAGGAAACAGTTTACTCATGTGCAACTATACTTCGGATATGTCGGAGGTAAATGGATTCTAATTACAGCATATCCTACCAATTAATTATTTATCATGATCGGTGTTTGAGTTTTTTTGAGAGGGTTTGAAACTTGGCAATATTCGTTTTGCTTTGCATATTTTTGTAATTAGAATGAAATAGTTTTAAATGCTCTCATCTCTATTTAAATAAATATTATCCTGTTAATCAAAAATTATAACCAACCTCTATATTCCCGGTCCACGGCGATTCCATCCCATCACCTTTCTCGTAATTGATACTGGCGTAAATATGCGTGTGCGGTGTGAGAGCGGCGCTGATGCCAGCCTGATAACTACCTCTTGTTCCGGCGCCAGACGAACGTCCTGTGAGCAATGGAAAACGAAAACGCAGGCGGGAAGATTGTTGGACGGAAACTTTGATGCCACTGGCATCACCTTTTTACCTATTGGTTGGCGAATATTGATAGGTGTTGGTGTGATTTCAGTGGCATCAATATATGTCACAGTCACCTCGGTGGCGCCAGTCCGTAGGCCTTTGAACAGGCCTCGTCGTGAGGACAGAATTTGTCTACTGTCGTGGGGTCAGTCCATAAATTACTCTGAGATGTCTATTAGACCCGTGGCGGTTCAAACAACTTACCCATGCAGCTCTGGCAACGGGGTTAACCTGCATTAAATACCCCACGATGGCCAGCGCCTGTCTCACAGAAAATTATTCTGTCTTACAAGTAAAATAATTTATTTCATAGTGAGAAAATATGTGAGATTTATGATTGCAATGTTACTCTCCATTTTTAGTTCTGAAAAAAATAAATATTAGTTAAAGACCGAGATCACAATATAGCTCTTATATTTCGGGAGATAATGTACATCTGATTCTGCTTGTAATTTCTGTTATCTCTTAAAGGAGTATATAAATATGCAAAGTGATTTTGATACAAGCCAGACGAACTGGCGTACCAATCTGACTGGTGAACCCGTATCATCAGATGATACTGAACTGATGGCTCAGGTAAGCCAGATGGATGCTGCTGTGTCTAATTCATCCGGCACAGGAATATGGGATACTATGAATACGGATCCTTCCGTTCCCTGGCTATGGGAAGATGCTAAAAATTGGTCCTCAAGTTCGGCTGCAATTACGTTAATGTGGCAAAATATCCGAAAAATGGCAGTACAGGAGCAAACCACTGCCTCTGCTTTTTATCTCTCAGTTCAGCTTCAGGCTGCCATCATTTATGCTGTCGACTGGGTAAATCTGCATTGCTACAATACCACTATTGCGCAGGAATATGATAACTGGTGGGACTGGGAAATTGGTTCACCTGAAGCGTTGAACGATCTTCTGTGCCTGTCGTCCACATACCTCCCATCTACTTTAAATTCGGCATGTATTGCAGCAATTAATTATTTTGTTCCCGATCCGACTGTGCGTAAGGCCAGCGGTGTGGCGGAAACTGGCGCGAACCTGCTCGATAAATGCTTCATTGCGATGCTGAGCGGTATTTTGTCGCAGGATAACAACAGGGTGCAGCAGGGCCTGGCCGATGCTGGCAGTGTATATGAGTATGTCACCGATGGGGATGGGTATTATCATGATGGGTCATTTATTCAGCATACCAACGTGCCGTATACCGGAGGTTATGGTGAGGTTTTGCTGAGCAGAACTCGTGATATTTTCATTCTTTTAACGAATACATCCTGGATTGGTTCTCTGGAAAATGTCGAAAATATTTATAAATTTATCCCTGAGACTTATGCTCCTACATTATACAGTGACATTGATTTTGATATGACCCGTGGTCGGGGGATCAGCCGTGAAACATCACCGGCGCATAGCGTGGCTCGGGTACTTTTATATGATATTTATTTTATTTCCGGAAGGAATACCTCAACGGATTATCAGCATAAATGGGAAACATTTGTCAAAAGCGCCATCAGTTCTGATAAGTTCTACACAGATTATTATAGTGATTTGTCGATCTCCCAAATCCAGACGCTGAGAGATTTGATGAATAACCCGGATGTTCCTGTTGAAAATGACAACCGGAATGAAAATAAAATGATGGCTTCCATGTGCCAGATGATTCATCAGAAGGGGAGCTTTGCCTGTGGACTCAGTTTATTCTCTCATAAGATTACTGCATTTGAATATGGAAATGGCGAGAACAAGCAGGGATGGTATACGGGCACGGGAATGTTATACGTTTATAATGCTGACAGTACTCAGTTTGATGAGAATTACTGGCCGACGGTTAATATGTTACGGCTTCCGGGGACGTTAACCGATGGGCAGAGTGGTGTTCTGGCTGACTGGCAACTTTATCCAAATTCCGATGAACGTAACTGGAGTGGCGGTGTCAGTAATGGGATAACAGGACATGCCAGTCTTATTTACAATCTTGAAGGCGTAACAGGCAGCTCACTGTCAGCTGTAAAATCATGGTTCATGTTGGACGATCAGATTATTGCTCTTGTGGCTGGAATTAGCGGTTCAGACTCTGCCCCGGTTGAGTCAATTATTGAAAACAGGCAGCTCAGCGATACTGAAACGCAGACCCTCCAGGTAAACGGCATCACTGTTCCTGCGTCAACAATGCAACCATTTGATAATGCCACCTTTGCTACTTTAACTGATGAGGTGAATCAGGCTCCCCTCGGATATGTTTTTTTTGAACCTGTTCCCCTCATAGCCGAAAATGTGTCCAGAAGTGGAGCATGGCAATGGGTCAATGATGAAGGCAGTGAGACAGTTGTCACACAACAGTACGCTACGCTCAGTGTTCCTCATGGAGAGCAACCCATGGGACAGAGGATCGCTTACGCTATTTTACCGAACTACTCACCTGAACAGACGCAGAACTATCAGGCCAGCCCACCGGTCCGCATCATTAATAATGATGAAAGTAATCAGGCGATTGCTTTAACAGATCGTTCTTTATGGGGAGGAAATTTTTATCAGCCTGGAAAGCTTGAGTTTGTTCAGGCCACTACATCTGGCGCCATACTCATTCAGCAGGCCGACGATGAATGTATTATGGCCTTTTCTGACCCAACACAAAGTCTCTCAGAAATACAATTTATTCTAAGCGATCTGTCTGTCAGCACCGTTGTCAGCAAATCGCCAGAAATTCAGATTGTATTTGATGAAGATGCCCGGACACTCAGCGTGACTATGGATACATCGTCGATGAACGGGGCATCCGGTCAGCTTGTTATGCGCTAGTGCCAGTTATTTCATTGGGGCCTCAATCGCTTTTTACAGGCCCCGGTTATCTTAGTCTCCGGTTTCACTCTGTCCTGAAGTTTTCAGCACCAGTTCTGTTATTCGGCTGGCTGAAATTCAGATACCGCTACCTTCATAAGCGCCCATATTGGGGGATTTATCTGGAGAAACAGGATTGCCATAATAATCGTAACCACCATTATCCTTAATTAAAATACCCTGGGCGATAACGGGGGAACCTGATCTGAGTTTAAAACCGTTTACATCGGACTCATCCACTCCAGCGAACAACGGGTCGGATGACATTCCACCAGGATGGACGACACCATCAGGATTTGGTGGTGGCGGAGCTACACCAAGAAAGTCATTATTGAAGAAACTCAGCGTCTGGTTTCCACCCTGAGCAATGGACATTTCTGGCCCATTATTTTGCACAATATTATTTCGCCAACTAATACTGACATTAGTAGCACCATCGTTCTGGAAAAAAATAACCGAATCAGACCCGTCATGCCAGATGCTGTTATTGTAAACCTGCGCATCATTAATGCTGCCAGCACACATTTGAAACAGACGCGCTTTGTCATTATAACTCAGGTTATAACGCATTATTGTACCATTCGTTACTGCACCTGAATATGGGCAAATAAGTAATAAACCACCGTTATTACTATGGCTGTAGTTATACTCGAATACCGTATTTATTGAGCCGCCATCAGCATCAAATGACATTCCATCGTGAGCGTTACCGCCGCCGGAGACATCATTATATTCGACACGGGAGTTATTGGTGTTGAAAGTCCAGATACCTGCATTGTTCTCCTGCGAACGAAGCTGAAAACCAGCTAAAAGATTGTGGCTTATTACCGCGCCTTCGGTAGTGTCGATTTTCATACCATCCCCGGCAATTGATTTTAGCGTATTCCCTTTTATCAGAACGGCTGTACTGGGGGTCCATGGGCCGATGCCTGATGTATCCTGAGCACCAACTTCCGGGCGTTTGTTCCACAGTGATTTAAAGTAAATTCCCTCTCTGTCCACATCATAAATCGTGTTGTTCAGGATTTGCAGGTTGTCATACCAGGAAGGTCGTTGCTCGCCGCTGACTGAGATTAATATTCCGGCTGAACCGGTCAGCGATTTGGTATCACCGCCCCGCACATTGTGGATCGTAAGGTTGCGTAGGATGATATTTCTGGCTTCCCCGATGTCACTGAGATTAATTTGAACCCCGTTACGTTCACTACCGGGTTGACTGGCATTGACTATTTCCAGTCCCTCCAGTGTTACACCCGGAAAATTGGTTAGCAGTACAGCATCATGGCTGCCGTTGCCATCAATCACGGGTTGTGGAAGTGATTCATCTCCCCAGACGCCTATTGTTACAGGCACATTGTCATCACCGTGGCCTGACGGATGTAATTGTCCTGAACATGTTTTCCCTCGCTGGAACAGAAGGCTGTCGCCGGGGATCAGTGCGACAGTGTTGGCCTGAGTCAACGAAGTCCAGGGAGAGATCTGCGTTCCTTCGCCCGAGGGAACGCCTGAAGCATTGCAGGAAATATAATAATCGGCAGCTTGTACCGTGCCAGAGTAGATCACTGCAATACCACTCAGACACAACATGCATAGAACAGATTTTTTTATTTTCATTGGCTACGCTCTTTCATGTGATTTTTTAATTTAAATTGTATTTGAATCCAACACGGATTTGATATTCATCTTCCGTGTCATTCCCGTCCTGGTATTTGTCGAGATAACCTAATTCGAAGAAGGGATAAAAGCGAGGAGTGGCATGGAAATTAAAGACAAAATTATGCTGGAGGGTATGATTCTTCCCATTCGCATAGTTAAATTCATCACTGTGCACCTTGCTGTAATAGGTAGGGTTATACTGAACATAAAAATCAGGTGTAAAGTATTTGGTAATATATAAATCCACGCGATGTTCTGAAGCGTCGTCCCAGTCACCATTCAGAGTCTGGGAGTCATGATTCTGATGGTTATAGCGGTAACGCAGAACGCTCGTGAACGTTGAGTCGAAGTGATAACCTATTCCGATATAAGGATCGATACGTGAGCCTGCTGACTCCCAGTGAAATACGGTGCCGGGTTCAAGATAAAATTGACTACGACCGAGTGGAAAAGGTTTATTCAGCTCCACTTCCTGATAGCTGTCCTTCCACTGATCCATGTGTTTTCCGAGATCGGCATCTGTTTCAAAACTCCAGTACATATTTTTCAGTATGCTGTCTGGATCTTGCACCACGCCTGTCAGCATCAGTCGCTGAAGAAAACCTTCACTGGCAGTACGGTATTGTGTGCGGGGTGCGAAATATACGGTCGTAAAGGGCGTATATTTTACTGATTGACCCGCTGTCGTCACCGTCGTATCAGCATGGCTGCATGCTGATATTCCACCTAATAAAGAAGACAGGATAATAACATTATTGCTGAGCTTCATTTTATATTCCATCCATAAGATACAGAGAAACACTGTCCCTGTCGAAATGGCAGGGAGGTATAAGCGTTAAATTTTTATATTGAGGTTAAATTACCAGTACGGTTTCCAGTTTTTAATGATGCGGGTGATACTTTCCAGAAAGAAATAGTCCCCCCACGAACAACACTCATTCACACCGATATTGCCATTAAAATGATAAACTGAGTGTTTCAGTAACCCTGCGCCGGGAATATGTTCCCGATTATAATAGTGGTCGATCATATTTCCGACCATCTGCAAGGCGATGGCCTCATAGCTTTCACGGTCGGGATGAGAAATCGGCAGATGTTTTATCATTTCCAGCAAACCACAGGCGACAATCGCTGTAGATGAACTGTCCCGACAGCTTGTCGGGTCTGTCAGTGCCAGATCCCAGTAGCACACCAGGTCATCCGGCAGGCGATTAATGAAATAATTTGCCAGCTTCTGGCTGAGCGCCAGTAAATCCTCATTACGGGTATAGCGATAATTCAGCAGAAAACCATACACGCCCCACGCCTGGCCTCGTGCCCAGCAGGAATCGTCCGCATAGCCCTGATGGGTATTACCATAACGAGGCTCTCCGGTATGCACGTCCATGTAGTATGTGTGCCAGGTCGAACTGTCCGGGCGCACAATATAGCGACTGGCCTGGGTGATATGCGCGGTGGCGGCCTGAGCATAACGTTCATCCCCGGTAATAAGGCTGGCCTGGTATAACAGCGGCAAATTCATATTACAGTCGATAATCATTCGTCCCTGCTGTTCCGGGTTATCCAACTCGCCCCATGCCTGAATAATGCCGCAGCGAGGGTGATAACGTTCCATTAGCGCATCGGCCGCCAGCAGGGCAATATAGCGTGCCCGCGCATTGTCAGTAAGCGTACTGGCACTGAGACAGGACAGGCTGTAAAGAAAACCGAGATCATGATGATTGGTATGGTCCCGGTGAATGATACGCTCGCCGAAAGACTGAACGTGTTTTTCGGCCAGAGCCCGGTATTTTTGATCACCGCTCCATTCCCATGCCAGCCAGAGTTGCCCGCTCCAGAAGCTGGTGGTCCATTCGATATTATCAATCACCGGGTAGAGGCCATTCTGACAGGCAGCATCCGGGAACCGTTCCTGCCAGCAGGCCATATTACGGTCAACGTCCTGTAAAATATCGGGCATGATCTGTTTAATTTTCCCCAGGATAATATCACGCTCACCTGGAGCCAGTTTTACCGGGGAAATCGCTTCTTTATGAATATTCTGCAACATAGTGTTCTCGTATCGTTTCTTAATTTACTGCCTGATCTGTGCGGGCGGCGGACTCGATTTTTTTATGCCTGTGACAGTCAGAAAGCGTGAAGACTGACACAATCGTAAACAGTAGCGCGATAGCGCCCATAATCAGATAGGTATGTTCAAAACCAATGGCGTCATAGGCGTAGCCAGCGGGAGGAGCCACCACAATGGAGCCAACATAAATCATGGCCTGATAGCCAAGCAAATACATGGTCGCGTTGATGCGTTTGTCGAAATGTTCAGCGATGTATTTAAAGACGGAGACCAGAATCAGCGCGATTTCAATCCCGTACAGCGGTTTTACCAGGCAGATAATGACAGGGTCGGTTGTCAGACCCGAGATGATAAGGCGCAGACTGATAATCAGGCCCGTAAGCAGCATCCCTTGTTTGGCGCCAATCCGGTTGACCAGTGCGGGAACCAGCATCATGCCAAAAAATTCGGCACACGACTGCGTGGTGCTCATATAACCAAACATGGCATTACCCTGTTCTTTGGTGTCAAAGAACGTGACGAAATAGCGAGAGAACTGCTGTTCGGCAATAAACATCATCCAGGCCACGCCGGCAATATAGAGTGCGAACATCCAGAATTTTCGATTTCTGAGCAGATGAAATACATCTGCGATAACAATTTTCTCTTTAGACAGAACGTTATTTTCTTCCTGCCCGAAATGATCAACTTTAAGTGAAAGCAAAACCAGCAACATACACAATGCGGATATACTGCCGATGGTAAAATTAATTATCGGGGAAATATTATAAACGTAGCCGGAAAACGATGCAGCGACCGCCCATCCCAGAGCAGCCCACATTCTGATACGGCCGAACTCCATGTTATACAGGCGGCTGAAACGGTCAACATAAGACTCTTCAGCCGCCACACCCGCGTACCAGCCAAAGCTGAAAAATAATGCGCCGATAATTATGCCTGCCAGAAAGTGGCTTTGTAGTAAGGGCAAATAGCACCACAGATAAAAAGGGGCCATCAGTGCGGAAATAAGGCAGACGAAATAGAGCAAGTGCTTTTTCATGCCGGTTTTGTCCATGATATAGCCATATACAGGTTTAATCAGGACGGCAAACACGCCGTTAACAGCAAAAACTGTACCAATATCAATAGCGCTCAGTTCTGCTTTATCACCCAGCCAGATAGCATACATACCGAAACCGGCAGACCAGGTGAAAGTAAATAAAAAGACAAACAGGCTGAGTTTTATATACGCTGAGCGCGTGGATTGTAGGGCTTCAGACATAATGTACTCCACAAAAAGTCACGGTGACGATTGTTATGTAATGGAAATGGTCCTGCCGGAAAGCGTGAGCTGCTGGTGCTGGTAATCGAAAGCGATATCTGCCGGCACGGGTATCTGCTCCTCCGGGGATGCTGATACCACGCAGGCCAGCCAGCGGGTTCCTGCGTACAATTCACCATAAAGACAGGGTATAAGAGCCGGTGGAGCGAAAAGGATATTGCTGTTAGGCGGCGTGACCACAGTCTGTGACCGGCGGTGATGCAGTAAATCGCCGATGTAACTGCGGGTTCCATGTGCGTGCAGGGTGAGTGAATGTGCCTGATTGTCTGAATGGCTCAGATTGTGTTGATTCACGGAAAATCCGCCTTCAGCCGCTGTCAGTCGTCGTGGAGTGGACACCCGGTGAATGCGGATATGCCCCCAGGGGAACGGCAGCAGCCAGGTCATCACTTCCACATCCGGCCAGGGAAACCATTCACTGCGCAGCCACTCATCGGTCATCACCACGTTCTGGCATTCACGGCGGCCGCGAAAGTAGCCATCCCCGGCACTGAGCATCAGCATCGAATCACAGGCAACATGATTCAGGCCATAGCTTCCCCGCTCAAGGGTGAAGCCGAAATGGCTGGAATAGGTAAATTTGCCGTATTTGGGACCAAAATTGACAAAGTCATTCCTGTCAAACTGGCCGGACATCAACATCCAGGCGTGTTTCTGGTCAGAGTCATGAATGATGAACTGACCCGCTTCAGGAATAGCACGGACCGATTCCAGCGCCGGTAAAGGTTCGCAGTCAGCCCGCCAGAACGATGATTTCTCATCCAGTGCCAGTATCAGCAGCGTTTTCAATGCCCAGTATGGTGAGCCGGGACTGTTATAATCCTCGGCCATAATCAGGTTTGGATAACGATACCCGATGGTGAAAAGGCCGCTCTGGTCGATAAACGGCTGTTGCGTCCACCAGTCGAGATGTCGTAGTACCAGCCCTTTGATAATCCCCGGTGTGAACACATCCAGCCCGGTATAAGCCACGGCGCTCCAGAATGCGCCCTGAATAAAGCGATAAGTCAGACTTCGTCCGAACGGGATCGCGGCGCCGTCCGCGGTGAACCAGTAAATATAATCCTGCGCAAAACGCCTGGCGCGCTGGCGGTAACGCATGCACCGCTCAGGATCAACATCCTGCATCACATGGCTGTACAGCAGACCGTAGAAATGAAAGGCGCTGGAGATGTAATAGTCGCGCGGTTTGTTTTCTCCGTCGGAGTACCACCCGTTTCCCAGATAAAAAGGTTCAATGGCGTCCAGGTGATGCTCGATGACCTTCATATCGTAATCCTGGCCGACACATTTCAGGCCCGTCTGTATCAGCGCCGGGAAGAAATGCCAGTTATTATCTGGAATACGGATCTCAGCGCTCTGATGTAACCACGTTGCCAGATAATTTTGTTCCTCTGTGGTTAGTGATGACCACAGGGGCGACTCTGGCAGTATCAGCCCCAGCCCGTAAACCGCCATTTCCACACAGCGCTGATCGTTGTCGGTGAGCGTTCCCCAGTATTCGGTATGTTCAGGGTCGGTTCCGTTACGGATCCCCGTCAGGAATTGTTGCCATAGCGGTGTGTCAGTACCGCCGCTGACCAGCGGAAACAGCCCCCACAGTAAGCGGGAAAACCCCTCTATTTCTGCAACGTCAGCCGGGTACTGGGCGGAGGTTTCGCCCATTTTGATACGGGTACAGCCAGGAGAAAAATGCCGGGCCGCATCCGTTATCCAGCGCAACGTGAACTGACAATAATCCTGCTTGCTGTGCAACATACTCGCTCTCCATTTTCCGGGCTGGAATGGCGCACAGTAAAAAACTAAAACAGGGTTTTAATTGTGATTGCTGTCGAATTTTAGAACAGCGAAGAGAAAATAAATTGAATTTTTCTGGTAAAAAGCGGGAAAATTTCTCGATTTTGACAAAAATTTAATTTTCTTAACAATGGATCGATAATGGAAAAAGACAAGATGGAGGGAGATGCATGCTATCTGGAACGGATTTCTCTCAATGAGAACGCTATTTATTTTCACCGGATGCAGGAAGATGTTCCGGCCAATTATTACCACTGGCATCAGTGCATAGAAATCCTGAGTGTCTCCCGTGGAGTGGGAATTGTACTGGTAGATCACCGGAAGTATACGATCCGCCCCGGAAGGCTGTTTATTTTTCCTCCGGGGAAATTACACAAGGTGTTTGTTGAACAGAGTCCCCGCAATTGCTACCACCGCACGACCCTTCATTTTAACTCACTGACCGTTATTCATTATCTCCGGGATTTCCCGCGGCAGCAGGCACTGCTGCGTCAGTTAAGTGAACGGAGTGAACCCGCTCGGGTGTTTGATATCAGTGATATACAGGGTTTTGTGGAATTATTGCTGGAACGTTTTGAAAAACAGATGGCAGATGATTTGTTTTCGGTTAGCGACACTGTATTTCTGATCATGCAGCTACTGAGTCTGGTGCCACAGGCTGAAACCGAGTCCGGACAGAAGACATTTTCCACCCGGCTTATTCGCTGGATTGACGAACATTATCATGAAAGCTTTTCACTGGAAGAAATTGCGGCAGTAGCGGGGTGCTCTCTGGGCCATACGTGTCGTCGCTTCAGTAATGAAACGGGGGGAACGCTTCAGGAATACCTGACAATGCGGCGTTTACGACAGGCCTGTGAACTTCTGAACCATACGCAACTTAGCGTCAGAGAAATCGCTGAAAAGGTGGGTTTCCCGGGGTATGCCTGGTTTATCACCCGCTTTCGTAAGCATATCGGGAAATCCCCACTTCAGTACCGAAAGGCTTACCGACGGTAGTTTTACAGCATAACCAGCGTGTTAGTCGGGAATGGTCTTTTAACACCCGTAAAATGGTGCTGCGCGACAGCTTGGTTGAGCCCAGAATGTAATTGAGGATGGTGGTGCTTTTGCGTAACGCCTCGTCGTGTTTTTGCATTTCCAGCAGCTTGCCGCGAATGGTGTCGTAAGCGTTATCGTTCAACAGATGCAGGTCACGCCAGGTGGAAAAGTGCAGATGGAAGGCGAGCATTTTTGCCACGTCTTGCCACAGTTCGGGTTGCTGATTGAGCCGCGTCTGTGCTTTGGCACCAGAAAGGGCAAACACTTCGCTGTCGGCGGCAAACTTCACATAGGTGGTGTCGCTGACCGGAATGCTCAGCTCCGCCAGGCCAAAAATATGCGGTGCTTTCGCCATACTCATTTGTAAACCATCCGCCTGGCGATGCAGCCAAAAATTGCCTGAGGTGAGCAGGTAAATTTCCGGGCCATTTTTGTGGAAATGGCGTGGCCGGCGGGCGACGATTTTATCTGCTTCCGGCAACAGCGCCGCCATTAACCGTTCGATGCTGTCCAGCGGTTTTAACGCCATGATTCTGTCCAGTGTGAGCTGGAAAGGGTCGGTGCGGGTCGTTGTCATTGCTGATGTCGTCTTTGTGAGAGATTTCCTACACCTTAGAATAATTGCGACGACGCTTCAAACGGCTTTCCCGGCGTTTGGTTAGCACTTATGTCGGCTGTTTCGACGTATTACTCCATCGCCAGATGAATCGCCTCGCCAAGCTTTTCCATGACTTCACGGTGTTTATCGTTGGTGGGCAGAGCGCAGTTGATGCGTAAGCAGTTACGGTATTTCCCCGAGGCTGAAAACAGTGAACCGGGCGCGACCTGAATGCGCAGCTCGCACAGTTGTTTTGCAACACACACCATGTCGACCCTTTCCGGCAATTCGACCCACAGCATGTAGCCGCCTTGCGGCCGGGTGACGCAGATCCCGCAGGGGAAATACTCCCGGATCCAGCAGGTGTAGGTTTCCATATTGCTGTGATAAAGCTGGCGCATCCGTCGCAGATGGCGATGGTAATGCCCTTCGCGGATAAATGCCGCGACGGCAAGCTGCGTCACCGGCACGTTGGTGGCGCTGGTGGCGTATTTCATGTGCAGCACGCGGTCGTAATAGCGGCCCGGAATAATCCAGCCCACGCGCAGACCCGGCGCGACGGTCTTGGTGAAAGAGCTGCACAACAACACGCGTCCGTCGATATCCATCGATCTAATGGTGCTCGGGCGCGGATAGTCGTTCGCCAGCTCACCGTAGATATCATCTTCAAAAATGACGATGTCGTGGCGTTGTGCGAGAGAAAGGATCTGCCGTTTACGCGCGTCGGGCATGATAAACCCGAGCGGATTGTTGCAGTTGGGCACCAGGATAACGCCTTTGATCGGCCACTGCTCCAGCGCCAGTTCCAGCGCTTCAATGCTGATCCCGGTTTGTGAGTCGGTCGGGATCTCAATGGTTTTGATCCCGTAGCCGCGCAGCAACTGCATAGTGCCGTAATAACAAGGGGATTCCACCGCCACAATGTCGCCCGGCTGGCACACCGCCAGCAGCGCAACCGCCAGCGCGGCATGGCAGCCGTTGGTGATAACGATATCGTCGGCGGTGACCACCGTGCCGCCATCCAGCATTAGTCGAGCGATTTGTTCGCGCAGTTCGCGGCGGCCGGGTAGGGTGTCGTAATTGAAAATGTCGTTTGCCCCGTACTGCACCGCACGGGTCATTTCACGCCACAGCGGTTTCAGGCTCGGCTGAGAAACATCCGGCGAGCCGCCGCCAAACGCGGTGATCGACTTGTCGCCGCGAGCACTCATCAGATCCAACACCTGATCCCATTGAGTGATCTCCACCGGGCGCTGTGTCGGGCGAGTCATGGCGGGCACGGGCGGTTGGGCTTTGCGCGGGGCAATAAAGTAGCCTGAGCGTGGTTGCGGGGTGATCAACTGCAGGGTTTCCAGCGTCTGATAAGCCTGCTGGACGGTGCTGATGCTGACGCCGTGTTCCTGACTGAGCGCGCGCACCGAAGGCAGTTTTTCGCCCTGGCGATACAGCCCTTGCTCAATACGCTCGGCGAGCAGGTTCGCCAGATGCTGATAACGTGTCATTGCTGTATCCCCAATTTTCACCATACAGAGGCCAAAACCAGTACAGATTGGCCACCAGAATGCCGTTCAGACCCTGTTTTAGCGAATCTGTATGTTAAATAAAAGTACATTTTGCATCTGTATTGTAAAGGCCCGCTCCGGCGATGATAAGCCATCGACAGCGTGGGGAGATGCAGGATGGAATTTTACGAGAACAGAGCAAAAGCGCCGTTTCAGATTTTCGTGCTGATGGGCCGGTGGGTAAAACAGAGCTGGCGTGCCCGCCAGACGCGGCGGGTGCTGGATAAGCTCAGCGATGAACAACTGAAGGACATCGGGTTACGTCGTAATGATTACGGCTGATGTCCTGCTGTTGATTTCTACTGATAGTTCAGCGTAAAAGTCGCCATGGCGTTCGCCGTACCGGAGGTGACGGTGCTGCTTGTCTGGCGGTAGCGAGCATACAGCTTGAAGGTGGTTTCAGCCGCAGTCGAAGCCCCTAACGAAATTCGCGTGTTGAGCGGCAGGGCGGTAGAGGCATCGCTTTTCAGAAGCTGAACACCCAGCCCTGTTGCCGTGCTGCCAGCCGTGAGATTTAACACGCCGTTTGGGGCGTCCAGCGCGCTGCCATTTGCGGTGGCGGTAACTTTTACCGCTGTGCCAATGGTTGGGCAGTTCAGCGTCAGCGGCACTTCAACCACAGGCGTGGTGCTCCCCGGCCCGCTGAACGCTGTCACCGGAAAGTCGCCCATGGAGATATCCAGCGTTTTGTTACTGTCGCTGATGGTGCAGCCTGAAGCGGAAATGGTGCCGTTGATTTTCAGGTCGCCTAACCAGGTCGTGCCATTGCCGTTGCTGCCCTGATCCACAATGATTTGTTTGATCGTGCCAACGCCTGTTTGTGCTGCCGTTTTAATGACCTTAATTTCGTACATCCCCTGATCAAAATAGAACGTCATTGCTCTCAGTGGGCAGCTGTAGCCGGAGAGTTTGGTGATGGTACAAGGCCCGATAGCGGCGGACGTTCTGCCTGACACGGCAACATAAGGTGCGCTGTAGGTGATGCTAATCCCAATGCCCGCGATGCCGGTTTCAAAAGCGTTGGCGGTGCCAATACTGCCTGGGCCTGTCACCGTCAGATAGGTCAGCGCCGTCCCTGAGGCGCAGTACATCATGTAGTAATTCCAGTTCGGCCCATCCGCGTTGTCGGCTATATGAGTAATACCATCGACAGAAGCCCCAATCGCCGTATCGGCGGGTACCGAGATATTGCTGAGCGTCAGGAAAGTATGGTACTGCGTGTATCCCTTCTGAGCGGAACAGGCAGCGAGTGCTTTGTTGTTAAGCAGCAATACCAGTAATGCCAGAAAAGCGCAGCGTAAGAACAGGGATGTTGTTGTCATAGTCGATTCAGAAATAGTTGAGGGTGAACGTGGCTGTCGCCTGCACCATGCCGGGCTGCACGGGAAGCGTGAGGGCAACATAACGGGCGAAAAAACTCAGGGTCGCAAAGCCGGTAATCGCGTCGATGGGATAAGCATCGGACTGCGAACCGAGCGGGATGAGCTTGTTTGTTGAGTCATAGATGGCTATCCCAATACCGCCGCCCTTTGAACTGGCATCCAGCGTTAAATAGCCATTGCTGGAAGCACCATCAAATTTCACTTTCACCGACTGGGTGGTTAACGGGCAGCGCGTTAGCATTATCTGGAAGGGGCTGCTGGTATCGGAAACTTCGCCAGGGGCACGGAATTTGTTGGCGCTGTAGGGGGGCATGTTGACGCTCAAGTCAGGGCTCCCGGCATTGACTATGCAGGCGGCGGCTTTGATTTGCCCTTTGATTATCACGGTGGTGCCGTTGGTGGTGGCGGCGTAAAGAGGCCAGCAAGAAAAGAACAGCACAACGAATAACAGACGGTAAATTTTCATTCTTTTTCCTGGTGAGTTACTCGTAATTAAAGACAACCTGAATCACTGTCTCCATGCTGCCGGGCGTGGTGGCCCCTTTAGAGACTGCACGGGTTTGCAGATTCAGCATCGCGGTGTGAGCGGTGGTGTCCACGTTGACAGTTTTGCGGGTGCCGTTGGATATCACTTCACCGCTAGTGGTTTGTAACTCGATGGCGACATTTTTCGCATCACCGCTGCTGGCGAAATACACCCCGTCAGGGGGGCCCGTAAACGTTGCGGTCACTTTTTTGGTCACGGAGGGGCAATTCTTCACCCGAAGATCGAACAGTACCCATGAACTGGCATTCCCTTTACGTTCAAGATCGGCGTTATAGATAAGGTCTTTGCCCGTAGCGCCACTCAAATCAATGACCTGATTTATCCAGCCTGGTGCAACTTCACAGGCTGTTTCGTAGATTTGACCATGAAAATTTGCCGTAACCGTGTTGTCCGCGAGGGCGGAATGCGCCCAGCAGAACAGGGGCAGGATCAGAAGCGTATTTTTCATGGTTCTCCTTGTCACTGGCATATCGCACTGAGCTGCAAAATCGGTTCAAAATCCGGGTTTGGTTCGGCCGGTGGCGGCAGGGTGAACGCTGTTTGGCACCGTTCGGAAGCGTCGTCTCCCCACTTCACGGTGAGGGAGTCTTGCTGCGCAACGCCGGTCATAAAGACTTGTCCCTCTTCGCCGACGATATTTTCCCGGCTGTCGTCTGGTTGAGTCGCCACGGCACCAAACGGGAGAGGGCGGCCGTCAGGGTGAGTGAGCGTCAGCAGAACACGAGCGCCGATATGAGTGGGGTAGTTAGCGAGAACCACCGCGCCGCCTGTTGGGATCACGTTGACCATGGTGTTGTCCACATCGATTTGCGCGTCAAAGTCCTGGCTATCCAGCGTCAGGTTGTTCTTTCTGTAGGGCGTGACGTACGGCTGAACGGTGTAACCTCGCCAGTCGGTGCGAACTCCCGTGCCGCTTTTCACCCCAACATCGGCGGCGCCGGGCGCTTTGATCAGCGCAATTCCGTTTGTCTCGGCGGTAAAGGGCTGCGAAAGCGTTAGCCCCCAGGGATGTACCATCACGGCGCTATCCATGCCGTAAGTCATTTGTTGTGAGCTTTGATCGTAGCTGTAGCCCGCGTTGAGATTGCCATAGCCGCCCTTATAGCTGGCGTTGGCCTGGCCGCTGTTGCCGTCGCCGTGATGGGTATAACCCTGACCTACACCCCAGGTTAAATTCTTATCTTCAAGCGCCGTGCCGTTCACCGTCAGGTTCTGGCTGGTATTGCCTGAGCGTGAGGTGTTGAGATTCCAGGAAGCGTAACTCCCCGGTAACCACTGGGCGAGCGGCAGGCTAATGCTCAGGCTTAACCGCTGATCGGACGCCTCGCTGTCCGCCGTTTTGCTGTAGGTGTACATCAAGGAATAGCTGACGTTGCCCATTGAACTGTTGTAACTGACGCTGGCCCCACGCTCTTCCTGGTTTTGCCCCCAGTAAGACTGCTTCCAGCCGGAGAGGGCCAATCCGCCCCATTCACCGTCATTCAACTGCTGCGAGAAATCTATCTGCAGCTTGCTGCGCTTGTTGTCAGTCTGCGCGTTGCCGAACTCGTCTTCCTGATACTCATTCGCTTCGCTGAGGGTATAAAAACCCGAGGTGGAGTAACGGTAACCGGCGAGTTGCACGTTGGTGTCTGTCTCGGTAAAGGTTTTGGCATACTGAAAACGTACGGACTGGCCGCGGTGCTCGCTGTCGTTCGCCAGCAGGCGTGCCTTGGCCTGAGTCACGTCCATCGAAACGGCTCCGAGACTGCCAGCCGTAATCCCCACGCCCAGCAGAGTGGCCTGATAATCCGCCGTCAGTTGGCCGCCACCGTAGAGAGTGAGATCGTATGGCAGGCCATACATCAGCGTGATTTGCCCGAAGTTGGGTTCGCTTCCCTCTGCGTTGTTACGCAACTTTCCCCCGATGAAGGCGTATTTCAACTGCCCTTCACGCTGCATCATTGGCACATCCGAGAACGGCTGAATGAAATGCCGGGTCGAGCCGTCTGCTTCCTGGATTTCAACATCCAGTTCGCCGCCGGAAGAGGTTGGGTATAAATCGCTAATCACAAACGGGCCCGGCGGAACGTTGGTCTGATAAAGCATGATGCCATTCTGGTACACGGTAATGCGGGCGTTGCTGTTGGCGATCCCTTTGACGGTGGGCGCAAAGCCTCGCTGACTGTCGCTCAGCATGCCGTCATTGGACGCTAACTGGACGCCGGTGAATTGCAGGCTGTCGAACAGCTCTGACGATGAATAGCTTTCCCCCGCAACCAGCGTGCCCTTGATGCTTCTGACATCGCGCTGAAGCCAGCTGTTCACGCTGGCCCAGCTCTGGCTGGTGACGCCGTCGGCCGACTTGCTGTAGCTCCAGGTGCTGTAGTTACGCACTCGCCAGCTTCCTAAATTCATGCCGTTACGCAGGCTCAGAAAGTTGTTTTCATTGCGGCCCTGTTCAGTCCAGGCCTGAGAGCCGCTATAGCTGTAGCTGGTAAACAGCGCCGGAATGCCGTCATCCCAATAGCGAGGGTCAATCGTGCCTCGTGCTCGTGTATTCATCAGCGCCTGCGGAACCGAGATGTTCAGGCGGTTTTTATTGAAATCGAATTGCGCGCTGAAATTGTTGATCAGCGCCTGAGGATTTTTTATCGGCTCATCCTGTGGCAACTTTTCCAGGGCAGGAATTGCGTGGCGATTCACCCCGCATTCCTCAAGCAATGACGGAGAAAGTTGCGGTGCCAATAGCTTATTTTCATCCAGCACAAAGGTGACCGTTTCTTTTTTGATGAACTCGTTATTGCACCAAAGCTCGACAGGATACTCCCCCGGCAGCTGGCCTTCTTCGCGCGAAAATAAGGAGAGATCAACGGGGGCTGAATCCGGGTTACCAATCTCCAGAGCTTCCAGGCTAAAGGTATCATCAGCCAGGCAGAGCGCAGGTTGGCCGGCCAGCGCTAACGACAGCAGCGAGCAGCGAAAACGCAGTGCTGAAGCGTGACGATGACGGGTCTGAAGAGCTGGCTCTGGGATCGTGGACATGGTGCGTACCTGCTGAGTCCTTGTTTTTTATCAGGATGCGTTACCGGATTGCTGTGCGCTCAGCCCTCCGTAATCGTTAATCACTTTCCAGGTGACAGCTTTGCTCTGAACGTTTTTGGGAACGTTGTAGACCGCGAAACCCCGCGGCGGCACGATGACATCCGTGGTATCAATGGCTTGTCCCCCCAGCGTCAATTGGCTGAAGGTCATGAAATACCCGGTAGGGTTGTCTACCCGCAGCTGATTGCCCTTGCGGCTGAATGTCAGCTTCTGGCTTTCTTCACCGGATTCACCGGTTAATGCCGCAGGTCGGAAGAAAAGTTTGATGCGCGTTCTGACGGCGAACTGCAGAAGATTCTGCGAACCGTTATTTTTAGGTTTGGCAGGAATGGATTTAATATTCAGCCAGAAAATAGATTCCCTGTCTTTGGGCAAATTTCCTCCGGTGCGAAGTACGCGTAATTCATACTCGGTTCCGCCATTCAGGCGGAATAACGGCGGGGAAGTCAGAAACGGCGGTTTGACATCCGGTTTCTGATCGTCTTTCAGGCCATTGTTATCAACCCAGGACTGAATCAGCCACGGTGAGTTCTCATCCATATTGTTGATTCTAATGGTTTCTTCTCTGTTTTTTTCATTGTAAATCAGCCGGGTTCCGCCGACAGAAATGCCTGCATTTGCATTGCTCATAAACATCACAGACATTATCAAAAGTGCTGTCGGCCCAAAATGCCGTGACAGGAGGGTCATCATAAATTCACCGGGTTTATCTGTGAGCCCTGATATCGGGCTCACCACAGTCAAAAGTTACTGATAGTTAAGCGTAAACTGCGAGGTCGCCTGAACCTGGCCTGGCGTAGGGACAGGGACAGTAGAGACATAGCGGGCAACGTAATTCAGCGTCGTGGTTTTACCCACGCCGTGATCGATATCTATGTAAGGTGAGGCTGTGTGCAAGGGGATAGCGGTACTTCCGGCGGCAATTTCAATCCCGATGCCGGCTGCCGCAGAAGAGGCATCCAGTTTCAACAAATCAGGGTTTGCATTATCGGTATCACCATCGAATCTGACGGCAACTTTCGTTATGGACTCTGCACAGTCTTTGACAGCAATGGCGAAGTTGACTGAGGAAGATCTTGTTCCAACAGCTCCGCCGAAGGAGTTAACACTGACCTTGCCCAGATCGACCGTTTGGTTTTCGGATCCAGCATCAATGGTGCATGAGTCAGCCGTCAGCTCGCCCGTAAAAATAACGGAGCCATCAGAAGCCATAGCATTGCCGCCTAAGCAGGCAATAAGCATGCTGCTGCCAATTAAAGAAACCCTGAGTTTTGAAAATGACTTCATTTATTGAACTCCATGTAAGAAATATAAATATATAAATGATTTGAGGTATTCTTGATGGATGGAAATATCCCAATGAGATGCATAGATAGATATTATCTCGCGAGGTATTATTTTTATTTGAGGTCGGGCTGTCAAAAAATAAATGTCTCATATGAGATTGTTATTTTTTAAATTTCTTATGAATCAAGATGATGTGCTCGTATTTTGTGGTTTGTAAGCATAGGAATTTTCATTCATTGATGCCATGAAGGTGATAAGTGCATAATATAGATTGTGGTTGTCCATTTTATATTCATTTAATTCATTTTTGTAATCTAAAGTGATCTCTTTTCTGGTAATGTGATTACATATTGCACCTGTTTATTTACATTATTCCTTTTATCTGATTTTTGACTCTATATTATTGATTTAAATAACAGGAAATTACGCTGTATAGCGCAACATTGGCATCACCAGCGCGGGCAGTTGCGATAACAGCCACAAGATCAGGCCAATCGTGCCGCCAACCAGCGTGCCGTTGATGCGGATAAACTGCAGATCTTTGCCGATGTTCAGCTCAATCTGGCGCGACATATCGCGCGCATCCCAGCTTTTTACCGTGTCGCTGATGTGGCGCGTCAGGAAGGTGGCGAACTCCGGTGCAACTCTGCGTGCCGCCTGTTCAAGATGGCCGTTGAGAGACGCACGCAGCGCTTCGTCGGTCACCAGCGTTTCACCCAGCCACAATCCGGCTTCAGCAATGCGCTTCTGCACACGGGAGTCTTGTGCACTAAGATCTTCTTTCAACCACTGACGCAGGTCGGCCCACATCTCGCCCAGATAGCGGTTAAACGTCTCATCGTTTTTCAGATAGCGCTTAATATTTTCAGCTTTGGCGGCCATTTCCGGGTCAGCTTTCAGATTATCGATAAGCTTCAGCACCGCGCGATCAAAAGCCTGACGCACCTGATGGGCGCTGTCCTGACTGACGTCATCGAGCAGCGTATTGACCGCTTCGGTCACCATCTCCGCACTGTGCTCGCCCAGCCACTCTGTGGGCAACACTTTGGCTTTCAGCGGGTGCTCTTTCTCCAGCCAGTGAATGATTTGCCGGGCGATAAATTCGCGGCTGCTTTCGCGCTTGAGCAGCGCAATCAACTGGGCAATCAGCGCATCCAGCAGCTTTTGGTGACGGTTGTTTTTGGTCATGCTTTCCAGCATCAGCGCGCTGGTGCCCGTCAGGTCAACTTTATCAATCGCCTTGTGCACCGCGCGTTTGAGCAAGCCCTGAATACGCGAATCGTCGGTCAGTTCCAGAAAACCGCCCATCACCTTGATTAAGTGCTGGCCCACGCGCTGCGCGTTGTCGGGCTGGCTGAACCAGTTGCCAATCATCAGCGCCGGTTCATGCTTCTGAATCAGGTTCACCAGCGACTGGGTATCAAGAAATTTTTCCTGCACGAACTGCCCGAGATTGTCGCCAATCCGGTCTTTATTGCGCGGAATGATCGCCGTGTGGCGAGAGATAAACGGCAGCGGCACGCGACGAAACAGCGCCACCACCGCAAACCAGTCGGCCAGTGCACCGACCATCGCCGCTTCCGAAATGGCCTTCAGCGCCCCGACCCACGGTGCAGGCGGCAGGAACAGCGTGGTGATAAAAATCGCTGCAGCAATCAGCAGCAGTGAGAGCGCCAGCAGTTTGGCGCGTTTGAGTTCAGCTATTTTGTCCATGGCCTAAGCATAGAGCGCGACGGTGGGGGAGTGCAAAAAACGCGACTAAATCGCCACCCGGCGGCTGATCTCCACCACCTGATCGGCAGGAAGATGATAGTAGTGCGTCGCGTGGGTACAGTTGCGCGCCATAAAGGCAAAACAGCTGCGCTGCCATCTGGCGATACCCTGTCCGTTCTCGCGCCCGACAATGGTTTCGTGGCCGAGATAATAGGTGGCATCCTCCAGTTCAAACGGGCAGCGGCGGCTGGTGATTTCGCTTTGCAGCGCCGGAATGTTCGGGTGTTCCATAAAGCCGTAATACGCAACAGCACGCCAGTAATTCGGGGCGACTCTGGTGATCACCAGGCGGTTTACGTGAGTGATTCGCGGGACGTTAAGCACGGAGATGGTCAGCGTCAGGACGTTCTCCTGCAACGAGCGATTGCGGGCGACATGCCAGCGCATCACCGGCGGCACGCCGTTTTTTGAACGTGTCAAAAACACCGCCGAACCGGGCACGCGGGGAATGTTGTTGTCGCGCAGCTTGTTGAAGAAGGTTTCGAGCGGCATCTCTTTTTCGTTGATGGCATCGAGCGTGGCGTTGATCCCGCGGTGCCAGACGATCATCACCGTACAAATCATCGCCGCCAGCAGCAGCGGAATGTAGCCGCCATCCAGCACTTTGATCAGGTTGGCGATCAGAAAACTGGTATCAATCACGAGGAACAGCAGGGCGACCAGCGCGCTGGCAAGCTTGCTCCAGTGCCAAATCTGGCGCATCGCCACATACAGCAGGCCAGACGTCATCAGCATGGTCAGCGACACGGCAATTCCGTAAGCTGCGGCTAAGTTATCGGAAGACCTGAAGAACACCGCGAGGAACACCGTCGCCACCATCAACAGCCAGTTGACCATGCCGATATAAATCTGGCCGTAGTTATCCGCCGCGGTTTGCTTGATGCGCAAGTGCGGCAGCCAGCCAAGCTGGATAGTCTGGCGCGTCATCGAGAAAGCGCCAGTGATGATGGCCTGGCTGGCGATAATGGTGGCAAGCGTGGCGAGGATAACCAGGGGGATTTGCATCGCGGGCGGGCAAAGACGGAAAAAGATGTTGTGCGAGATATCCGCGCCGGAGAGCAACAGCGCCGATTGACCGGCATAGTTCAGCACCAGGGCGGGAAACACCATGCCGTACCACGCCAGCCAGATAGGTTTTTTGCCGAAATGCCCCATGTCGGCATACAGCGCTTCCGCGCCGGTGACGCAGAGAAACACGCCGCCTAACACTAAAAAACTGACCAGCCCGTTTGAAAGCAAAAAGTGGAAGCCGTACCAGGGATTGATCGCCAGCAACACCGCCGGGTGCTGAAGAATGCCCCAGACGCCCAGCGCGGCAATCACCACGAACCACAGCGTCATAATCGGGCCAAAGACTCTGCCAATTTTCGCTGTGCCGAAAGGCTGAATGGCAAACAGCGCAACGAGGATCGTAACCGCCGCCGGAAGCACCAGATGCTGCGCTTCCGGGAAGACAATATTCAGCCCTTCAAGCGCCGAGAGCACTGAAATTGCAGGCGTAATCGCGCCATCACCGTAAATCAGCGCCGCACCCAGCAGCCCGGCAAAGATGATCAGCGCACGCCCTTTACGCAGATGCTGAAGCTGCGACATCAGCGCCATGATCCCGCCTTCGCCACGGTTATCAAAGCGCATAGCAAACGCCGCGTATTTCACCGAGGTCACCAGGATCAGCGTCCAGATAATCAGAGAAAGTAGGCCGAGGATCAGCGGCGGTGTCGGGCTGCTGCCGGTCAGCAGGATCACGGTTTTCAGGGTATACAACGGGCTGGTGCCGATATCGCCAAACACCACGCCAAGCGCGCCGCCCGCCAGCCACACCGTGCCGGGCGTTTTCTGCTCCGTCGTGCTATCCGCTGCCTGCGCCATCTGATCCATGGGGAATCCTGTTGGTTGTGGCCTGATAGAAATATAGAACAGATGGGGTGGGAAGGCGTTAAGCGTCACGCAGCGCGTGGATAAACTGGCTCAGTAACGGAGATAACGGTTCGTCGTGCCACAGGGCATAAAGATCGGCCGGGATAGTTTCTTCCAGTTCCAGAAACGTGATGCCAGGCCAATGGATCAACGCGCAGGTTTCCGGCAGCAACGCCACGCCGCTGCCTGTGCTGACCAGTGCCAGTGCGGTTTGCGGCTCAAACACCTGATGGGTCACCAGAGGAGAAAGACCCATTTCAAGGCAGTGTTCGTAAACCTGCAGCGCGAAATCGCTACGCGTGAAGGAAAGGAAAATGAAGGCGCGATCGGCCAGTTCGGCAAGGGTTACTTTGCCGCGCCCGGCTAGTTGATCGCTTTCATGCACCGCCACATTCACTCGTTCGCGAGCGATCAGCTGACAGCGGATCTTTGCCCCAGGATGCGGGATCACGTTGCGGTTGATGGCGATGTCGATAGTTCTGGCCCGCAGCGCTTCGGTTTGCTCGTGCTGCCCGAGTTCGTGCAGCGTCCAGTTGACCTCGGGATTGGCTTCGCGAAAGGCTTTCATCCGTTCCAGTAGCGGCCCCCACATCGCACTGCCAATCACCCCGATGTTGATGTGCTGCTTTTCACTACGGCCAATCTGGCGCACGTAGTTCAGTGACTGTTCGGTGGCGGCGAGCAGCCTGTCGACTTCCGCTTTCAGCACTTTACCGGCGTGGGTCAGCGCCACTTTACGACTCGAACGTTCGAACAGCTCGACGCCGAGGATCTCCTCCAGCTCTTTTATTTGTACGCTGAGCGGCGGCTGAGAGATGTTCAGCCGGGCGGCGGCGCGACCAAAATGGAGTTCATCGGCGAGGGTCTGAAAATAGCGCAGCATCCGGAAGCGAACGCGGCTGTTGGCCTGGGGATCGAGCATGCCGGACACCGTGAAAAAGGAGGGTGGCGGTATCATGCAACCCTCCCGCGAGGCTGTCAAACCGCGACCGCCTCAGCCTGATGCAGGCGCTCTGCTTTGCTACAGGCGATGGCCGCCAGCAGCGTCACCATCAGCAATGCGTAGGCCGCAGTAGAGGCATTCACGGCGCCGTGCAGGCCAAAGTGACTGTTTACCAGCGAAGAGACGGTGGCGAACAGCAGCGTGCCGACTGTTCCACAGGTGAGCAGGGCGGACATCAGCGTTGGCGAACTGCGGCGGACTTGCAACGTGCCGTAGCTCATCAGCCCGGAGAACAGCCCGGAGTTGAAGAACCCAAACGCGCCGCAGGCCACGAGGATAAGTGTGGTGTTGGCGCTGTTGCTGATCAGTGCAATCGACAGCAGGCCAATTGCAGTACAAATCAGCAGGAAGGTACGCAGCTTCATCAGCTTCACGGTGAACTGGTTGATAAACAGGCCCGTTGCCTTCGCCACCCAATACACGGTGGTGAACAGCGCCGCTTGTTCAGGCAGCATCTGAAAGCGCCACTGCAAATAGCCCGGCGTCCACAGGGTGAAAATAGGTTCGGCGAGCAGGAACAGGAACAACGCCAGGCACAGCAGCCACACCGGCATGCCCCACGGTTCGGCATTGCTTTCCTGATGCGCCGCCACCGGAGCTTCTGTTGTCGGATAGCGGCTTCGTAGCGTCAGGATAAGCATGATCACTCCAAGTGCCCCCATGATGGCGTACATGGCCATCCAGCTAGCCCCGAGTTTGAACATCCAGGCCAGCAGGAACGAGAGCGTCGCGCCCGCGAGGCTGAAGAAAAAGTCGGTGAAAATCAGTGCCGAAGAGCGGCTCTTCTCGTCCGGATTAATGCGCACCACCAGGTAGCTGCCGATGGTCATAAAAATCCCGCCGCAGGCACCGATGATGGCGACTGCCACGCTGAACATGGTCAGCGTCGGGGTGACGAACAGCAGGGCGCTGATCAAAACAGTACACGCGGCGGCGATCACCAGCGGTTTTTGCAGGCCCCACTTTTTCATCAGCATGCCGCCGAGCATGATTGGTACAAACATGCCGATGTTCATCAAGGTAAACACCTGGCCGATAAAACTCGGGTCTTTACCGAACGCGGCACACAGCGGCCCGAGCACGATCCCAAGCGTGGAGACCAGCGCGCCGACAAAGTAATAGCTCAGATAGGAAATCGCGTTCAGGCTACTGCGGGAGTAATTTTCTGACATTAGCATTCTCCTGGCGGGCACGCGCCCGCCGTTGGTGGGGATCAGCGGGAGTGCTTCACGAACTGGCTAATCAGGCGAATGAAATCGTCGGTGACCATCGCCGCGCATTTCAGGGTTTGCTCGTGCGAGAGTTCCACGTCGCTTAAGCCTTCCGCCATGTTGGTGATGGCCGACACCGCCAGCACCTTCAGGCCGCAATGCCGTGCAACAATCACTTCCGGCACTACCGACATGCCGACCACATCGCCGCCGATTTTCTGCATCATGCGGATTTCCGCCGCCGTTTCGAAGTTCGGCCCTGGATAAGAGACAAACACGCCCTCGTGCAGGTTGATGTTGAGGTCACCGGCGGTGCGGTGCAGTTTTTCACGCAGATCTTTGTCGTAGGCATTGGCGAGGCTGAAGAAGCGCGGGCCAAAACGATCGTCATTCGGCCCAACCAGCGGCGTGGACGGCATGGTGTTGATGTGATCGTTAAGCGCCACCAGGCTGCCCGCCGGAATGGCCGGGTTCAGCGAGCCCGCGGCGTTGGTGCAAAACATAAATTCACAACCGAGCAGCTTAAAGGTGCGCACCGCGTGGGTCATGATGCCCATCCCGACGCCTTCATAAAAATGCCCTCGCCCTTTCATGCAGATAATCTCGACGCCGTGCAGCGAGCCCATCACCACCTCGCCCGCGTGGCCAATCACCGTGCTGACGGGAAAACCCGGCAGCTTTTCATAAGAGATAACGGTTTTGTTGTCGAGCTTATCCGCCAACACGCCGAGGCCAGAGCCAAGAATAAACGCGATACGCGGCTGAAAGCCTGGCTTTGCAGCCTTAAGGATTTCAAGGGCGTCAAAAGGGGTATCGTTAATCACAGAATGAGACATGAGAGCTCCTGAATGCTTTTGGGTATGGGCTCATTCTGTAAAACGGATGATTGCTAATCCAATTGGATTAGCCGTGTTATTGATAGCTTTTTATGAATTAATGAAAGGCGGGAGAGCGTAAATTCAAAGGGTTAGCGGTTGGGCTGGGTGTCAGATATGTGAAATGGCGTTGAGGAACTGTGATGGGGATTGTGTTCTGCCGGGCGGCACTGCGTTTGCCCGGCCTACAAATGCACGACGGACTGTGGCCCCGGTAAGCGCAGCGCCACCGATCGGAGTTATTAAATGAACCATTAATAACAGGATATGGCTGAACGCCTTATTTACCCCAGCTAAATAACTGTGAAGTAAAAATTAATGTTATGGACATTATGTGTCGTAAAGGGAAAAAAACCTTCGCCTCGATTGAAATAAAACGTATTCTATCGGTTCATTGTAAATAAGGACTCTCGAATGGATACGGTAGAGGAACTCAACGGAACCTATTTTTATGATGGCTCTTCTAATCTGAGTGCTGGCGAGTTATTTTTCTGGATAACCATAGATGAAACGCTCGACCATTTCGGTATCTCAGATATCGCCGCAGTCACGGGCATTTATCTGGGTTCAAACAGCGTGACCGTGGCAGGGAAATTTGCGGGCGCAACGCCAGGAACATCAGTCGCATCAATATACTCAAGAAAGCTTTTCCGTGATCGCATGCTGCCCGTTCGATTGCCTACGTGGGTTGGCTTTCCGCCAAATGTGAAACGAATCATGACCCAAAGGTTAGGAACTTTCGTAGGAAGAACTATTCCAGTGGTAGGTTGGGTGATCCTTGCGGTCGATGTGTCAGTTATCATGTTTAAATCAGTCAATAAATATAACACGATTGTACATCCTTCAGATCGTCTGTGGTAGGTACTTCATGACAGAGATAAATGACGTAGAACAAAGGGTAATAGACTGGTACCAAAAAAACTGGAATAAGCCAGTGTTTCCTTTGTTTAGACGACCTGAGCTGACTATGGAAACCAGTTTGTCCACTGGGAAATTTCCATGGGCGAATGAAGATGCAGTGGAAATAGTAGAGCAATATTTTACTTTGTTTGGCGTAGATAAACGGCATTTTTCATTCATGAAGTACTGGCCTAATGAGGAAGTCTTTATGCCACTGAACTTCTTACGCTCAAAAAAGAATAAGTGGAAATGGATCGAGCCGGAACCGTTAACGTTAAAGATGCTGGTGGAATCAGCTAAAGCTGGTTACTGGCTTTATGATGAATAAAAGGAGTTAGAAAAATGGCAATCCCTTCTCACCTATGGCTCAAAGATGATGGCGGCTCGCTGATCAAAGGATCATGTGACGTTGCGCATCGGGAAGGTAGCATAGAGATTATCGGCTTTGGTCATGGTTTGCATATTCCTACTGATAATAATACGGGAAAGATCACTGGTACGCGTATTCACGCCCCCATGATTATTGAAAAAGAGTTCGATAGCTCAACTCCGTATCTCTACAAAGCGGTGGCAACAGGTCAGTCGCTGCAATCCGCTGAGATTAAATGGTATAAAATTAATGATGCAGGACAAGAAGTTGAATACTTCAATATGTTACTTGAAGGCGTAAAAATCGTTGCCGTGACACCGGTGATGTACAACACGAAGACCGTTGAAAAATGTAATCACATGGAGCGAGTTGAATTCCGCTACGAAAAAATTACATGGAAATATTGTGACGGGAATATTCAGTATACAGATGCCTGGAATGAACGAGTGACGGCATAGTAGCGAAGTGACTTGTCCTCAACATACCCATAATGATACCGGGAGGCTTAACCTCCCGGATCCGTACAGCGATCAGTTAAAGGTGTTTTTGCTGCTCTCCACCATCTCGATCATTTCCATGATTTGCTGCTGCTTGCGCTCGGAGAGCTGCTGAATACGGAACATGGTGTCTTCCAGCGTGGGTTTGAGGGTTTTGGCGGTAATGACGATACATTCGTCCATCACTCGTACTTCAATTTTGCGCCCTGCCGGGAAAAAGGCTTTTTCCAGCCACTGCCCGCGCAGAATAATCGCCGGGGTTTTGTCGGTTTTTGAAGCCGTGCTCACATAAGAGACGGTATAACTGCGCAAAGTGGAAGGAAATACTACCGGTTTCATCCACTCTTCTATACGATTCATTTCAGCCATAATTTCTATTCTCTCTAAATAGGATTTTTGGTTAGCGGGCGAGGGTGTTGCTGCACCTTCGTTTCGCGTCTTTTTTATTTCACTGTTACTTTATCCAGTGGGGGGGATAAAAGCCATCTTTAAATGGGGTGTTTTTTCTTTTAATTCGGCGTTTATTGGCTTTTATTATTATGTTTTTTCTTAATGTGTTTAGATGGATTTAATAATGAAAAACGCACCCGAAGGCGCGTTGAATATACAGTGTATCAGGCTTTCTTTCGCATCGCTTTTTTCGAACCAGAGGCTGCGCGTTCCGCTTTTATTCTTTCCAGTAATGCCGCCGCGCTGTTTTCCCCGCTGATCAAATCAGGATTTTCTTCACGCCATTGTGCAGTGAGTTCACCCCGGAAGGCTTTTGCCAGAATGGACTGTGTGAGGTGGTTCACGCGTTCCAGAGCGGCATTGACCTGCTTTTCTACTGTGTCGGCCAGGGCGAAGAGTTGTTCTACTCTTCGGACGATTTCTTGTTGTTCTTCCACTTTAGGGAAATATACCTCTAAATCATTAATTACTTTTTGGTTGAGATTAACCATTGTCGAACCAACAGCTTCTTTATTAAAGTAGCTAATTGCAGTTGGAGAACGTAGTATTATCTCAAGATATTTTGATAGTACTCTGTAATTTGGCCTTAGAATCATTGAGCCAGTGCCGCATAACATTTTTTTTGATTCAGGTTCAATAGTAGCGGCTCTGCCCATTTCGCCTCTACGTCCAACAATAACATCCCCCTTTTTTAAATGCCAAGAAGATAATGTTAAGAATTTATCTTCACTGATTGTCATTTTTGATGAGGGTGTAATGATCCCGTCATTAATGTGCATAGGATTAATCACTGGGATCCCATCAAGGATATAATCGCTTTTATGTAACGCACTGCCAAATGGACCTGTTTTAATAATGACTTTCGAGTCTTTAATTTTATGAAAATTAACTCTATTGTTGCTATTATTGGTTAAATCCCCATTAACTGCAGTTGCCAACACTGACTGACGAAAACGTTTCAGGGTTTTAGGGATTTGCTCAAGGCGGGTTTTGGTGTTGTCTACCTGCGCCAACAGCGTATCGAGTTTTTCTGCGATGATTTTTTGTTCGTTTAATGGTGGGAGATTTATTATGAGTGCGTTTAAAACTTCTAAACGTATACCTTTAACCGTCGTTCCTGTTCCTAATCTTTCGATCAATTGGGATTGGGAGCGATACCAATGAACAAAAAAATCACGTTCGATATCTTGAGGGAGAAAAAGTGCTTTCAAATCTTGATTAATTGCAGAATCAAAAGTTGCGATAACAATTTTACCTAAACTCATCCGTGTCGCGATAATTGGAGTTCCGGCAGGGATAATATTTGTACTACTATTGTCTACTGCCTCTTGAGTAATATGATCCACAGTATCCATCAGAGTGTTTTTATTCATATCTTTAACACTCATCCAAGGAATATTACCTTGATAGTAACTATTGTTATTTTTACTGGGTGTACCACCCCCGATAACTGAAAGTAGTACATTATTCAATTCTGCCTTAACCCACCCCTCCGGCAATCCAACCCCGCTCATGCCTTCACCTCACCAAACACCTCATTCAGCAACACGCGCTGTGCATCCGCCTCATCATCCGCACCCAGCTCGCGCATCAGCGCATCCAGTTCGCCCAGCGCCTGTACCAGTTCGGTCATCGCTTCGGCGGCTAATACATCCGGCTCCGGCAGGCTGTCGGCGTCGACGCTGTCTTTGTCTTTCAGCCAGCTGATATCCAGCGAATCGCTTTTGGCAGTTCTAATCCATTCGCGGCTAAACTTGCGCCAACGGCTGGTGGCGAGGTGGGCGTCGATATCCTGGTTTTCGGCGCTGTCGGCGATGTCGCTTTGTTCGGCGTTAAAGCTCCAGTCACCTTCGACTCTCAGACTCAGGCCGTGGGGATCCTGGCCGTAAACTTTTTCAAAGGGGGCCAGATGGGTGTCGGTGAAGGGGGTACGCTTGCCGAATGAGGGCATGTTGGTGCGCAGGTCGTAAACCCAGACGTCTTTGGTACAGGCTTTGTCCTGTCCTGGTTTACTGACCGTGCCTTTAGTGAAAAACAGCACGTTAGTCTTTACACCCTGTGCGTAAAAAATGCCTGTGGGCAGCCGCAGGATCGTATGAACGTTGCATTTATCCAGCAGATCGCGGCGGATATCGGTACCTTTCCCGCCCTCAAACAGCACGTTATCCGGGATGACGACAGCGGCGCGTCCACCGGGTTTCAGTGTTTCGATAATGTGTTGCAGAAAACAGAGCTGTTTATTGCTGGTTTGATGGACAAAGGTCCGGGAAATATTGGTGCCCTTTGCGCTGCCAAATGGCGGGTTAGTCAGAACCACATCGGCTTTTGGCAACTGTTCACCATCGTCGCCTAAGGTATTGCCGAGGCGAATGGCTCCGCCCAGATCGTCGTTGCCCTGGATATCGTGCAGCAGGCAGTTCATCAGTGCCAGACGGCGGGTTTCCGGGACCAGTTCGAGGCCGACAAAGGCTCGTCGCATCTGAAAGTTTTGTGCATCCTGCTGCAGGTCGTCGTAATCATTTGTGACGGATTTGACGAAGCGATCGGCTTCAATCAGAAAACCCGCTGTTCCCGCCGCAGGATCCTGAACGATTTCTGCTGGCGCTGGCTGCATACAGCGAACGATGGTTTTGATTAACGCGCGTGGCGTAAAGTACTGGCCTGCACCGGACTTACTTTCATTGGCGTTTTTCTGTAACAGCCCTTCGTACATATCGCCAAAATCGTCGCGGGATTTCCCTTTTTCTTCGTCGTACCAGACCAGAGAATCCATACTGCTGATAAGCTCGTTGAGCTGTTTCGGCTGGGTGATGGTGGTATTGGTGTTGTGGAAAATGGCCCGCACGATGGCGTGCTTATCCTGCCCCAGTTGCACCAGTAGCTGGCGATAAAACTGGTGCTGCTCCTGCCCTTGCTTGTCGCATAAATCGGCCCAGCGAAAACCAGCGGGCAGGAGGTCACTTTCCTGCCCGGTCTCCTGGCACATCTTCAGGAACAGCAGGGAGGCGAGTTCATTAACGTAGTTCTGATATGAAACGCCACCATCGCGCAGGTTGTCGCACAGCTTCCAGAGTCGGGCGACGAGATCGTTATTGTTCATGATTAATTCCGGTTAATGATGTGAAAAACGGCGATGACGGTGCCATCGCCTGAGAGGAGGGGGAAATGGATCACGCCTGTTCTTCCCAGATGTAATCGCTGAACTGGTCGAGCAGGGAATCGAGCTCGCCCTCAAACACCTGTATCAGTTTGGGCTTGCCACCACGGCGCTGGAAATTTCCAATTTTGTAGACGTCATCATCCAGTACGACTTTTTCGGTAAGCGCTGCGGCGAGCCTGTCGAGCCAGGTCTGCTGTTCTCTGCTCCAGTTGTTGCTTTGCTTGATTCGCTCAAGAGCGTGGTTAACGCGCTCTTCAAAAGGCTTCAGTGCATCCCCGACGGCAGCGCGGCGGATGTGGCCAATCAGCCGGGCCGCGATATCTTCATTGCGCGTCTCTTTCCAGGCACTGCGCAGCGCTGACTCTTCGAAGTGTTGGCTGTCAAACCACTCCTGGAGTTCGACCAGCCCTTTGCGCGTCAGGTCTCGCGGGCGATTAATCACCGCTTTTAACGCTGGCTGTGCGTTGGGTGAACGGCGAACCAGCTCGTCAAAGGCATCCAGAAAATCGCCTGGAGTTTCGTACTGACCGTACAGATGTGTCACTGCAACGACGCTGTCATCGACATCCAGAAAAATGGGGGATTTTCGTTGATCGTTTATGGCTTTCTTCAGCTTTTCCAGCCGCTCAACAAAATCCGGGATGGCGTTGAGAATGCGGGCACTTTCATGTGGACCGGCATCCCGCAGATGAAACGGAAGTGCCGCAAATAAAACGCCTGCTGCGGCATCACACAGTTCGTCCAGTCGCTCGACCTGCTTTTTGATTTCAGGCTCGCTGTCCTGATAATTTTTCGCCTGCTGGATGATGCGCTGCAGGCGAACTATCAACTGTTCATGGCTGTGTTCGGCAAACAGACGGTCATCGGCTTCTTGTGTCAGGTAGGCTTCGGGTGAGCTAATTTCCTGGAGTAAATCGTGCAGTGAGACCTGTGGACGGGTGACAACCGGACGCATGGTGTCGACATCTTCCAGAGTTCGGTAAATATCCACAGCGTCGAAAATACGGAAGCGGGTTTTGCCAATCTCCGGGCACAGACGGGTTGCTCTGCCTTTCATTTGCTCATACAGCACACGGCTGGCCACTTTACGCATGAACACCAGATTGCAGATGGCGGGGATATCGACCCCTGTCGTCAACAGGTCAACCGTGACAACCACGTTAGGTAAGCGCTCTTTATCGAAGCGAACAATAAGCCCGTGCACCTTCTCCGGATCTTTATCAGCGCTTCCGGTGATTTTAATAATGGCATCGTGTTCAAGGGCGGGGTAGTTCTCTTTAAAGGCACTACGTAGCTCTTCCACGACCATATCGGCGTGAAGATTGTTGATGCAGAATACGAGTGTTTTTTGCGGCGTGGTGGGGTCGATATACTTGACCAGTTCGCGGCAGACTGCACGGTTAAACCCTGTGACGATAATACTGCGGTTAAAATTATCGACCTCAAATTGCTGCTCGTCCTCCAGCGTATCTTCAATGAGTTCGCCCAGATGAGTGAGGCGCTCAACCTCCATTCCTTTGGCAAGGTAGACACCTTGTTCGGAACGTGAAGTGACAATACGTATGGGCGGATCGTAATCTGTCAGATATCCGTCGACGACGGCCGAGCGATAGGAGTAGCGATAAACTGGCTCGCCGAAAATCTCCTGAGTATGAGCGGCTGGCGTCGCTGTTAATGCAATTTTGACCGCGTCAAAATGATCGAGAATGCGTCGATAAGTTGAAACGTATTCTTTGGCATCTCGAAGCAGGGTTTCGCCTTCCGTTTGTTCTCTATCCAGCACATAACCGCGATGCGCTTCATCAACCACAATACAGTCGTAGCTGGCAACGGGAAGCGGCTCATCAGAATGAAAAAGCCGATTCACCAAAGACTGAACGGTCGCAACATGAATTTTGGTGCTGTCTTCCGGAAATTTATCTGTCAGGCCCTGGATGCCGAAAATGCTGTTGAAAGTGTCACCCTTGATACGGGTGTTATCAAAAGCTGCAAGCGCTTGTTTACCCAGCGATGTTCTGTCGACCAGGAATAAAATGCGTTTAAAGCGCTGTGACTGAAGGAGGCGATACATTAGCGCGATCGCCGTTCTTGTCTTCCCGGTGCCTGTTGCCATTGCCAGAAGAATTGCCTGCTGATTGTTGACGATGGCCTTTTCAACGGCCTGTACGGCGTATTGCTGATAATGGCGCAGGCCGAGATCGCTCATATCCGGGTTATCGGCAAACCACGCATTGCGACGCTGCGGATTGTGTTGAAGCATGGACATCAGCTCTTTTGGACTGTGCCATGCCGGAAGCGCTTTCGGCATATTTCCAGGATCGCGTACATCGCGATACCAGATACCGCTTTTCGTTTTTAGCGTAGAGCGATAATCGCGGCCATTTGTGGAGTAGCAGAAGGGAATTTTAAATCGACGCTCTCCGGCGGAGTCAGGCCAACTGGGCTCGTAGAGCCCTATATTTTCATGGAGTTCATTAGAGGGAAAATGTGACTGGAGTGTCTGGTTCAGGAACTGGTTATCAAAGCATTGACTGTAGCGATAGGATTCTGCCAGTTTTGCACTGACATCGATGTTGTTACGTTTGGCTTCGACAATAGCAATTGGCTTTAACCCAATAAATAAGACGTAATCGGCAAAACCCGTTTTCCCTGTTTCGTCAAGACCAGTAGGCCATTCCGCAATAGCCAAATTTCGCCCCTTTTCAGGGACCACCCCTCGTGCGTATGTCAGGCGCTTGCTGTCAGCTTCCCATCCTGCTTTGCATAATTGAGTATCAATAAGCTGACGAGTGTCTTCCTCGCTAAGTTCCTGCTGAATTGCATCGACTTGATGAGATTGGTCGTGACTCTTGGCTGCGCCGTTCATATCAATAAAGCCGGGATTTTCCATTTGGCTCTCTGCTCCCCGGAGCGATGTCTATCCTGCTGATGAATAAAATTACGGAAACGGAGTTGCATGGTATTTCTTTATTAAAAAGTGATCAATAACAATGGGTTAGGTGTGTCTTTCAGTGATTTATTTGTTATAAATGATCTGTATGGTGAATATGATTTTTATTATTTCAAAAACAGGCGGGGTTCTTTTTAGAATTTCAGGCAGGTCAAATCGTGTCATTTTTCTGTCATCTCCCTTCTCTATGTTTTTCGTCATTTGTTAAGGAAACGAAAAACATGAAATTAAAACTCATCGCTCTGGCCTTGCTCTCCGCTTTCTCTCTTCCTGCTCTTGCCGCCGAACCAACCGCCGAACGTTATGTGGTGAGCTTCCCGGAAGGGTCGCACATCAATTACAGCGGGGCGTTTGCGTCTGCTTTTCCGAATGGATTGCCGGTCGGGATTGGCTCTGGATTGCTGTTTACCGGTAAACAGGGCGATGCGCTGACGTTTGCGACGGTGACGGATCGTGGTCCTAATGCGGATTCACCTAATGTCGGCAAGCAGGAAGCCAAGATTTTCGTGACGCCGGATTTTGCGCCGCAGCTGCTTTCCATTCGTGTGGAAAATGGCAAAGCGCAGGCGACGGACGTGCGTGCTTTGCATGATGACAAAGGCCCAATCAACGGCTTGCCGTTGCAGAGCGGCGTGATTGGCTCGACTAACGAAGTGGCGCTGAGCGACACGCTGCAAAAACTGAACGGTGATAATCGCGGGCTGGATACCGAAGGCATTACGCCGGATGGCAAGGGCGGTTTTTGGCTGTGCGATGAATACGGCCCGTTCCTGATTAACATCGACAGCAAAGGCAAGATCCTGGCAATGCATGGCCCGCAGGCGGCGGATGGCGAAAAATCTATCGCGGGCGGTTTGCCGAATATCATTAAGTGGCGTCAGCCGAACCGTGGTTTTGAAGGCATCACGCGTATGCCGGATGGCCGTATTATCGCGGCGGTGCAGAGCACGCTGGATATCGACGGCAAGAGCAAGAAAAAGGCTGTTTTTACGCGTCTGGTGAGCTTTGATCCGGCGACCGGGAAAACGGCGATGTATGGCTATCCGATTGATGATGTGTACAGCAAAAACAGCGATGCCAAAATCGGTGACATCGTGGCGCTGGATAACAATCACATTCTGCTGATTGAGCAGGGCGGCGATAAAAACGATGTGATGCGCAATAACATCTACAAGGTTGATCTTAGCAAGGCTAGCGATCTGGCGGCCTTTGATAAACCAGGCGAATATCCTGAGTTTGATACCGCGGATCAACTGGCGAAGCGCGGGATCACGTTAGCGACGAAAACGCTGGCAGTCGATCTGCGTAAGCTTGGCTGGCAGCAGGAAAAAGCAGAAGGGCTGGCGCTGATCGACAGCAAAACGCTGGCGGTGGCGAACGATAATGACTTCGGCGTGAAGACCGCGCTGAAAGATCCAGTGGAAGGGAAAAAGCTGAAAGATTATCGGGTTAACGATCAGGGGAAATTGACCGTGGATGATCAGGTTGTGACCACGTCGATAGGCATTAAGCCGCTGGAAAAACCGGAGTCGCAGAGCGAGCTTTGGGTGGTGACGTTGCCTGAGGCTTTGATGTAACAACTGTGCGGTCTGCTCCCCCTCTCCCCGGTCTTCTCCCACGGGGAGAGGGAGAAAAAGTGCCTGTCCTGGCGGATGAGAGGGAGATAAGTTCTGCTCTTTTTTCATCATTTCTATGGGCTGATGCGTTTTTTGTGGCTACAATGTAGCTACAACTGCAAAGGAGGAAACGATGGATTCTGTCATTCGATCGCGAATCGATAGCGAGCTGAAGGCCCGGGCGGGCTCGGTGCTCGAAAGCTGCGGGTTAAACTGGAGCACGGCCATCCGGCTGTTTGCCGAACAAATAGTACAAAACGAGGGGATCCCTTTTGAGGTGAAACGTAATCCGTCAGCCCGATTACGCAGAGCCATGAAAGAGACGGATGAAATGATGTCACACCAGAATGGACGTTTTGACGGTGTGGATGAGCTAATGGACAGCTTAAATGACGGAAAAAGCTAAACGCGCCCCTCTTCCTTACCGATCTGACTATACGAAGACGTTTATAAAAGCCTGGGAACGTTACAACAAAGCGGGTCGCCGCGACATGAAAGAGACCGCTTCGATCATGTCGCGTGTTCTTTCCGGACAGCCACTTCCCGCTGAATATAGCGATCACGCTCTGAGTGGTGAAATGCAGGGCTACAGAGAGCTTCACATCGGCGGCGATTATCTGCTGGTTTATAAAGTCGATGAAGCCCGGCATCTGATCATTTTTACCGATTTGGGCACACACGCTGAACTCTTCGAATAATCTTCCTTTTATCCCACCATCCTCTCCTCATTGAGGAGAGGGGATACTTCCCAGCGACGTTACTGTTTCAACCCGGCAAACGCCGCCCGAATCTCTTCTTCTGGCAGTTGCACACCGATAAACACCAGCACGCTGTGCGGGGTTTCATCGCCCCACGGGCGGTCCCAGTCGGCGCTGTAGAGGCGTTGCACGCCCTGGAACAGCAGGCGGTTGGGCTCGCCGTCAATCCACAGCATCCCTTTGTAGCGCAGCAGTTTGTCGGCAAACGACAGCAGCAGGTTTTCCATCACTCGTGACACGTCGCTGATATCGACCGGATAGTCGAGTTCGACGACGATAGAGGCAATGTCGTTCTGTTTATCGCCCATAAAGTGAAAACGTGGCTTCGGTTGTACGACGTTCTCTTCCAGCATAAACCCGTTGGTGTTGAACAGTTGCGCCAGTTCGATATCGCCATGGGTGACGGTGTAAACAGGCGCGCGAGCGTTGATGCGAGAAAGGCGTTCGCGCAGTTTTTCGGTGTCGCCCGCCACGTCGGTTTTGGTCAGCAGGATGCGGTCTGCATAGCCCACTTGTGATTGCGCGAGGGTGAACTGATTCATTTGATCGTCGGCATGAACAGCATCGACCAGGGCGATCACGCCGTCGAGCAGGTAGCGTTCGCAGAGGATCTCGTGGGAGAAAAAGGTTTGTACGATTGGCCCAGGATCGGCCATGCCGGTGCATTCTATTACCAGCCTGTCGAACTCGATATCCCCGCGATCGCGGCTGTCGAGCAAGTCCAGCAGGGCGTCTTCCAGTTCGTTGGAGCGACTGCAGCAGATACAGCCGTTGGTCAGGGTTTTGATCTGCGTGGCCCGGTCGCCAATCAGTTCTGAGTCGATGGAGACTTCGCCAAATTCGTTTTCGATGACGGCGATTTTATACCCGTGCTGTTCGTTGAGAATATGACGCAGCAGAGTGGTTTTGCCTGCGCCGAGGAATCCTGTCAGAAGGGTGACTGCAATCGGGGTCATACTTTCTCCTTTAACAGCAGCGTATGCCGCCTTCTCCACTGCCGCCGTAGCGCGCTTCTTGTCGCTCGCGGAAGAATTCGTTGTAGGTCATGTACGGCTTATCCGGATGATTGGTTTTCATGTGCTCGACGTAGTTGTCGTAGTCCGGGATGCCAATCAGCATCTTTGCCGCCTGACCCAGGTATTTTTTGGCTTGCCCTAAGTTACCAAACATTGCTCATCCTGGTAAGTAAATGCCCGGTGGCGCTAAGCTTACCGGGCCTACGGGAGAGTGTAGGGCGGGTAAGCATCGCGCCACCCGCCGCTCTGTTAATGATGCGAAGAAGTCTTCACGCCACCTTCCGGCACAGGGACATACGGGGTTTCTTTGTCCGTGCGTGCCTCGATGTTACGCGCCTTCATCCACGTTTTGATGCCGTAGAAGATGATGCTGTAGACCACCACCAGGAACAGAATGCTCAGACCCGCGTTGGTGTAGTTGTTCACCACGATATGGTTCATGTTAGCAATCTGCTGTGCGGTGAGGTCTGCGCCACCGGCGGCAATTTTGTCTTTGTACTGGTTAGCCATGAAGAAGAAGCCTTCCAGCTGCGGGTTGGCGCTGAACAGTTTCAGGCCGAGCGCCCAGGTGGTGCACAGCAGCAGCCACAGAGCAGGTACCACGGTCACCCAGATGTACCTGGTGCGTTTCATTTTCACCAGCACAACGGTGCCGAGCACCAGCGCGACAGCCGCCAGCATCTGGTTAGAGATACCGAACAGCGGCCACAGGCTCTTCACGCCGCCGAGTGGGTCAACAACGCCCTGATACAGCAGATAACCCCACAGACCTACGCAGCCCGCGGTGCCCGCAACGCCAGCGATGAAGGAGTCGGTTTTCTTCAGGAACGGCACGAAGTTACCGAGCAAGTCTTGCAGCATGAAGCGGCCCGCACGGGTACCGGCGTCGAGTGCTGTCAGGATGAACAGCGCTTCAAACAGAATACCGAAGTGATACCAGAAGCCCATGTCCGCCCACGGCAGCACTTTGTGGAACACGTGTGCGATACCGACGGCAAGCGTTGGCGCGCCACCGGCACGGTTCAGTACGGACGGTTCGCCGATGTCTTTCGCGGTTTGCATGATTTGCTCAGGCGAAATCACGAAGCCCCAGGAGCTAACGGTTGCCGCGGCGTGAATGCTGGCATCTTTCAGCTGTGCCATGATCATCGCAGCGTTTTCACCGCCCATTTCGTGCAGGTTTGGCATGGTAATGCCGAGGCCAGCTGGCGGGGTGTTCATCGCAAAGTACAAGCCTGGCTCGATGATGGACGCTGCTACCAGAGCCATGATTGCGACGAAGGATTCCATCAGCATCGCGCCATAACCAATCAGACGCGCATCCTTTTCATTCGCCAGCAGCTTCGGCGTGGTGCCGGAGGAGATCAGCGCATGGAAACCGGAAACCGCACCACAAGCGATGGTGATAAACAGGAACGGGAACATCGCGCCTTTCCACAGCGGACCGGTGCCGTCGATGTACTGCGTGACCGCAGGCATTTTAAGTTCCGGGTTGAGGATAACGATGCCGAGCGCCAGACCGACGATGACGCCGATTTTCAGGAAGGTCGCGAGGTAGTCGCGCGGAGCCAGAATCAGCCACACTGGCAGCAGCGCAGAAACAAACGCGTAGCCAATCAGTGCGAAGGTGATGGTGGTGTCTTTGAAGGTCAGCGCCGGGCCCCAGTATGGGTCGTGGGCGATGACGCCACCGAACCAGATGGAAGCGACCAGCAGCACAATCCCGATAACCGACACTTCACCCACGCGGCCCGGGCGAAGGAAGCGCATGTAGATGCCCATGAACAGCGCAATCGGCACGGTTGAGCAGACGGTGAATACACCCCACGGGCTTTCGGCCAGGGCTTTCACCACGATCAGCGCCAGCACCGCCAGGATGATGATCATGATCAGGAAGCAGCCAAACAGCGCGATAGAGCCAGGCACGCGGCCCATCTCTTCTTTCACCATTTCGCCAAGTGAGGAACCGTTACGGCGCGAGGAGATAAACAGCACCATAAAGTCCTGTACGGCACCCGCCAGCACAACACCTGCCAGCAACCACAGCGTGCCCGGCAAATAACCCATCTGTGCAGCAAGCACCGGGCCAACCAACGGACCTGCGCCTGCAATTGCCGCAAAGTGGTGGCCGAACAGCACGTAGCGGTTGGTCGGCACGTAGTTCAGGCCATCGTTGTTGATAACCGCCGGTGTGGCGCGGGTTCCATCAAGCTTCATCACCTTCTGGGCGATGTAGAGACTGTAATAACGATAGGCCACCAGATAGACCGACACGGACGCGACGACGATCCACAGGGCGCTGATATGCTCCCCGCGACGTAGCGCAACCACCGACAGGCAAAATGCCCCGATGATCCCGACGATGGCCCAGGGCACATGTTTGAGAAGTTTTTTCATATCCATAGTGAAAACCCGGTTTTTTTTAGAATGAATAAAATGATGCGAATGCTTAATCGAGGTAGTGGCTTTGATGCTGCGGCGATAGTGCCAGACCTTCGCGCGCGCGGTGTGGGGAAACTGAGTGAGTGGCGGTATGGGGTGGTGAGTGGTCGCAGGAGGCAGTGAGTGGTTTAAGTAAGTCGCTGACAAATAAAAAATGTGACGTATATCACGAATTCTCCTCCCAGGAGTGCCTGAGAGGAGAGCGGCAATCAAATGACGATATAGCAGAACGGAGTATCCGGGATGGGGGCTAACACCACATGCTTCAATCTGTCTTTTGTTAGGTAATATTTGTCATCGAGATAACGATCGATTAAGTCATTGAGTCGCTCTTTGTCGATCATTCGGGTAATGCCCAGCGTCCAGAAGCTGCGCAAGTCGATTTCCGAGCTCTTGATTTTGGCGCTTTTCTCAAGATCGGCGATCATGTTTTTCACGCAGGTGGTGGGATCGTTATTTTGTTTAACCTCAAGAGCAATATAACTCTCCTGAGTCCAGTGTTTTTTCCTCAGCAGGAAATCGGTTCGGAGCGTGCCCCGCAGAGGGTTTTTCCGTTTATCACAGCTTAATGTTTGTTCCCGCCACCATTCATGGCCTGTGGATGAAAGCATGGCTGAGAACTCAATCTGCATCCAGATTTCCCAACCTGTTATCTCATTCTGGTCGATGATGTTGAACTTATGGCGTATGTCGCCGCTGTTAAAGAATACATGCAGCAGTGAAGTCAGATGATCAAAGTCCCGGTTAATCATAAAGCTATCCTTATAGTAACGCGTAAAAATGATACCCACTTCCTCTCTTGAGAAGCGCTTGCTATTTAGTGCATAAAAAATGACAGCATATTCAGCATAAGATGCTGATTGTTTGATTATTAGTCCTCCAGTGCCGATCCTTTTTTACGTTTTATAAGACCATTTTCCTTAAAGTTTTCTCTTTTCAGGCCGAAAAACTGTTAACTTCCCACAGGAAAGAGAAAAAATGGTAAACCGTATTAAAATTGTCACCAGCCTCGTGCTGGTTTTGGTCTTATTTGGCCTTTTACAACTGACATCCGGCGGCTTGTTCTTTAACGCGCTGAAGCACGACAAAGAAAACTTCACCGTTCTGCAAACCATTCGCCAGCAGCAATCCACGCTGAATGGCAGCTGGGTTTCACTTCTGCAAACCCGAAATACCCTTAACCGCGCCGGGATCCGCTACATGATGGATCAGAACCACATTGGCAGCGGGGCCACCGTGGCTGAGCTGATGCAGATCGCCAGCAAATCGCTGGATGACGCCGAGAAGCGCTGGGCGGAATATGAAGCGCAGCCACGCGATCCTCGTCAGAGTGAAGCGGCGGCTCTGGACATTAAGCGCAACTACAATATTTACCATGGCGCACTGGCGGAGCTGATCCAGTTGCTGGGCGCGGGCAAGATCAACGACTTCTTCGATCAGCCAACGCAGAGCTATCAGGATGGGTTTGAGAAAGCGTATGTGAGCTATTTCCAGCAAAACGATCATCTGTATGAAGTTGCGGTGGCGGATAACAGCAGCTCTTACAACCAGGCGATCTGGGTGCTGATAAGCGTCCTGCTTGCGGTGCTGGTGGTGATCATCGGCGTCTGGGCGGGGATCCACAAAGCGTTGATCAACCCACTTAACCGTGTGATCGAAAGCATTCGTCATATTGCTGGCGGCGATCTGCTCAAACTGATCGACGTGCATGGCAGCAACGAGATGGGTCAACTGGCGGATTCTCTGCGCCACATGCAGGGCGAACTGGTGCGTACTGTGGGCGAAGTGCGTAACGGTGCCGATGCCATTTACAGCGGTGCCAGCGAAATCGCGATGGGCAACAACGATCTCTCTTCCCGTACAGAACAGCAGGCGGCTTCTCTGGAAGAAACGGCGGCGAGCATGGAAGAGCTGACGGCGACGGTGAAACAGAACGCCGAGAACGCCCGTCAGGCCAGCCATCTGGCGTTGAGCGCTTCTGAAACCGCGCAGAAGGGCGGTAAAGTGGTCGATAACGTGGTGCAGACCATGCGCGATATCGCGGGCAGTTCGCAGAAAATTGCCGACATTATCAGCGTTATCGACGGCATTGCCTTCCAGACCAATATTCTGGCTCTGAACGCCGCGGTGGAAGCCGCGCGTGCAGGTGAACAGGGCCGTGGATTTGCGGTGGTTGCTGGCGAAGTGCGTAACCTTGCGCAGCGCAGTGCTCAGGCAGCGCGTGAGATTAAGAGCCTGATTGAAGACTCCGTTAGCCGTGTTGAAGTGGGGTCTACGCTTGTCGAAAGCGCGGGCGAAACCATGGATGAGATTGTGAACGCGGTAACTCGCGTGACCGACATCATGGGCGAGATCGCTTCTGCGTCTGATGAGCAGAGCCGCGGTATCGACCAGGTTGGCCTCGCAGTGGCTGAGATGGACCGTGTGACTCAGCAGAACGCCTCGCTGGTGGAAGAGTCTGCTTCCGCTGCTGCCGCGCTGGAAGAACAAGCCAGCCGCCTGACGCAGGCCGTTGCCGTGTTCCGCATTCAGCAATCACAGCTGGCGGCGAAGCGTGAACAGGCTAGCGTTAAAACGTCCTCGCAAGCCCCTGCTACGCTGCGCAAAGCCGCGGTGACGGACGGCGGTGATAACTGGGAAACGTTCTGACGTCTGACGAAATGCCCGGCGGCGCTAAAGCTTGCCGGGCCTACAACATCATGACTATCAGGATGTTATTCCGCTTTACCCTTCTGATTTCACCACTTTAATTTCAACCATCCCAATCCCCAACTGGCGCGGCGAGTGGCCGAGGATATTGCCTTCATTGGTGGACTGCGGGTCCGGTGGCGCAATGGTCAGCAGATTGCTGCCGGTGGGGTTATCAAAATGCAGCGTGGTGGTGCTGACATCGTTGCTCAGCGTCAGCGTCTGCTCGCTGTTCCCCACGCGAACCGGGATCGGTTTATTGGCGTTCGGCCCAAAGGCTTTGGCGGTGATCACCAGATCAAACTTCGGTGGTAGCGGCTCTTTGTATTCAATTTTCACTTCGTTACCGAGCTGCGCATTCGACCAGCGCCCCCAGTTTTCAGGACGTGAAATACCGCTAAATTGCTTCACCTCTTCTGGCGCGCCTGCGACGTTGAAAATAAAGCTGTCGGCTTTGTAGCGGATATCGTTGTCCACCACTTTCAGCGTGTCGACATTCCCTTTGTAGCGTTCCATGTCGATGATCGTATCTTTAAAGGCGGCTTTGCCTTTCCACTGTGCTTTATCCACGTGCTGAACGGTTTGCTGCCCACCGAGCTGGCCCTGAGACACACACCAGTCCGTGGAGAGCGCCAGTTCCGGCGCCCACAGCTGGCCCATCTTGTAGCAACGGTCAATCCACATGAAGTTGTCGCGCGGGGCGAAATCTGCCAGTTGATAGCGCAGTGGTGCGGAGTATTCGCTTTCCGGCAGCGGTTCGACGCGGTTGTCAGAAACACGCAGCAGCAGCGGCAGGCGGAAGTGCGAGCCGGAAAACGCGATCATGTTTTTCTGCTCGTCGATGGTGAAGTCCTTGATGGTTTTCGGGAAGTTCCACAGACGAATGATGTCGGGTTTCCACGCCAGCACTTTCTCTTTCATATTGAGGAAGATTTCTGCCAGCGACTGCCCCGACAGGCTGCTGCGGCCCAGGCCGATGTAGTTATCGCCGCCGAGGATATCGAGCACCGTCGCGCCGTTATCCATGGTGCTGCGCTTGGTCGCCATCACTTCCTGCTGCGGCTTGTCGCCACGGATCACGAAGAACAGGTTGCTGCGATCCTGTTTGTTGAGATAGTCCCAGGCGGTGTTTTTCATCGCCAGATGATCGGAAGACACCACGATCACCGTGTTTTTGAAATACGGCGAGGCTTTGATTTTTTCGATAAGCGCAGCAACGTGCTCCTGGCTACAGGTGACGGCGCTGAACGACTGGTTCACCTTGCCGCCGATTTCATACTTTTTACGGTCGCAGGTGCGTGAGACAAACCCATCCGGGTGGTGCGTGTCCACGGTCAGGGTGAACAGCGAGAAACGCTGGCCGGATGTCGACAGCGCTTCGTACTTTTTCCACACTTCATCAAGCACGGTATCGTCGTAGAAACCCCAGTCGTTACGGTACGTTGGGTCTGCGACGGTGCTCTTCAGCTCTTCAGAACCGTACAAATTGTCGAAGCCGTGGGATTTCAGGAACACGTCTTTTCCGGCAAAGCGCAGGTTTGCGCCCTGCACGAAATAGTTCTGGTAACCGGAGTTTTTCAGGATATCGCCGAGGCAGATATTCTGCGGGAAGAAGCTCGACACCGACGCGGAGGCGTTACCTTCGAAGGGGGCAAACAGCGGAATGCCACACTGTGACGCAACCATGCCCGCGATGGTGTAATCGGTGCCCGGCAGCTGCATAGTGTGGCTGAAATCGATACTTTCGTTTTTCAGCTTGCCCAGTTCTGGCGTGAGGTTGGGAAACGCCTCGTCATCAAAATAGGTGCGTTCCAGGCTTTCGCCGTAGATGTAAACCAGGTTGAGCTTGGGATTAGGGATAGTCTTCGACGGCTCTTTGTAATAGGCCGCAAAATCAGGATCGCCATCGCGAGACTGGGATTTGACCAGTTCCGTAATCTGGCGGAATGCCGGGCTGGCATCCACGGACGCGAGCGCCAGCACCAGAGCCAGCACGCTGTAGCCGAAATGGTGAGGATGATGGCGACGGCGACGCAGAACCCAGCCCAGGCCGCCAAAAACCAGCACCAGCGCCAGCACAAGGCCCACGCCGGGAAGAATGTATTTGCTGACACCCGCGCCAGTCAGGCTGTTGGTCAGGGTGTAAAGCACGGCGTCATTAATGCCGTCGCCGGTGAAATAATCGCTGGCGTAGAGCGTCAGATTCAGCACCACAAAAAGGCCGAGCACCGTCAGGGTGGAAGCGAACCACCAGGTATTTCGGCCCGCTTTCCATGCGTAGATCACCACAGAAGCGAGAAACAGAGCGACAGAAACAAGCTCGGACACAGCACATCCTCAGTTACCCTGGCCATCCGTTGACCAGTGACTCATTTTTCGACCCTACACTGTAATTGCAGTGCAATATTGCTGCAATTGTAGCGTCAATAAAATGTGCTGTGTTTCAGATTTGTATGGAAAGTGACGATTTTTTAACCCGCTCACAGCCCCGGTGGGCGGGTCTTTGTGGGGGATCAGGAGAGGAAATTGACGCCTTGCTTCAGCACCAGATCGCAAGCCTTGGTTTTTACTTGTTTTCCTAACTCAGAATTGCCCAGGGTGGTCAGATTGAGCTGCTGACCGTTTTGCGCATTGAGCAGACCCTGAATCCCGTCCATATAGTTGGTATCCGCTTTTTGCTCCGTTGGTGTGTCCAGGCCCAGTTTGCCGAGCACCTGATTTTTAACGTTTTCGGCGTCAGTGGCGGAAGCCAGCTTCTGCTTGGCGCAGTATTGCAGGATGCCGGCGGCGTTGTTCATGTTGTCCGCGCTTAACGACTGGCTGTTGCCGAGCAGGCTGGTCAGGGATGAAAGCGAAGAGCCGCCCTGAGTGCTTCCGCTTTGACCGCTAAGCTGGCTGGCTGCGCTGGAAAGGGTGTCAGAGAGCGACACGGCAAAGACGCTGGTGGAAAGCAGGGCGCTGGTCAGCGCCGCTGTGCAAAGAAAGTAATTAGCAGTTTTCATGAGATCGACTCTGTTGAACGAAACCCGCTCAGTATAACGCTGTGCGCGATCAGATTCGTCTCAATACTCTTTGCCGGTTATGCGGCTACGGTAGCTGTCCCAGTTGAAGATCACCCACAGGCTGTTGCCCAGGCGCATACGATCCATGACGCGTTCGCCCAGCAGTTTGTTCATTTCGTCCATATTGCTGTTGGTCAGCATCCCGGTTGGGCGTTTGGAGGACGAGCGGCGATCGACGATCTGGTTGATGATCACTTTTTCATAGCGGGATTCAGTCTGCACGCCAATCTCGTCGATCACCAGCAGATCAACATTGCTCAGATCGTTAAGCAGTTGCTCTTCGCTGGTTTCGCGGTTGCTGAAGGTGTCCTTCATGGCTGACATGATGTCGGCCACGGTAATGATCAACACGGATTTACCGCGCAGCAGTAACTCATTACAGATGGCGGCGGCCAGATGGTTTTTGCCGGTGCCCGGTTTGCCGGAGAAGATAAAGCTCGCGATATTGCCGTCGAACTCTTCCACATATTGGCGAGCTTTCGACAGCGCATTCATTTGACCTTCGCTTTCAACGCGATAGTTATCAAATGAGCAGTTTTGATGCAGCGGACGGATGCCGGAACGGTTAAACGTGCGCTGCATTTTCATCGCTCTGTTTTCACGTTCGAGCGCCGCAGAGCGAAGCTGGCCTTGCTCCTTTTGCCAGGCCAGCAGCTCTTCACCTGTTTTGAATGCCGGTTCGATATGTTTCGGCATCATTTTTTGCAGGCGCTGCATCAGATCACCAACATTTTTCATCGTTAACCTCGGAATCCGGGTGGAATTTGACTGTCTGGCTCGGAAAGCGAATTGAGATCGCGTCTTGGTTGCCCGCCGTTACTCGCGCGGCCCATCTGCACGCTTCGCGCTAACTTTTGCTGCCACTGTACGTGATGGAAAACTTTGCTTTCCGCCTGCCAGTACGCCGTAAACGCGGCCAGTTCTTCTGGCGTGACGGGCTGGGTCAGAGCGATGCCCCACAGTGCCGCCATACGCTGGAAATCTTCATCGGGACGCCAGTCGGCATACATCGGAAATTTACCCATCGGCACGGCAACTGGCGCGGCCACGGGTTCATCAAAGAATTGCCCGTCGAGGGTGACATCACTGCCTGGACGCGCCAGATTTGCTTCCAGCGCCAGCAGTTGTTCCAGACGTTCAGGTGTCAGCGCATAAAACGCCGGAGCATTGTTGGCGAAGACCGCGATAGCACCGTTATCGGCATTTTTTAGCACACCCTCGGGATCGCGCAGGAGCGCATCAATGCCGATAACACTGGACGTTAACACTCTGGAAGACATGGCAGTTACTCAATAAAACGGGACAGGCAGAACATGGCCTGATAGTAGCACAGAGTGCGTCGCGGGAGGAGAGCCCCGGCAGAGGCTCTGCCGGGCAGAGTCACACGCGCGGGCGTTTGCGGTAGAGCCATAAACCTGGGATGGAAAGCCCAATAGATAGCGCACCTACAATCGAGGTGGCTTTTAAGAAATTCTCCAGCAACGTCACCATCAGCGTTTCGCTGTAGCCAATATGGCTGATTTTTACGGCGGAAATCATGGCGGTGTAGGCCGAAATGCCCGGAAACATGGGGATAACCGCGGCAACCGTGAAGATTTTCGGATGCGCCAGATACCAGCGCGACCACTGAATGCCGATGCTGCCAACCAGCAGGGAGGCGATAAACGTGGCCCATTCGATGTTCATGCCCGCCATCATCATCGCCATTCTTGAGCTGTGGCCGATGGCACCTAATAACGCACACCAGGGCAAAGCACGCTGCGGCACGTTAAACACCATCGCAAAGCCGACGGCAGGAATGGCTGACAGAACCGCGTCCTGAATCAGCGCCAGGAAAAAGTGGATTACGCCCATCCTCGTAGCCCCCATAACGTCATGGCCATCACCACGCCGATGCAGGTCGCGAGCGTCAACAAGCTGGCTATCGCCCAGCGTGCCAGACCGGTGTTGATATGGCCTTTGAACATATCGGCGACGGCATTGATCAACGGAAAGCCAGGCACCAGCAACAGCACGCTGGCGGCCATTGCCACGGTTGACGTTTGCGCAAAAGCAGGCAGGCGTAACATCAAGCCTGAAACGGTCGTCGCCGCAAAAGCCGTGATGCAGAAGTTGATTTGCGGATGCAGGGAACGGTGCGTCAATACCTGGCGGATATACATGGCCAGCGTGCTGCCACAGAAGGTGACAAAGGCGCCATCCCAACCGCCGTTATTGAGTTTGCAGAAACAAGCACACGACAGTCCGACCAGCGTGACAACCAGCCAGCGCGGGTAACGCAGAGGTTTTATCTGCCCGAAGCGTTTTTCCACACCGCTAGCATCCAGCAGCCTGTGCTCCGCCATGATGACGATGTGCTGCACTTCAGTGACCACATGCATGTTGATGCCACGATCGTTGTTCTTGCGTGTGGTCGTCAGACACTCGCCGTTGTGGAGCGTCGTTAACACGATAGCGTTTGAGGAGATGGCACTTTCGACGCTGTCCATGCCCAGCGTTAAACCCAGACGCGTGGAAAGTTCGTCCACCAGGGCGCTCTCTGCGCCGTGCTGCAACAGCAGCAGCGCGCACTGAACACACAGCCGCGTCACTTTTCGTTGTATGGCTTGTTCTGCTTCCATCACTTCCCGCAAACCCTCGATAACCGCGCTCAAAACACCGTTGTACCTGAAGCCCACGTCAGCCATGGCCCGGCGAGATCAAACAACCGGCGGATAGGAAACCGTGCGAGTGACTGTTTTTTGAACTGCCGCACACTTTTGCAAGATCGTTGAAAAGTGCAGGTTTTGCGCTTTTTATGTCCTTCAAACGGATAAGCTGACAGTGAATCCGGAGCTGATTTACACCCATCATATTTTGCAGGCGCTCGGTGATGCGGCAGTTTGCCCGCCAGATTGAAAGCCACTATCGCGAACATCTTCTTTTGTCTGATTACGTACAAGTCATGGGTTTTTCCGTGACACATCTTAATTATTTATGCCACGAATTTTATGATTGCAGTGCACTGAATGTGTTACATCAACGGCTAATGCGTGAGACGAAACGGAGCCTGCAGTATACCAGTATGACCGTTACTCAACTATTTGATTATTTGTGATTTTGTGATGCTGCGTATTTCTCTCGTTTGTTCAGGCGCTATGCAGGGGTATCACCAAAAATATTCAGGGAAAATATGAAAAGAAGCGAAAAATCGCAATAAGTAATATTCATCATAGTACGTATTAATATCCGGATTCATGCGGTGCATGGCATATTTATTTATTGTGTGTTAGTGTGTTTTTTGTTATTTCAATTCACATTTATTGCTGCTTTATGCACAGAAAACATATTGCTCTCATCATGCGTTAATCAATGAGTGGTTAATGAGCATCGATTTATCTCCATAAAAAAATCTGCAACATGCAAGGGAGGTGTTATGTATGCGGTCATGAGTAAACTTTGCTTGATTATTAGCAAGTTACCTGTTTATCAATCCGGTATTCGCACCATCATAAAGGAAAATTTTCCTGAATATGACGTGGTGAAACACCCACATATTGATGCGTTAACGATAGCCCAGTTGCATCAAGCAAATCTGATTATTATTGATTTGCATGCAGATCACTTGCTGGGGAAATCTCTTTGTGAGCGATATTACGCGTTGATGAATCAGTATAAAAATATTCGCTGGATTTTTATGGTCAGTCAGGCGGCGTACCCTTTAGCCGTTGAGTATTTACTGCGCCCGGCAAGTACGCTTCTGTCAGAAGCGGAACCCATTCCACAGCTGATTAATGCCATTCGCAAGCAGAGTGACCAAATAGACCATATCAGCACGTTGCTGCTTTGCCCTGTTTCATCGCCTGCAGAGTCATCCGTTGGGAAAATCGCCACGTTGACGCAGTCTGAGCGTCAGGTGCTGCGCTTACTGGCAAAAGGCTGGGCGGTGAATCAGATAGCCAAGTTGCTCAAAAAAAGCAACAAAACGGTCAGTGCCCAAAAGAACAGTGCAATGCGACGTCTGGAGTTGCGAGGGAATGCGGAGATGTATGCCTGGATCAACACAGCTCAGGGTATGAAGGAGCTAAACCTTCTTCCGGCATGGGAGGAACCAATGCAATGGAAAATCACACCGCAGAAAGACATGTCGCTATCATAGAGAATTGCGTAATGACGGTGGCCGGATTCCAGCAGTTGCTGCATAAAGGTCTTAAACATGCTTGTGAGTTACATGCATTCCGGGATAGCGATCAGTGGTTTGCACACCCTGCGCATCCTTCCTATGATTTGGCGATTTACTCTGTCGCCGATACCCGTGACTCCCGGCAACAATGCATCCAATTTTTTACGCATCTGGCGAAAGTAAAACCCGGCACTGTCCGGGTTTTACTGGCAGAAAATGCCCATCAGGCCAGGTTGATTCACCATTTGTCTCCGATTTTGCTTCACGGCGTGCTCGCCAAAACAATGACGACAGAGGAACTGCTTTTTCAGACTAAAGCGTTGCTGAGTCGTAAGCTGAAGCCGGGATGCAGTGTGGTGGCAGGCGTGGTGGGATTAAGTCCAACAGAACGTACGCTGCTTTATTACATGGGAACCGGGCTCTCCATCCCCGAGATTGCGGTGCAAATGGAGAGAAACACCAAAACGATTCGCACGCACAAGTTTAATGTGATGGCAAAACTCGGCGTCAGTAATGATACCGGTCTGCTGTGTGCGGCAGATATCCTTCGTTATCTGCCATTGCAACCCCCTTTAGCCACAAGGCTTTAAAGGCAAACGTCAATCCAGGTCGCCTCGGCCAGCTCCGCGAGTCTGTCAGGAGAGAGGCGAACGGCGCTATGCGTTGCGCCTGCGGCAGGTAAAACTTCAGGGAAAGCTTTCAGCGAAATATCGCAATAAACGGTCAGCGGATTTTCCAGGCCGAAAGGGCAGACGCCACCGACAGGATGCCCCGTCCATGTCACCACTTCGTCGCTGCTCAGCATACGGGCTTTCGCCCCAAACGCGGTTTTCAGCTTTTTATTGTCGAGGCGGGCATCGCCTTTCGCAACCACCAGAATGACTTCGTTTTTCACTTTGAGGGACAACGTTTTGGCGATTTGCCCCGGCAGGACATTATGGGCGGCGGCGGCAAGGGCGACGGTCGCAGTACTCTGATTAAGTTCTATAATTTCGATATCGGGGGCGCGGTCAGCGAAAAATTCCCGCACGGATTGCAGACTCATAGCTCTCTCCTGACATAAATGAAATAAATCTGGCATAAGACATTCATGCTGTAAATAAGCGTACGCGTCATCCCTGCATTTCATCGATTTCTCGATCCTCTTCACATTCACTGCAACCGGTTACAGTAACCGGTTGCGGAACGACGAGCAGGCGATTAATACTGAGAGCGTAACTTCCTCTGTATCGATAAAAAAATAAGAGCCGTGTATGAAATGTCACTCTAAAAACTGCAACCCGGGACGACTTCCCGGCGTGGTAGTGAACTCACAGTTCAGGATTGCGCATCGCGGCACACTAACCGTTGTTGTGCTTACGTCTATAGCCTGTCAGGAGAGCTGCTATGTCTGCTAACCATGCCGCGTTTAATTTGATATTCCGTTTTGTAGAAAACTACGTTAGCCCCGTTGCGGGACGCATTTCATCCCAGCGTCACGTCATGGCTATTCGTGATGGTTTTATCTCCGCCATGCCGTTCATGATTGTGGGGTCGTTCCTGCTGGTGTTCGCTTACCCGCCGTTCTCTCCAGATACCACCTGGGGCTTCGCAAGAGCCTGGCTGGATATGGCAAAACAATTTGAAGGCCGTATTCTGACGCCGTTCGATATGACGATGGGCATTATGTCCATTTATATCTGTGCGGCCATTGCCTATAACCTTGGCAAGCACTACGAGAAAAGCGCTCAGATCGATCCCTTCATGAGTGCGATGCTGTCGGTCATGGCTTTCCTGTTGGTCGCTGCCCCGAAAACAGACGGCACTCTGCCGGTGCACAGTCTGGGCGGTACGGGGATCTTTACCGCCATCCTGGTGGCTATCTATTGCGTAGAGATGATGCGCTTCCTGAAGGTGCGCAACATCGGTATTCGCCTGCCCGACCAGGTGCCGCCGATGATCAAAAACTCTTTCGACCTGCTGATCCCGGTGCTGGTGGTGGTGTTAACGCTCTATCCGCTGAGCCTGTTTATCCAGAGCCAATTCGACATGCTGATCCCTCAGGCCATCATGTCACTGTTTAAGCCGCTGGTGTCTGCTGCAGATTCCCTGCCGGCTATCCTGCTGGCGGTGCTGATTGGTCACCTGTTGTGGTTTGCGGGTATTCACGGCGCGGCAATTGTCTCCGGGATGCTGCAGATGTTCTGGCTGACCAACCTGGGTCTGAACCAGACGGCGCTGGCGCAAAGTGCTCCGCTGCCGCACATCTTTATGGAAGCTTTCTGGACCTTCTTTATTGTTATCGGCGGGTCCGGTGCCACTATGGGTCTGGTGTTCTGCTACCTGCGCAGTAAGTCCGCGCACCTGCGTTCGATTGGGCGTCTGGGCGTGGTGCCGAGCATCTTTAACATCAACGAACCGGTTATCTTTGGTACGCCGATCGTGATGAACCCAGTGTTCTTTATCCCGTTCCTGCTGGCCCCAATGGTTAACGCTACGCTGGCCTGGGCGGCAATGAAGCTTGATTTGATTGGCCGCGTCATCTCCGTTGTGCCATGGACTGCGCCAGCGCCAGTGGGTGCTGCGTGGGCGCTGGGCTGGGATTTCCGTGCGGTGATTCTGGTGCTGCTGCTGGCCTGTGTTTCCGCCATCATCTACTATCCGTTCTTCAAAGTGTATGAAAAACAGCTGCTGGCGCAGGAAGCTGAAGAAGCGCAACGCTCCGCTGAGGAAGCGGGTCAGGCTGCATAACTGAAATAAAAAATAGCCCCGGTAGCGTGATGCTGCCGGGGCTTTTTGCATTCTGAAATACGCTTATTTTAGGGTGCAGTCACCGCACTGCTGCACGTCTGGCAAGCGGTAGCGCTGGCAGCAGGTACGACGCACTAATACGCCTTCACGCATGACGACAGTTCGCCAAAGCGGGTTGTCCTGGCCGTCCGACAATTGCTTCGCGAAGAACAGATGCTCGCGTAAAGCATTGACCTGCTCATCACCCAGCAAAGTCTTCATCTCATTCAGATACCAGTTAATCAGATAGCCGGTATTACTCCAGATGAGCTTCCCGTGAATATCACCCGTTGCTTCCAGCGTGGCGACAACAGGCATCAGGGCTTGCGTCACCAGACGTTCCATTCGCTCAATAGAGGAGGCCTGAGTGAGGGCATGATCTTCCTGCACATCGACCCAGAAACAGGCCGCACGACCGGTTTCGTGAAACTCGACGTGAAAATGGTGCGGGGAGAGATTGAGTGCGCGCGCTTCCGTCAGTAACGAAAGCATCAACGCCGGAACCTGCAGGCCGAAATACCATTGCGCCCACAGCGAAAGCAGAGGCTTGTTTTCCCGTGCCTGCGTCAGGTTGTTGCGGTAAATATGGTCGGAATAGGTCGCCAGTAAGGAAGTGAGTTCAGCGAAACGGCTCCACTGTGAGAGCGTCATACTGCTGTGCGGAGGCGTTTCGCTGAACCGCATAAAATCGAGCAGGTGAGGGCGATGCCCGGCCACTTTATCGCGCAAAGCATCAGCGAGCGTCGGCCCCTGCTCAATGAGCGGTGCACGCCAGATGATCTCTTCACTGAAAGGGGCGGAACGGTATGCCATGGCTGTGATTGGATGCAAATCTAAATGATAATGATTGCCAATCCTAGCTATAGGTGACCGCAATCGCAACTGTTTTTACGTTTCCCGGCAGGTTTTCAACGCCCGGTTAAGACTTCGCTGGTAAGGATATTGTTGCGCCCCAGATGTTTGGCTTCATAAAGCGCTTTATCAGCCTGTTCGAGTGCCGTCTCCACCTCTTCCCCGAGCAACGGGGCAAGCCCAATACTGACGGTTACATTGGTTGCCACGCTGTGGTTAAACATGTGTGGGATTTTAAGATCGTACACACGCTGACGGATGCGCTCAGCGGTTTGCAATGCGGCTTCTGCGGTGGTTGAGGTCAGCACGACCATAAATTCTTCGCCCCCGTAGCGGGTCACAATGTCCCTGGAACGCACGGCATCGCGGATTGCGGCTGATACCTGAATCAGCGCCTGGTCGCCCATCATGTGGCCATAATGATCGTTGTAGGCTTTGAAGTAGTCGATATCAAGCAGCAACACGTAATGCTCGCTGGCATCCAGCGAGAGCAGGGTATCGAGGCGATTCTGCAGGCCGCGGCGGTTATACAGCCCGGTCAGCGGGTCGAGCATACTCAGGTCATTCAGCGTCTGCCGTTCTTCCAGCAGTCTGAACATGAGCCCTTGAGCAAAGTTGTCGTTGCGCTTCTGGATAACGCTCTGGATGCTTATCCCAATAACCGGCAAGGCAAAGCAAAAGACCATGCGGACCCACTGATCGCCCTCACCGAGAAACAGGCAAACCGTTAAAACCGGCAACGAATGTAAGGTGAACGCGATGATATTATTGGAAAAAGCAATCGCACCGACAAACAGCACGCTTAATAAGGCAATCACTAAATAGCTGAAATTAGGCTGGTGCATCAGCGGTGATTTAATGGCGACATGCCAGGCCCATAAACAACCAAACAAGATTGAAATCGCCGGAATATTGATTTTCTTTTCACGCCAGACCCAATGGCTCAGGAGCAAACCCGCGCTGCCCAAGGTGATGGTGAGCAAAGGGAATGTCACGGCCGCCACGTGGTACACAGGGCTGACCATAGAAAAGAGTGATGAGGTTAAATTAAGAAATAAAAACAGGCGTAATGAAAATTGATATTTTTTAATACGCAACGAACGCCAGGATTGTGCTGTCATGTCAGGAAATCATTCATTATTGTGGGATTACAGAAACACTAATCGACAGAAATGACAACATTCGCACGGGAACGAATCGCGCGAGCTATTGTTCAGGATCACTAATCTATTCGGATTATTCTTACAATTTATCACCTTCAGCCAGGACTGTCACTCGCGTGAAAGTAAAGAGTGAAAGGGCTTTCTCACCCAACTTGCAAATGATAAAAATTATCATATGATATTGGTTATCATTATCAATGTGAGAGATGAAACCATGTTGCAGCGAGCATTAGGCAGTGGGTGGGGCGTGTTGATTCCTGGCGGCGTGTTGGCACTCTTAGGATTTGCGGGTCTTTCTGTCGAGACCTGGAAAGGGCTTATTGTTCTGGGTTTGCTGCTGACTTGCGTGATGATCTGGCACCGGCAATTGCGCCACTTCGTGCTGTTGCCATCGGCGTTCGCGTTGATCAGCGGAATGATGCTGGTGATGATGAATATGAAACTGATGGGATAAAAAGGACAAACCGGGAAGAGAAGAGAGATAAGAGACTGGTGCGAGGGGGGGGACTCGAACCCCCACATCCTAAGGACACTAACACCTGAAGCTAGCGCGTCTACCAATTCCGCCACCTTCGCACAGAAATCTTATCGTGATATTGCCCTCGTTGGTGCGAGGGGGGGGACTTGAACCCCCACGTCCGTAAGGACACTAACACCTGAAGCTAGCGCGTCTACCAATTCCGCCACCGTCGCCCAGTGTGAGCAATATCTTGTAGTAGTTGGTGCGAGGGGGGGGACTCGAACCCCCACATCCTAAGGACACTAACACCTGAAGCTAGCGCGTCTACCAATTCCGCCACCTTCGCATACCATCGATTCTTGAAAAGAGTCGCTACTACGGAGGCGCATTCTAGTGGTTTTCGCACTTTCGTCAACAGTTAATTGCACTGCTGTTTTTGATTGTTGCAAAAGTGGGCGTTTACTCGCAGGAAAAGCAAAACGCCCGGGCGCAAGGCCTGCGGGCGTTTCAGGGCGATTACTTTTTCGCCTGGCGGGTCATGACGGTGCGATAGACTTTGAAGCGGCCGGTTTGGGCAATCACTTCGTGGAAGCCAAAAATTTCATCCAGCGCTTTCGGATAAGGCAAAAATGCGTTGGCGACAATGCGCAGTTCACCGCCGCTGTTCAGGTGGCGCACGGCACCACGAATCAACTGCTGGGTGGCTTCCAGGCTGGTCTGCAACCCATCGTGGAACGGCGGGTTTGAGATAATCATATCGAAGCGGCCGGTGACCTCAGAGAAGACGTTGCTGGCAAACACTTCGCCTTCGAAACCATTGGCGGCCAGGGTGGCGCGGCTGGCTTCAACCGCTGGCGCGCTTACGTCGCACAGCGTCAGACGAACTTTCGGCGAGTGGCTTGCCAGCACGGTGGCGAGCACGCCTGCGCCGCAGCCCACATCCAGCACTTTGCCTTTGGTGTGCGGCGTCAGCGTAGACAGCAGCAGCTGACTGCCGACATCGAGGCCATCACGGCTGAACACGCCTGGCAGGGTTTTCACAGTCAGACCGTCGAGCTGATAGTCGCCCCAGGCTTTTTCCGGGTTAAATTCAGGCTGTTTTTCGAGGCGTCCATGGTACAGACCACAGCGGCGAGCGCTGTCGACTTTGTTCAGTGGCGCGTATTCCGCGAGCATTTGCTCAGCACTACGCACGCCGCTACGGTTTTCACCGACCACAAAAATATCCGTCCCGACAGGCATCAGAGACAAAATGTTAGTCAGCTGATACAGCGCTTCCGGCTTGTTTTTCGGCCAGTAGTAAATCAGCGTATCGCAATCGGCAACGTCCGCGGCTTCGGCGGTCAGGCTGAAGCGAACGTTTTCACCCATCTGGCGGCTAAGCACCTGCCAGTGGTGATATTGCTGGGTATGCGCACGGCTAGAAGCGCTGTCCAGACGAGCGGGCAGGTCATCCTGCAGATCACCGGCAAACAGAATACGGCTTTGTTCGAAATCATCACTGTGACGCAGCAAGACTTCACTTGCCGGAGATAATGCAGACATAAAAAATAATCCTAAGTTAACGACGGGCGCGATTATACACGTTTATAGCCGTCATACTTCAAGTTACATCTGCGTTGGCTGCGCCTGCTCACCCCAGTCACTTACTCAAGTAAGCTCCTGGGGACTCACAGTCTTGCCGCCTTGCTGAAACTCGAATTATTTAGGCTATTCCACAAGACTGCCTCCCTGCTTTATTGGCGCAACTTCGCCGAATTTGCTATATTTCCGCGCCTGACAGACAGGAGAAACCCGCGATGACATCCCGACGAGACTGGCAACTACAGCAACTGGGCATTACCCAGTGGTCATTGCGTCGCCCCGCGGTGTTGCAGGGCGAAATCGCTATCTCTCTGCCTGAGCATATTCGTCTGGTGATGGTGGCCGAAACGCTACCGTCACTGACCGAACCGCTGGTCGGAGATATTCTCCGTGCCCTGGCGGTCACGCCGGACCAGGTGCTTCAGCTTACGCCGGAAAGGGTTGCGATGCTGCCGCAGGGCGGGCGTTGTAACAGCTGGCGCTTAGGTGAAAACGACCCCGTGGCGCTGGAAGGCGCGCACATCGACAGTCCGGCCTTCGAACAACTTCAGTCCAGTGCCGCGGCTCGCGCTGCGCTCTGGCAACAAATTTGCGCACATGAACACGATTTCTTCCCTCAGTCAGACTGATTTACCGCGCGCCTGGCAAATTGAACAGCGCGCCCATGCTTTCCCGTGGAGCGAACAGACGCTTGCCAGCAATCAAGGGGAGCGTTATCTCAACCTGCAACTGACGGTCGACGGTGAGATGGCGGCTTTCGCCATCACGCAAATCGTGCTCGACGAAGCAACCCTGTTCAATATTGCGGTCGATCCGGCCTTTCAGCGCCGTGGATTAGGCCGTGAACTGCTGGAGCAGGTGATTGACGAGGTAGAAAAACGCGGCGTGGTCACGCTGTGGCTGGAAGTCCGGGCATCGAACGTTGCCGCCATCGCCCTGTATGAAAGCTTAGGCTTCAACGAGGCGACGATTCGACGCAACTACTATCCAACCGCGGAAGGACGTGAAGACGCCATCATAATGGCACTGCCGATCAGTATGTAAGACAAGGGTTTACGATGAAGATGTGGGACTGGATTTTCTTTGATGCCGATGAAACGCTGTTTACCTTCGATTCTTTCAGCGGCTTACAGCGGATGTTTCTCGACTATAGCGTGACGTTTACCGCGGAAGATTTCCAGGACTATCAGGCCGTGAATAAGCCTCTGTGGGTTGATTACCAGAATGGCGCCATCACGTCTTTACAGCTTCAGCATCAGCGTTTTGAGAGCTGGGCTGCGCGTCTGAACGTCAAACCAGATGACCTGAATGACGCGTTCATGAACGCGATGGCAGACATTTGCGCGCCGCTGCCGGGTGCCGTTTCGCTGCTCAATTCGCTTCAGGGCAAGGTGAAGATGGGCATCATCACCAACGGGTTTACGTCGTTGCAGCAAATCCGTCTTGAGCGTACCGGCCTTCGCGATCATTTTGATTTGCTGATCATTTCTGAAGAAGTGGGCGTGGCAAAACCTGACGCTCGCATTTTTGATTACGCGCTGGAACAGGCCGGTCATCCGGATCGTTCGCGCGTGCTGATGGTGGGCGACACCGCAGCGTCCGATATTCTGGGCGGCATGAATGCAGGGCTCTCGACCTGCTGGCTGAATGCACACCAGCAGGCGCTGCCGGAACACATCAAGCCCACCTGGACCGTAACGTCGCCTGGCGAGCTGGAGCAACTCCTGTGTAAACATTGATTGTCAGCCCCTCCCGTACGGGTAAAATAGCCGCATTTTCGTATTCAACATGCGTGGCTTAGTGCCGCGTTTACTTAAGAAGAACTGACTATGACGTTGTCTCCTTATCTGCAAGAGGTGGCGAAACGCCGCACTTTTGCCATCATCTCTCACCCGGATGCCGGTAAAACGACCATCACCGAAAAGGTGCTGCTGTTCGGACAGGCTATCCAGACCGCCGGTACAGTTAAAGGCCGCGGCTCCAGCCAGCATGCAAAATCTGACTGGATGGAGATGGAAAAACAGCGTGGGATCTCCATCACCACCTCGGTGATGCAGTTCCCGTATCGCGACTGCCTGGTGAACCTGCTGGACACCCCGGGTCACGAAGACTTCTCGGAAGATACCTACCGTACGTTGACGGCGGTTGACTGCTGTCTGATGGTTATCGATGCCGCGAAAGGCGTTGAAGACAGGACCCGTAAGCTGATGGAAGTCACCCGTCTGCGCGATACGCCGATCCTGACGTTCATGAACAAACTCGACCGTGATATCCGCGATCCGATGGAAGTGCTGGACGAAGTTGAGCGCGAGCTGAAAATTGGCTGTGCGCCCATCACCTGGCCGATTGGCTGCGGTAAGCTGTTCAAGGGCGTGTACCACCTTTATAAAGATGAAACGTATCTTTATCAGACCGGTAAAGGCCACACCATTCAGGAAGTTCGCATCGTTAAAGGGCTGAACAACCCGGATCTCGACGCCGCCGTTGGCGAAGATCTGGCGCAGCAGCTGCGTGATGAGCTTGAACTGGTGCAGGGTGCTTCCAACGAGTTCGATCAAGAGCTGTTCCTGGCCGGTGAAATTACCCCGGTCTTTTTCGGGACCGCCTTGGGTAACTTCGGCGTAGATCATATGCTGGACGGCCTGGTGGAATGGGCGCCTGCGCCAATGCCACGTAACACCGATACCCGTCTGGTCGAAGCGAAGGATGAGAAATTCACCGGTTTCGTCTTTAAGATTCAGGCCAACATGGACCCGAAACACCGCGACCGCGTGGCGTTTATGCGTGTGGTGTCCGGGAAATATGAGAAAGGCATGAAGCTGCGTCAGGTGCGTATCGGCAAAGATGTCGTGATTTCCGACGCCCTGACCTTTATGGCGGGCGACCGTTCGCACGTGGAAGAAGCCTATCCGGGCGACATCATCGGTCTGCACAACCACGGCACCATTCAGATTGGCGACACCTTCACCCAGGGTGAAATGATGAAGTTCACCGGTATCCCGAACTTCGCGCCTGAACTGTTCCGTCGCATTCGTCTGAAAGATCCGCTTAAGCAGAAACAGTTGCTGAAAGGCCTTGTTCAGCTGTCAGAAGAAGGCGCGGTGCAGGTCTTCCGCCCAATCGCCAACAACGACTTGATCGTGGGCGCGGTCGGGGTACTGCAGTTCGACGTGGTGGTTGCGCGTCTGAAGAGCGAGTACAACGTTGAAGCTATCTACGAATCCGTTAACGTGGCGACAGCGCGTTGGGTCGAAAGCTCAGATGTGAAGAAGTTCGAGGAATTCAAGCGCAAGAACGAAATTCAGCTGGCGCTGGATGGTGGCGATAACCTGACGTATATCGCGCCAACCATGGTTAACCTCAATCTGACTCAGGAACGTTACCCTGACGTTCAGTTCCGCAAGACCCGCGAGCACTAATCCCTCCTCAGAGCACGGCCTGCGCCGTGCTCTCGCTTTTCTCCTGCCTGTTGATTCCGTTGCAGAAAGTTCTTAAATGAGCGCATATCTGGCCTAAAAGGTCACTTTTTAACCGTTTGGCCGGGCGGCCTCAAAATTGTTGGCTATATTTAACAAAGTGATGACAAGTTTGTTGGCTTAATTGGCTAATAAATTAGTGCTACATGGTGAATTAACCCACTGTACTCGTTCATCGCGATATTAATAACTGTATGACTGCGGTGATTTTCACCCCTACAGCAATGCGATCATGAAGATCGCCTGAGCTCAAATTCTGAGCAAACCACAGGAATCGATGATGATGATGACAAGCAAAAACATGTCCAAAACGCTGCTGGCTGTGATGCTGGGTACGGCACTGATGAGCGGTTCTGCTCTGGCAGAATCCACTATGGATAAAGCGCAATCCACGGCTGACAGCGCCGGGAAAAGTATCGACAGTTCGATGAACAAAGTCGGCGGCTTTATGGATGACAGCAGCATCACCGCGAAAGTGAAAGCGGCGCTGGTCGATCATGACTCCATCAAAAGCACGGACATTTCGGTGAAAACCGACGACAAAGTGGTCACCCTGAGTGGTTTTGTTGAAAGCCAGGCTCAGGCTGAGCAAGCCGTTAGCGTCGCGAAAGGCGTGGAAGGCGTGGCCTCCGTCAGCGACAAACTGCACGTCCGTGACAGCAAAAACCAAAGCATGCAGGGGTATGCGGGCGACACCGCAACCACCAGTGAAATCAAGGCCAAACTGCTGGCCGACGACATCGTGCCTTCCCGTAAAGTGAAAGTCGAAACCACCGACGGTGTGGTTCAGCTTTCGGGAACGGTCGATTCCTCAGCACAGAGCACCCGTGCTGAAAGCATCGCCAAAGCTGTTGATGGCGTAAAAAGTGTGAAGAACGACCTCAAAGTGAAATAAGTCTGTAGAGACATACTTCCCCGGCAGCTTGCCGGGGGCACGAGTCTGTCGTTTTGAGTGCCTGAGCGTTCATCAAAGCGGTCGACATTAACTATGGTAAAGGAGAATCGTATGTTTCGTTGGGGCATTATCTTTCTGGTTATCGCGTTAATTGCCGCCGCGCTGGGCTTTGGTGGTCTTGCGGGTACGGCCGCGGGCGCCGCCAAAATCGTCTTTATCGTCGGTATCATTCTGTTCCTGATCAGTCTGTTTATGGGACGCCGACGTCCCTAGCGACGTTAAATTTTCGTAACAAAAATAAAGCCAGCCCAACCCAACGGGCTGGCTTTATCAGTTTAAGACAATCCTTATCTGCGTTATGGTGAAGTAACAAAACAATCAAAAACGGGAAAGCAGTGTGGGACAGCGAATTCCGGTTACGCTCGGCAATATTGCGCCGCTTGCCGTAAAACCTTTCAAGCCCGGCGAAATTGCGCTGGTGTGTGAAGGCGGTGGTCAACGTGGCATTTTCACAGCAGGCGTGCTGGATGAGTTCATGCGCGCGCGATTTAACCCTTTCGATCTCTTTCTCGGCACGTCTGCCGGGGCGCAAAACCTCTCCGCGTATGTGTGCAACCAGCCAGGCTACGCCCGAAAAGTCATCACCCGCTACACCACCTCTCGCGAATTCTTCGACCCGATGCGCTTTGTGCGCGGCGGCAACCTTATCGATCTCGACTGGCTGGTCGAAGCGACCGCCAGCAAAATGCCTTTAGCGATGGATGTGGCGGCTCGCCAGTTTGATGCAGGCAAAGCGTTCTACATGTGTGCTTCAAGAGCAGACGACTACTCGCCCGGCTATTTCTCCCCGACACGCGAAACGTGGATGGATCAGATTCGTGCTTCCAGTGCGATCCCGGGTTTCTACCGGCCAGGCGTAACGCTTGATGGGGTGAGCTGGTTAGACGGCGGCGTGAGCGATGCAATCCCTGTACAGGAAGCGGTGAAGCGTGGGGCCAAAACGGTGGTGGTTATCCGCACAGTGCCGTCGCAGATGTATTACACCCCGCAGTGGTTCAAGCGTATGGAACGGTGGCTTGGAGAAAGTAGCCTGCAGCCGTTTGTGAATCTGGTGCAGCATCACGAGCAGACGTATCACGCTATTCAGCAGTTTATCGAGACGCCGCCAGGTAAAATTCGCATCCTTGAAATTTATCCGCCGAAGCCGCTCAACAGCATGGCGCTGGGCAGTCGCCTTCCGGCCTTGCTCGAGGATTACAACGTAGGGCGGCAGTGTGGGCGCTACTTCCTGGCAACGATGGGAAAAATGCTCGCAGAGAAACCCCCTTTGCATCGCTTCAAACCGCGAGTGGCTTCGCCTGCACCCGTGGTCGTGCCGCCAGCCGCAGTAGCGAACGATGTATCTGCGGCCGCGTTGGTGAATGCACCACAAGCTAACGATGCAAACTTTGATAATGAAGGGTTAGCGTGAGTTTCCAGTTTATCGACACCCATTGTCATTTCGATTTTCCCCCGTTTGTCGATGATGCCGAAGGCAGTCTGGCAAAGGCAGCAGCGGCAGGCGTGGAAAAAATCATCGTGCCTGCGGTCGAAGCGTCACGTTTTGAGCGTGTGCTGTTATTGGCCGCGACACATTCGCCTCTCTATGCCGCGCTTGGCCTGCATCCTATTGTCATTGAAAAACACACTGAGGAGAGCCTTGAGTTGCTGGCAGAGCAGATCTCAAGCAAGCCGCAAAAGCTGGTAGCTATTGGCGAAATCGGCCTCGATCTTTACCGTGAAGATCCTCAATTTGACCGTCAGGTTTATTTCCTCGAAGCGCAATTCAAACTGGCGAAGCGTTACGACCTGCCAGTTATCCTCCATTCACGTCGCACGCACGACAAACTGGCGATGTTGCTTAAACGCCACAACCTCCCGCGAACAGGTGTGGTTCATGGGTTTTCTGGCAGCCTTCAACAGGCGGAACGTTTCGTTCAGTTGGGGTACAACATCGGTGTGGGCGGAACGATAACCTATCCGCGAGCCAGCAAAACACGCGATGTCATGGCACAGTTGCCACTTTCTGCATTACTTTTGGAAACTGATGCGCCAGATATGCCGCTTAATGGTTATCAAGGGCAACCTAATCGCCCGGAACAAGCTGCTCGTGTTTTTGAATGCCTGTGCGAGCTGCGTTCCGAATCACCAGATGAAATTGCCGAAACGCTTACTGGTAACACATTGAAATTATTTGCGGGATTATAATTAGCGCCAATTTCAGTGATGTAGATCTCATAATTTATTATTACATTCATTTTATTGCCTAAAACGTGTGACGTGTACGCACAGAATAGTGACGGATCGTTATAATCGGCGGGCTTGAATTCGTCTCCTCTTTTATCACTTTCAATACACAGGGACTCTGTATGCAAATCCTTATGGGCTTGATTGGCATGGTGGTGCTGCTTGCCATCGCCTTGCTGCTGTCGAGTAATCGCCGTGCCATCAACCTTCGTACCGTTGTCGGTGCCTGGCTGATTCAAATCGGTATCGGCGCATTGATCCTTTACGTCCCCGCGGGTCGCCAGGTGCTGCTGGCTATGTCGGAAGGTGTAGCAAACGTTATCGCCTACGGTAATGAAGGGGTCAGCTTCCTGTTTGGCGGCCTGGTTTCTGACAAAATGTTCGAAGTCTTCGGCGGCGGCGGCTTTATCTTCGCGCTGCGTGTTCTGCCAGTTATCGTCTTCTTCTCCTCACTGATTGCGGTGCTTTACTACCTCGGCATCATGCAGTTTGTTATCCGTATTCTGGGTGGCGGTCTGCGTGCCGTGCTGAAAACGTCGCGTACTGAATCACTGTCTGCCACAGCGAACATTTTCGTCGGTCAGACTGAAGCTCCACTGGTGGTTCGTCCTTATATCGCTACCATGACGCGTTCTGAGCTGTTCGCGGTCATGTGCGGTGGTTTGGCATCTGTTGCGGGCTCTGTTCTTGCGGGTTACGCGCAAATGGGCGTTCCGCTGGAATACCTGATTGCAGCGTCGTTTATGGCGGCACCGGGTGGTCTGCTGTTTGCGAAAATCATCCTGCCTGAAACGGAAACCCCAAGCGATTCCCCGGATCTGGAAAAACAGAATCCGGATATCGACAGGCCTTCCAACGTGCTGGATGCGGCGGCTTCTGGTGCGGCTTCCGGTATGCAACTGGCGCTGAACGTCGGTGCAATGTTGCTGGCGTTTGTGGCGCTGATCGCGTTGCTGAACGGCATTCTGTCCGGAATCGGTGGCTGGTTCGATTATCCACAGCTCTCTATGCAGTTGATCCTCGGCTGGGTGTTCTCCCCGCTGGCGTGGGTGATTGGTGTGCCGTGGAGTGAAGCAAACGTTGCGGGCTCGTTTATCGGCCAGAAGCTGATCATCAACGAATTTGTGGCGTACATGAACTTCGGTGAATACCTGAAAGAAGACGCGGTGGTTGCTGCGGCTGGCCTGCAGGTGATTTCTGCTCACACTAAAGCGATCATCTCCTTCGCGCTGTGTGGCTTTGCCAACCTGTCGTCCATTGCCATCCTGATTGGCGGCCTGGGCAGCATGGCACCGAATCGTCGTCATGATATCGCGCAGCTTGGCCTGAAAGCCGTTGCGGCAGGGACGCTCTCTAACCTGATGAGCGCCACCATCGCCGGCGTGTTCCTTGCGCTATAAGTAAAGTGCCGGGAGGATAACGTTGCTTATCCCCCGCACCTTCAGCGCCTGTGCCAGAGGTTCCACATCTTCTGCACAGGCGCTTCGCCAGCCTTTCGCTTCGCCATAAACACCCTGAGCATGAAACGCATTCAGCCGTATCGGCAGTTCCCCCAGCCCCCGAATAAACAGGCTTAACGGCTCGATAAAACGCAGATAATCGGTGTGTTCCGGGATAACCAACAGGCGCAATTCAGCCAGAAGGTTCTGTTTCGCCAGCCAGCGAATGCTCTCTTTGATTCGCCCATTTCCTCGCCCGGTCAGTGCCAGATGAGTGCTGTCCTCCCAGGCTTTCAAATCCACCATCACGCCATCGCAGTGTGGTTTAAGTTTTTCCCAACCGCTTATGCCAAGCTCGCCATTGCTGTCCACCAGACAGGTGAGATGGCGCAACGCAGGCGTGGCTTTCAGCGCGGCAAACAGTTCACAGATAAACGGCAACTGAGTCGTGGCTTCACCGCCGCTGACGGTAATCCCTTCGATAAACGGGGCCGCGCGTGAAATCTGCTTCAGGACATCTTCCACGGACAGGGTTTGTGCCATCGGCGTGGCGTGCTGTGGGCACATGTTCAGGCAGGTGTCGCACTGCTGGCAGTTCGCTTCCTGCCAGTACACTCGACCCGCCTGAAACGTAAGTGCGTCGTGCGGGCAATGCACTGCGCAGTCTCCGCAGTCGTTGCAGCGCCCCATCGTCCACGGATTGTGGCAGTTTTTACAACGCAGATTGCAGCCCTGTAAAAACAGCGTCAGACGGCTGCCGGGGCCGTCGACGCAGGAGAAGGGGATGACGTTACTGACTAAAGCGCATCTGCTGCTCATGGCTCACTACTCTTGGCTGACGTTCCAGAATGCGGGTGTTGCGTGCAGCTTCTTCGCCAAGCCAGGTGGTATTGGTGCGCGAACCTTCGGCACGGTATTTTTCCAGATCGGATAACCGCACCATGTACCCCGTGACGCGAACCAGATCGTTGCCGCTGACGTTGGCGGAAAACTCGCGCATCCCGGATGCAAAAGCGCCCAGGCACAACTGCATGACAGCCTGCGGATTGCGTTTAATGGTTTCATCGAGCGTCAGAATGTCGCTGATGCCAGAGGGATAATACGCATGGTGCGGCGCAACGGTGAGCAGGTGGCTGACCGGATCAGGTTCACTGCCGTAAGGAATTCGCGCGCCCGGCGTGGTGCCACTGTCGGAACTGATACCGGATTGTGCATGCAGCAACGCGCGCTGCTGCCAGCCATATTTCACCGGCGTGTTTTCAACGAACTCTGCAAGCCACGCACTGATGCGCCAGCCGAGGGCATTCGCTTCTTCATCATTACCGTAGCGTGCCGCGCTGTTCGTTTTCTCGCACAGTTCATTCACGGCTTCTGCGAGGGCATAAATGCCGAACATTGGCGCAAAACGCTGCGGGTCAATCAGCCCTTCCGCCACCAGGAAGCTATTCTCAAAGAAGTGAGAGTGCTCATAAAGGAACGAACAGCGTGCATCAATAATGCTGATTTGCTGGCGGCAATAGTGTGGAAGCTGGACGTTAAAGAAGTCTTCCGTTGAGGCACTGCGTTTCGCTACTTCTTTCAGATTGAGGCGTACCAGCGTGCTGCCCCCTCCGGCCAGCGGCAGCGAGTTGTAACAACTGACAATGCCGTAGTGGTTTTTTGTGAATATTTTATCATTCACTGGCCCGTTAGCGATGTGCGGCTTACTGCATTCACAGATGTTTTTACTCACCTCCAGCAGCAGATCTTCTGGCGTGAGATCGGGATCGTAGATAAAGGTCAGGTTTGGCGCAACCTGCTTGAGTTCAGCATCTGCACGTAAAATGGCGCGTGTTACTGGCGTATCCTGCGGGCCGATATTCACATGGGTAAAGGCGTCTGGCAGGACTCTGTCGAGGTAGCGCCAGAAACGTTTTATGCGGATATCGATGTCTTCTTGTGTTATAATTTTAACATACGGCAAAAGGATCTGATCCAGATGGCCCAGATAAACCGGCATCGAGGTGACGGAAGGGACATGGTGGAAAAGGATCGTCAGCAGCGAGAGCGCGTCATCCAGATCTTTTGCGCCTTCAAGCTCCAGCCATTGCGAGCCTTGAGCCAGGAAACGCGCGTAGTCGGGTAAGACATAGCGAGGTTTGAAAGGCGCATGTCCTTCAAACATATCGCAAATCACGCCTTCATCCAGCGCCGCTTGAGCACTCTGCGGTAAGGCCGGGTAGGGCAGTGCATTTTCAGCTTCAAGGGCCAGGAAATGGCGTTTCTGTTCCGGGCTTAGGGTTTGGCTTGTCACAATGTTCTGGCAACGTTGTTCAAATGAGTCAGACATAGAAGATCCTCAGACGCGTTGGCGATGAGGGCATTGTAGAGAAAAGCAGCGGACAGGCTTTTGATCCCGTCCCGCTCGTGCAGTGATAAAGAGTGATTTAACTCTCATTATGGTGATGCAAATATGCATGCATGTTTCATTAACTGTGATGAGGATCGATGTGCAACCGTGGGTCGGTGTTAAAATAGTCACAGACCCGCAAGGTAAAAATTCAACACCGGAGATAACATGACTGAGTTAACTGCAAGCAGCCTGCGCGCGTTAAAACTGATGGACCTGACTACCCTGAACGACGATGACACCGATGCGAAAGTGATCGCGCTGTGCCATCAGGCCAAAACCCCGGTGGGTAACACCGCAGCAGTCTGCATTTACCCGCGTTTTATTCCGATTGCGCGTAAGACCCTGAAAGCGCAGGGCACGCCGGATGTGCGCATTGCAACCGTCACCAACTTCCCACACGGCAACGACGACATCGACATTGCGCTGGCAGAAACCAAAGCAGCTATCGCTTATGGCGCGGACGAAGTTGACGTGGTGTTCCCTTACCGTGCGCTGATCGCCGGTAACGAGCAGGTCGGTTTCGATCTGGTTAAAGCCTGTAAAGATGCGTGTGCAGCCGCTAACGTGCTGCTGAAAGTGATCATCGAAACCGGTGAGCTGAAAGAAGAAGCGCTGATTCGCAAAGCCTCTGAAATTTCCATCAAAGCCGGCGCAGACTTCATCAAAACCTCTACCGGTAAAGTGCCAGTAAATGCGACGCCGGAAAGCGCTCGCATCATGATGGAAGTGATTCGCGATATGGGCGTGTCTAAAACAGTTGGTTTTAAACCGGCTGGTGGCGTGCGTACCGCTGAAGATGCTCAGGCATTCCTCGCCATTGCAGATGAGCTGTTCGGTGCCGACTGGGCTGATGCTCGTCACTATCGCTTCGGTGCATCCAGCCTGCTGGCAAGCCTGTTGAAAGCGCTGGGTCACGGCGATGGCAAGAGCGCAAGCGCTTACTGATTTACCGCATTAATGGACGTAGGCCGGGTAAGCATCGCGCCACCCGGCAAATTGTTTAAGTGCCGGAGGGCGGCTACGCCTTATCCGGCCTACAGCTACGATGGCTTTTCGATTTTTCCCTCGGGGGTTACCGTGTTTCTCGCACAAGAAATTATTCGTAAAAAACGCGATGGTCACGCACTGAGCGATGAAGAGATCCGTTTCTTTATCAACGGCATTCGTGATAACACCGTGTCCGAAGGGCAGATTGCCGCCCTGGCGATGACCATTTTCTTCCATGATATGAGCATGCCGGAGCGCGTCTCGCTGACCATGGCGATGCGGGATTCCGGGACCGTGCTCGACTGGAAAAGCCTGAATCTGAACGGCCCGATTGTGGATAAACATTCGACGGGCGGCGTGGGCGATGTGACTTCACTGATGCTCGGCCCAATGGTTGCTGCCTGCGGCGGTTATGTCCCGATGATCTCTGGCCGTGGTCTGGGTCATACAGGCGGTACGCTCGACAAACTGGAAGCGATTCCGGGCTTTGACATCTTCCCGGACGACAACCGTTTCCGCGACATTATTAAAGACGTTGGCGTGGCGATAATTGGGCAGACCAGCTCGCTCGCGCCAGCGGATAAGCGTTTTTATGCCACTCGCGACATCACCGCGACAGTGGATTCTATTCCGCTGATCACCGCCTCTATCCTCGCCAAAAAGCTGGCGGAAGGGCTGGATGCGCTGGTGATGGACGTGAAAGTAGGTAGCGGCGCATTCATGCCGACCTATGAGCTCTCTGAAGCATTGGCTGAAGCTATCGTGGGTGTTTCTAACGGTGCAGGCGTGCGGACTACCGCGCTGCTCACCGACATGAACCAGGTGCTGGCATCCAGCGCAGGTAACGCAGTGGAAGTGCGCGAAGCCGTGCAGTTCCTGACGGGCGAGTACCGCAACCCGCGTCTGTTCGACGTGACCATGGCGCTGTGTGTGGAAATGCTGATTTCCGGTCGTCTGGCGAAAGACGAAGCTGAAGCACGCGTGAAACTTCAGGCGGTGCTGGATAACGGCAAAGCGGCGGAAGTCTTCGGCCGCATGGTGGCTGCGCAGAAAGGGCCAACAGATTTCGTCGAAAACTACGCGAAATACCTGCCGACCGCGATGCTCAGCAAAGCTGTTTACGCCGATACGGAAGGATATGTTTCCGCGATGGACACTCGCGCGTTGGGCATGGCCGTTGTGGCAATGGGCGGCGGTCGTCGTCAGGCCTCGGATGCGCTCGACTACAGTGTTGGCTTCACGGATATGACACGTCTGGGCGACAGCGTTGATGGCCAACGTCCGCTGGCGGTGATCCACGCGAAAGACGAAGCCAGCTGGCAGGAAGCAGCGAAAGCGGTGAAAGCGGCAATTAAACTGAACGACGCCGCGCCGAAAGAAACACCAACGGTCTATCGTCGAATTACCGAATAGCGGTATACTGATCTGATCGCTTTTTTATAGAGAGCACAAGGTACGGAGAACAATATGAAACGTGCATTTATTATGGTGCTGGACTCCTTCGGCATCGGTGCTACTGAAGATGCAGAACGCTTTGGTGACGTGGGCGCAGACACCATGGGCCACATCGCTGAAGCCTGTGCAAAAGGGGAAGCGGACAAAGGCCGTAAAGGCCCGCTGACCCTGCCAAATCTGACTCGTCTGGGCCTCGTGAAAGCTCACGAAGGTTCAACCGGTAAGGTTGCTGCTGGTATGGACGGCAACGCTGAAGTGACTGGCGCGTACGCCTGGGCACATGAGCTGTCTTCCGGCAAAGACACCCCGTCCGGACACTGGGAAATTGCCGGTGTGCCTGTGCTGTTCGACTGGGGCTACTTCCCGGAGCATCACAACAGCTTCCCGCAGGAGCTGCTCGATAAGCTGGTGAAACGCGCTAATCTGCCGGGTTATCTGGGGAACTGCCACTCTTCCGGTACCGTCATTCTGGACGAACTGGGCGAAGAGCACATGAAAACCGGTAAGCCGATTTTCTACACCTCTGCTGACTCCGTGTTCCAGATTGCTTGCCATGAAGGCACTTACGGTCTGGATAAGCTGTATGAGCTGTGCGAAATCGCGCGCGAAGAGCTGACCGAAGGCGGCTATAACATTGGCCGCGTGATTGCGCGTCCGTTCATCGGCGACAAAGCAGGCAGCTTCGAGCGTACCGGTAACCGTCACGACCTGGCCGTTGAGCCGCCAGCACCTACCGTGCTGCAAAAACTGGTTGATGAGAAAGGCGGTCACGTGGTTTCCGTAGGTAAAATCGCGGACATCTACGCGAACTGCGGCATCACCAAAAAAGTGAAAGCAACGGGCCTGGATGCGTTGTTTGATGCGACCGTGAAAGAGATGAAAGAAGCGGGTGATAACACTATCGTCTTCACTAACTTCGTCGATTTCGACTCCTCCTGGGGTCACCGCCGCGATGTCGCAGGTTATGCGGCTGGTCTGGAACTGTTCGACCGCCGTTTGCCAGAACTGCTGGAACTGGTGGGTGAAGATGACATCATTATCCTCACCGCAGACCACGGTTGTGACCCAACCTGGACCGGTACCGACCACACCCGTGAACACATTCCGGTATTGGTGTACGGCCCGAAAGTGAAAGCGGGCTCGCTTGGACACCGTGAAACCTTCGCGGATATCGGTCAGACGCTGGCGAAGTATTTTGGCACCTCTGATATGGAATATGGCAAAGCCATGTTCTGATGACATTGCCCGGCGGCGCGAAGCTTGCCGGGCCTACAGCCTCGTAGGCCGGGTAAGCCAAAGCGCCACCCGGCAAAACCAGAAAAGGGAATAAAAGATGGCAACCCCACACATTAACGCAGAAATGGGTGATTTCGCAGACGTCGTACTGATGCCGGGCGATCCGCTGCGTGCGAAGCATATCGCAGAAACTTTCCTCGAAGACGTCCGTGAAGTGAACAACGTGCGCGGCATGCTGGGTTTCACCGGCACCTATAAAGGCCGCAAGATTTCCGTCATGGGCCACGGCATGGGCATCCCATCCTGCTCCATCTACACCAAAGAGCTGATCACTGACTTTGGCGTGAAGAAAATCATCCGCGTTGGCTCCTGTGGCGCTGTGCGTATGGACGTGAAACTGCGCGACGTGGTTATCGGCATGGGTGCCTGCACCGATTCCAAAGTCAACCGTATCCGTTTCAAAGATCACGATTTCTCCGCTATTGCTGACTTTGACATGGTACGCAACGCCGTTGATGCCGCGAAAGCGCTGGGCGTTGATGCGCGCGTCGGTAACCTCTTCTCTGCAGACCTGTTCTACTCCCCGGACGGCGAAATGTTCGACGTGATGGAGAAGTACGGCATTCTGGGCGTGGAAATGGAAGCGGCGGGTATCTACGGTGTTGCGGCTGAATTCGGTGCCAAAGCGCTGACCATCTGCACCGTGTCTGACCACATCCGTACTCACGAGCAGACCACTGCCGCTGAGCGTCAGACCACCTTCAACGACATGATCAAAATCGCGCTGGAATCCGTTCTGCTGGGCGATAAAGAGTAAGTGTTGTGCTCAACCGGGCGGCGCTGACTGCCCGGTTTTCCCAAAAATATCTATTCTAATTTTTCTTTGTTTTTTCTAAGTTTCTTTAGTTTTCCTCGAATTAACGCTATAAATGTATTCAAGTATCTATTCATGAATCTATTCACCGATGAGCGCATTCACCGATCTGCTATTGCAAGGCCCACGCTCTGCCCCTGAGCTCAGGAATCACCTGAACATCAGTCAGGCCACGTTTTCACGCCTGGCCACTGCTGAAGAACACGTGGTGCAGTTTGGTCGTGCGCGCGCCACACGTTATGCGCTCCGCCGCCCAGTGCGAGGCATCAGCGAATTTCCTTTATGGCAGGTAGATGACGCAGGTAAAGCGTGGACGTTTGGCTTACTAACGCCCTGCTGGCCGCGAGGGAGCTGCCTGATTGCGCTGAATAACGGGGAATGGCAGTGGTTTTCCGGGCTGCCCTGGTATCTCAACGATCTGCGTCCGCAGGGGTTTATCGGCCGAGCCTGGGGTCGTAGGCTTGCGGCTCAACTGGCACTGCCGGAAGATATTCGCTTATGGCAGGAGGACGATATTCTTTTCGCTCTCTCGCTTTTCAGCGGCGAAAATCAGGGCGGATGGCTGATAGGGGAAACAGGTTACCAGCAATGGCTGCAAGCCACCGAACCGACGCCCATTCCTGAAGAAGAAAAGATTCGTGCCTATACCGAACTTGCCCGGGATGCACTGGCGGGTGAAGTGGTCGGTTCTTCTGCGGGCGGCGAACAGCCAAAATTTACCTGCCTTGCAGAACGAGATTCGCAGCCTGTGCAAATGCTGGTGAAATTCACCGCTCCCCAGCCAGGTGCTGTCACCCAGCGATGGGCTGATCTGCTGATAGCGGAATCCGTTGCGCTTGAAGTCCTGAGGAATGCCGGAATAGCGGCCAGCCAGGCGCAGGTGTTGCGTAGCGAGGCTGGGCAGGTTTTTCTCGAATCTCGCCGTTTTGACTGTGAAGGGGTCGTTGGACGTCGGGCTCTGGTCTCACTTGAAGCGGTGCAAAGTGAATTTGGCCCTTCAACCAGCCAGTGGCCGCAAACTGTTGCCGGGCTTGAGAAGCAAAAACAAGTCACTCCTGCAACCGCGCAGAGCGTGGAAAAGACTTGGGCGTTCGGGCGACTCATCGCCAACAGCGACATGCACGCGGGGAACCTGTCATTTTATCTTTCGGACGCGCCGCTTTTATTAACGCCCGTGTATGACATGCTGCCGATGGCCTTTGCGCCAACCAGCGCTGGGGCGATGCGGGAGGAAAGCATGGCGTTGAAAATTGAGCCATTAGTCAGTCGCGGGGCATGGCTGTTTGCCTTTGAACAGGCCACACTTTTCTGGCAGCAGATTGCAGATGATGCCAGAATCAGCGCCGCGTTCAGGCAGATAGCGAAAGAGATGCAAAAGGAATTAGTGGCGGTAGAGCCGGTGATTGACCGGCTCGCCTGATTACCGAACGGCCTGAGCAATCCACGCGGAAAGTGCTTTCAGCTCTTTTTCCTGATCGGGAAAATCCGTCAAAAGTGATTCGCACCCTTGTTGCAGAACAGGTTAAACCACGGATCGTATGAATCAGAGAGAAGCAGACGCAGCGTCGACATAACAGATTTCCTTTCCTGAATGATTCACTTAATTTATCACTTATCCTGCTTCTCGCCCTCATCCTCTTCCGGCACCGATTTATTGGCGGTCAGCAGGAAGGGTGATTGCTGCCAACGCGTGCGCTTGCCCTGCAGCAGGGTACGCGTCAGCACGACGCCGATTGCCAGCGAAAGCAACAACATAAGGCGCAGAATGTTGGTGGTGTTATCCACCTGTTTGGCTTCCGTCGGCAGCGTGTGGGTGTCCAGCGTCAGGCGCAGATAGCCCAGAGGCTCATTCTTCCCCTGAATAGGTTCCACCAGTTGCTGGTTGAAATAGCCCCCGGCTTTTTTGCCGTCCAGCGCCAGTCTGTCACGGACGTCCACACTTTCGCCCGCGTGGGTAATCAAATCGCCCTGTTCATCGTAGACGCTGGCATCCAGCAAGCGGCTGTTGGTGGTGAGCTGCTGGAGCAATTGATTAATCTTTTTCTCATCAGGCGTTTCTGAATGCATGTAGGGTGCGAGGTTCAGTGTGACCTGATGGGCCAATGAGCGAGCCAGCTCTTCCATCTGTGGATTTCGCTGCCGCTGGTGGTTTTGGCTGAACCAGGACGCGCCCTGCATCAGGGCGACCAGCAGGGCGAGACAGATTAGAACGATCACGGCGCGATGCAGCCGAAATTTCAGTTTTGCGCGAACCATATTCCACCTTTGAAAATTTGCAGCTTAATGTTGCCAGAAGCGCTGGATACAAGGTAGCCTCATGCGTTATTTTCCTGCCGAGAATCTGGATTACTGGAGCTGTAATGCCGAACAGTCTGACCTGGTGCGATTTGCCCGACGATGTTTCCCTGTGGCCAGGATTGCCGCTGTCACTCAGTGGCGATGAAGTGATGCCGCTGGATTACCACGCCGGACGCAGCGGATGGCTGCTGTATGGCCGCCACCTCGATAAACAACGCCTGACCGATTATCAGCATAAGCTGGGCGCGGCCATGGTGATTGTTGCTGCCTGGTGCGTTGAGGATTATCAGGTTATCCGCCTTGCAGGATCGCTGACGCCGCGCGCCACCCGTCTGGCACATGATGCCTGCCTGGACGTTGCACCGCTTGGCAAAATCCCACACCTGCGCACACCTGGGCTGTTGGTGATGGATATGGATTCTACGGCTATCCAGATTGAATGCATTGATGAAATCGCAAAGCTCGCGGGTACTGGGGAACTGGTCTCCGAAGTGACAGAACGCGCGATGCGCGGCGAGCTTGATTTCACCGCCAGCTTGCGGCAGCGCGTAGCGACCCTGAAAGGGGCTGATGCCAATATTCTGCGTCAGGTACGTGATACGTTGCCGTTAATGCCGGGCCTGACTTCGCTGGTGTTAAAACTCGAAACGCTGGGCTGGAAAGTGGCCATTGCTTCGGGTGGTTTCACGTTTTTTGCAGACTATCTGAAAGACAAATTGCGTCTGACAGCCGCGGTGGCGAATGAGCTTGAAATCCGCGATGGCGTGCTGACTGGCAATGTTATCGGCGATATCGTCGATGCGGAGTACAAAGCCAGTACCCTGAAGCGACTTGCTGAAACCTATGAAATTCCTGCGGCCCAGACTGTGGCGATTGGCGATGGAGCCAACGACCTGCCGATGATCAAAGCCGCTGGGCTTGGGATCGCCTATCATGCCAAACCTAAAGTGAATGAGCAGACGGAAGTCACCATTCGGCATGCTGACCTGATGGGCGTGTTCTGTATCCTGTCTGGCAGCCTGAACCAAAAGTAATAAGAGGTTAATGTGGCGAAAGCACCAAAACGCGCGTTTGTCTGTAACGAGTGTGGCGCGGATTATCCGCGCTGGCAGGGGCAATGCAGTGCCTGTCATGCCTGGAACACGATTACTGAAATGCGCATCGCCGCATCACCTGTTGTGGCTCGAAATGAGCGTCTGAGTGGTTATGCTGGCAGCGCGGGCGTCTCAAGAGTACAGAAACTTTCTGAGATAAGCCTGGAAGAGCTGCCGCGTTTTTCTACCGGATTTAAAGAATTCGACCGCGTGCTCGGCGGCGGTGTGGTGCCGGGAAGTGCCATCCTGATTGGCGGTAACCCAGGCGCGGGTAAATCAACGCTGCTGCTGCAAACCCTGTGCAAGCTCGCGGAACAGATGAAAACCCTGTACGTCACCGGTGAAGAGTCGTTGCAGCAGGTTGCGATGCGCGCTCACCGCCTTGGCTTGCCAGCCACCAACCTGAATATGCTGTCTGAAACGGGCATCGAGCAAATCTGCGCGATTGCCGATGAAGAGCAGCCGAAGCTGATGGTTATCGACTCCATTCAGGTGATGCACATGGCGGACGTGCAGTCTTCGCCGGGCAGCGTGGCTCAGGTGCGTGAATCTGCGGCTTATCTCACCCGTTTTGCGAAAACGCGCGGTGTGGCGATCATCATGGTCGGTCACGTCACCAAAGACGGTTCTCTCGCTGGCCCGAAGGTGCTGGAACACTGCATTGACTGTTCGGTGATGCTGGATGGCGACGCCGATTCCCGTTTCCGTACCTTACGCAGCCATAAGAACCGTTTCGGTGCGGTGAATGAGCTTGGCGTCTTCGCGATGACAGAGCAGGGCCTGCGCGAAGTGAGCAACCCTTCCGCTATTTTCCTGAGCCGTGGTGATGAAATCACGCCGGGCAGTTCGGTGATGGTGGTCTGGGAAGGCACGCGTCCGCTGCTGGTCGAGATTCAGGCCTTGGTCGACCAATCGATGATGTCTAACCCACGCCGTGTGGCCGTTGGGCTGGAGCAAAACCGTCTGGCTATCCTGCTGGCGGTGCTGCATCGCCACGGCGGTTTGCAGATGGCGGATCAGGACGTCTTCGTGAACGTGGTTGGCGGCGTGAAAGTGGCTGAAACCAGTGCGGATCTGGCATTGCTGCTGGCGATGGTGTCCAGCTTGCGAAATCGCGCTTTGCCGCAGGATTTAGTGGTGTTTGGCGAAGTCGGGCTTGCCGGGGAGATTCGCCCGGTGCCGAGCGGCCAGGAACGTATCTCCGAAGCGGCGAAACACGGCTTTAAGCGAGCCATTGTTCCTGCGGCCAATGTGCCGAAAAAACTGCCGGAAGGCATGAAGGTTTTCGGGGTTAAAAAGCTTTCCGATGCATTAAACGTCTTTGACGACTTATAATTATTCCTCGTCGTTATTGCGTTATCGTAGGCCCGGTTAGCGAAGCGCCACCGGGCAACTCAACCAGGCAGGAGGCTCCTTTGTCATCATTCGATTACATCAAAACCGCTATCCGTCAGAAAGGCTGCACGTTGCAGCAGGTGGCGGACGCCAGCGGGATGACCAAGGGCTATCTGAGCCAGTTACTGAACGCCAAAATCAAAAGCCCGAGCGCGCAGAAATTAGAAGCGCTGCACCGTTTTCTTGGGCTGGAGTTTCCTCGCCAGCAGAAGAATGTCGGCGTGGTGTTCGGTAAGTTTTACCCACTGCACACCGGGCATATTTATCTGATCCAACGCGCCTGTAGCCAGGTGGATGAACTGCATATCATCATGGGTTACGACGACACGCGTGACCGAGCACTGTTCGAAGACAGCGCGATGTCGCAACAGCCGACGGTGTCCGATCGCCTGCGCTGGCTGCTGCAAACCTTCAAATACCAGAAAAACATTCGTATTCATGCCTTTAACGAAGAGGGCATGGAGCCGTACCCGCACGGTTGGGACGTGTGGAGTAACGGTATCAATGCGTTTATGGAAGAGAAGGGGATCCAGCCAAATTGGATCTATACCTCCGAAGAGGCTGATGCGCCGCAGTTCCGTCAGCATTTGGGCATCGAAACGGTGCTTATCGATCCTCAGCGTACGTTTATGAATATCAGCGGCGCGCAAATTCGTGAAAACCCCTCCCGCTACTGGGAATACATTCCGACTGAGGTGAAGCCATTCTTCGTGCGTACCGTGGCCATTCTGGGCGGTGAGTCCAGCGGGAAGTCAACGCTGGTGAACAAACTGGCGAACATCTTCAACACCACCAGTGCGTGGGAGTACGGGCGGGATTACGTCTTCTCTCATCTCGGTGGCGATGAGATGGCGTTGCAGTATTCAGATTACGACAAAATCGCGCTGGGCCATGCACAGTACATTGATTTTGCGGTGAAATATGCGAATAAGGTGGCGTTCATTGATACCGATTTCGTCACCACGCAGGCGTTTTGTAAAAAGTACGAAGGGCGTGAGCATCCGTTCGTGCAGGCGCTGATCGACGAGTATCGCTTTGACCTGGTTATCCTGCTGGAAAACAACACGCCGTGGGTCGCCGATGGCCTGCGCAGCCTCGGCAGCTCTGTGGACAGGAAAGCGTTCCAGACCATGCTGGAAGAGATGCTCCACGAGAACAACATTGAATTTGTTCATGTGGAAGAGTCGGACTACGACGCCCGTTTCCTGCGCTGTGTTGAGCTGGTAAAGCAGATGATGGGTGAGCAGGGGTAATCTGCGTTGTGAGGTTCATCGTCTGGGCGATGAACCTCGGTTACCTTCAGGGCTGACCGCGTTCGAAGATCCTGAAAGGGGAAGGGCGCTGTGAATAATTCAGCACGACGATCCCTAACTTTTTCGCTGTCGCTGCGGCAATATACATTTTTTGCTCCAGATAGTGTGCTCCAAAGCGCAGAGGGTCCGGGGTTCCGTGCCCATAAAATGCATCCGTTGCAAGTCCGGAAAAATAATTGTTTGCCCACTCTTTCAGCGTTTTTTCCGTTTTATGATTAAAGTTATTGCCGATTTGCGGCATATTGTCTGCCCGCCATTTCTGTACTTTATTCTGATTGTAGTCATGATCAAATCCAAGAAGGCCAATCTGCGTCGGTGCCAGAGCCAGCATTATCCAGTACAGCCCCTGAAAGAAAGAGGTGTAGCCAATCTTTCTTTCCAGATCAAACCCGGTGATATCGCCAAAACCGATTTTATCGGCCCCTTCATATAAGACGTGAGAATAAACCTGATGGCTAATTTCCGTATGAAAGTTTTTGACCTGAGGATAATTTTCAACTGGAAAGTCGTTTGGATGTATCCAGTAATCAAACGGCTGATTAGGATAAATCCGCCAGGCATTATTCAGGCAAACTTTAATATGATCAGTATAAATTTCATCTGTGGCTTGCTGTGCTGATAAGCCACTACCTATGTAAAGTACTTTCACAAATCGATACCTTTTCCAATGAGCATAATATGAGCAGCGCTCGGACTGTGACGCAATTCGTCAGGTGTTATGACTGCACACCAGAGAACTCGATCCTTTCACATTCGCGGTCGTAGCTGCCGTTCAGGCACAGATCGACAGGGTGCGGCTCCCAATAGATCAGACCGCGGATCTCAAATACCATATGGGTGCTGCGAAAGGACTTATCTTTCTCCTGAAGGATCTGCACGATTAACGACTGCGGAATGATCCGGGGTTCGAAACGCAAAATGGCATCACGAATGTTTTTTTCCATTGCTTGCCAGTTATTCAGTGCGACGGGTAACCCGGGCAGCGGAGTGATGCCATAATTCACCACCGTGCCGGCAATGTGGCAGTGCCTGACGGGATCCAGTTCACGCTCGATGTTATTGCAGTTCAGGAGCGTCGCCAGATCTCTTTGCACCAGACGCCGCAGCGTTCTGGCATCGTAAAAGGCGCTGTCGAAAGCCTCATGCTGTTTTTTAGGTTCATCGTCCAGCAGGCGATTGAGCAGCGTTGGCAGGTACTGCTGTTTCTCGTTCATCGCGATTCATCGACATCAAAAGTGAGTTTGCCGCTCTCCATGATGGAGAATTCATCTTGTTCGGTGACCCACATTTTTCGCCCTTCGCCTATGGTCAGCATCAGGCTCTGTTGATGCCAGTGCGTCTCATCACCCAGTTTCATACTTTGGCTCTGCGCCGTGCCCGGGTAGCGGGCCGGAAGATAGCCGTTCCATTTGCGTGCACCAGTATCGAGCGTGGCGGGGATCCACAGCAGGTCGAGCAACGACTGCGGCGCGCCAACCGTCAGCGAGCGAATGTGCTCGAAGGGCACCCAGCGGTAGCCTCCAGCGCAAATAAATTCGCAAACAGGTCCCAGACGGCCATCGCCATCGGCGATCCACTCGAAAGCACCAAGCTTTTCGCTCTGCCCTGAAGTGACGGGCGCAAGTTCGAATGCCTGAAAACGAAGTTCATCCGCTTTTTCGTGCTCTTCGCGGAAACAGGCCTGATTGGCCTGATGCAGCAACGCCAGCCAGGCTGGCGATGTCTCTTCAAGCTGGCTGGCTTTTCGCTCTCCTGCCAGCACTTTTTTGCGCATCATTTCGCTCAGAATCAGGTTTTTCAGCAGTTCGCCCTGGTTGCTCATGGCATCTTCGAGCTTAACCAGCGTGTCGGCTTGCAGCAGCGCTTTATCCCAGTCTTCTTCAATGCACCAGAGGGAGGCCAGCGCTCTGCGCGCTTCATGATCGCTGGGGTGTTTTTTTAGCGTGTGCTGAAAGGACTCTTGCAGGGATGCCAGTGAGTTTTCTTTCAGCAGAGTTCTTAGTCGGGAAGTGGTCAACATCATATTTTATCCATTAATTACAGTAGAGTATCCAGATCTGCCCGATAGATTTCCTGGACCAACAGGGCGGGGATCCGTTTTTGGGTGTTGTAGCGAACTTCTCCTGGTGCCAGAAGTCGCAAAATATCTTTCTTTTCAGCTTCTTCGGTGCGAATGGCATCGCTTTCTTCAATCTCCAGCTCGCTGAAGACTTTGTGGATTAACGCGGGGGTTTCAAAAATACAGTGGGTGACGGTGGAAGATTTGGCCTGCGCCTGAATCACCGCGAAATTAAAGATATTTTCATCAAAACGGCTTGCTCGCTGTGGCCCGGTATGGCGTACGGCGGGTTTTTGAATACCCCAAATCAACGCCTGGCGAAACTCCTTTTCCAGCGCTTTGAGGATATCTCTTTTTTCATTTTCAGGTTCTTCGGTGACATGCAATAAACTGTTCTGCAGGATATCGACCAGTTCGGGCAGTTGCGCATCGTTGCCACAGCCGTCAGCGTAGCCCAGTACCTGTAGCAGGCTGCTTTCCGTCTCTTCGTTTTCTACCACAATCCCGAAACGAGCGAGCTGGACAGTGCTTTGGATGAGCAGAGTCTGATGCTGTTGATAAGCCAGCCGTTGGCCATCGACATAGCAGGGTATGACCTGCTGAGCATTGATCAGGCTGATACCCTCTTTAGTGTGACGGAAAACAACCCCATCTGCGAAGGTATCGGCGGGCTGGCTAATAAACTCACCGCGCTCTACATCGAACGCGACGGTTTCATTTTCTTTAAGTAATCGGCGAGGACGCTGCTCGGGCCAGTACTGAGTGAGATAGATCATCATTACCCTATCAGCACATTGCCTGAGCCGCTGCTAATGGCGGCACCGCATCCGGTGGAGTCCCCCATTCTGGCGGCAGGATTGTTATTAATAAATACCGACCCCGACCCTGATGAAACGGCGCTTCCGCCGTGAATCGAACAGCTGGCTGAACTTGCGCCCTGCATGGCTGCTGGTTGGTTATTGATGGTGACGTTACCGGATCCACTGGTCACAGAGCCGCCGTGACTGATGGCATCTCCAACGCGTGCTGCGTTTTGCATAGTGCCTCTCTGTTTGAAAGATAAAGGAAAACCGCTCGCGGGTTATCCGCGAGCGGATGGCGCCACTATTAAGGTGGCGGTGTTCTTGTCGGTGTTTCCGTTGGCGGTACCGTTGGTGGCTCCGTTGGCGGTACCGTTGGTGGCTCCGTTGGTGGTACCGTTGGCGGCTCCGTTGGTGGTACCGTTGGCGGCTCCGTTGGTGGTACCGTTGGCGGTTCCGTTGGTGGTACCGTTGGTGGCTCCGTTGGTGGTACTGTTGGCGGCTCCGTTGGTGGTTCCGTTGGCGGTACCGTTGGTGGCTCCGTTGGTGGCTCCGTTGGTGGCTCCGTTGGTGGCTCCGTTGGTGGCTCCGTTGGCGGTACCGTTGGTGGCTCCGTCGGTGGTACCGTTGGTGGCTCCGTTGGCAGTTCCGTTTGTGGCGGAGGCGTTGGGCCTGGCGGTAGCGGAGGCAATGGTATAGGCAGCTTCATTAAACCAAATACTGGCGTTAATCCGGCAAGGCTGGATAGCGCAGCAAGGCCACCGCCACCGCCACCACCGCTGCCGCAGCCATCGCCAGGGTTGATTTCCACCACGCCGCCCTGGATGACGACTCTGTCAGAACCCACAATTTTGATTGTCGGGGCGCTAAGCGTCAGCTCGCTTCCCGCAGCCAGTGAAATCGCTGCGCCAGCCACCATGGTGGCTGCCCCGCCAACGGCCAATTGCCACGCGCCTCCGACGGATTCTGCGTGATAGCCTCCGACGTTAATCAGGTTTGCGCCGCCAACGTTGGTGGCGTTCATTCCACCGACGTCCAGGGAGTTCGCGCCGCCTACAACCACACCCCGCGTCAGTCCAACCTGCAGGCCGTAAGTGAGGCCAATCATTTTGCTGTAGTTGCCGGAAACAACCTTGCCGTAGTCGACACCTACGCTCATGTTACGGCTGGCTCCAATCACCACCTGCGAGTTTGCCCCGATGGTCTGGGTTTCATCATTTTTGGTGACGCGGTCCATATTGCGCTCGGCCTGCTCCCAATACTGTTCCTGGCCGGGCTTGTCTTCAAAGCGAATGCCGTTGTAGTTAGTGCGTCCGCCGCCAACCGTGCGGCTTATCATGCCGCTTTGAGTGCTGTTGACCGGCAGATCCCACGGCGGCATAGTGATGTTGTTGTAGAGGCTGCCGATGATCAGCGGACGATCGGGATCGCCGTTGATAAAATCAACGATCACTTCATGGCCGACGCGGGGGATGTAGATGCCGCCAAAGTTATTTCCGGCCCATGACTGGCTGACGCGCAGCCAGCAGGAGTCAGATTCCCGGTTTTTCCCATAGCGATCCCAGACAAAACGCACCTTCACCCGACCATATTCATCGGTCCAGATATCTTCGTCTGGCGGGCCGACCACGATCGCCGTTTGCGGGCCGCGGGTCCTGGGGCGTTTAATCGTCAGCGGGTGGCGATAGATTTTGCTGGTGGGCTGGACGGTGAAATCGCAGTGATAGCTGAACACTTCAACGCCGCTGGATTGCGGGATTTCAGTAATCATCAGGCTGCTGGCCAGCACCATATATTCACGATTGGCCTTCTCAACCGGATAGCCAGCCAGAATAAAGTTGCAGCCGCAGACGACCCCGCGAATTTCTCCGGAGCCTATCGCCCGGGATCCTTCCGCACCGCGCTCTTCCATGCGAACGCTGGCCAGCATTTCCCCGACGGAGGGTTGTTCGTAGTCGCCAGGCCAGTGGAACATCTCCATTTGGTTGTACACCGTGTTACGCGGCTTACTGTCGACGGCAGAAATATCCGCCCGCGATTTGGTGAAATCATAGTCGTTGGTCAGCCAGCGGCCGCTGACGATCGTTTCCTGATGGTGGAACTGACTGATATACTCTTCACCAGCCTGCGGATTGTCCGGAACGTACTGAATCGTATGGTAGGCTTCGCTGAAGTAGCGACGGTGCGCCCCAACATGATCAACCAGGATCAGCTTGTGCTTGTGATCGTTGTGTTCAAAGAACCAGTAGATCCCCCATTCTTCCATTAATCGTTCAATGAAATCGAAATCAGTTTCACCATACTGAACCTGAAAATCGAGCGCTGGATAATTGGCTGAAAGCCGTTTTTCTACCGGATAGTGATAATCGCTGAGCACCTCATCAATAATATCCACAACGTTTTTCTGCTGGAATATTTTGAAATCGGACGTTAGCTCAGCAATATGCAGCCAGGGACGTAAGATGATTTCATACATGGCCTGATTAGAATCACGCCCAATATATCTGGCTTTCTGGACTATCCCTGAAATTTCACGTGTGCCTTTGCCGACATAACTGACTAGATCCAGCCCATTACCATCGAGTTCAATTTCAATGGTCATCTCTTTGCCAAGCAGCGCTTTAATGTCGACATTAGACGCTGATTGCCAGGGGATCGCCGGATTAGCAGGTGTTTTGGCGGTAATCGTCCATGTATAAAGCGTGGAAAAGGCTTCTTCGCCTTCCAGCTTCGACAGGGCTAAGGCAGGTTCTCCCAGCAAATAAGGCATGGCTGGGCTGCTCAGGCTGATTGTACGCGACATTTAAATACCTGATACGTTATTCATAAATTGATGCCAGCACACACGCCGTGTGAGCAGGGCGATGACGTTATTGTCTGTGTTTTTTCTGCTATTTTTTCATTATGCTTTCGCCTCCACGCGATTTTATTATTCATCAAAGATCTCCTGTCCATAATCATTACTCTGCGGGCATTCAAAATGGTTTAATAGCTCAGCGAGTGTTGCGTTTTCAGACACCATTCCACCCAGCGTCACGTCCATGCGGCGCTTATCAATAGAGAAAGTCAGTATGATGTTTCCGTCATCGCCGACCTGTTGTTTTGTCGCCGTATCCATCCAACGGAAAAGCGCCCATGGGCTATTAAGCGCCACTAACGATGGGCTTCCGGGAAGCGATGGCAGGGCGTTTATGTCGATATTGGTGCTGCCATTGTTGCCCGGCCAGTTAAATAACCAGGGAACCACCGGGCCGTGTATATAATGGAACGGGTTACCTGCCATATTCATATTGAGCTGAACGATGGCCGGATCCATATAGGTGATTGATAGCGTCGGGGAGAATGACATTTTTTTCCCGCTGTCGCTGGCGAAAAAGGCGTTACGGATACGCGCAACCTGCTGGAAAAAGGCCAGATTACCTTCCTCCTGGCTGCCTTTGTAGCGCCAGACGGGCTGCGAAGTATCGACTTTATCCGCCAGATTTTGTCTGAACCAGCTGTCCACCAGCCCATCCCGGGCAAAGAACTGTTCGAAATCATGCGGATTGACTTCCTGAACGGCGTGGCGGAACGGATAGCGGTTCACCAGTGTGGCGCGGCACACCTCGCCGAGGTTGTCGTCAATATTTTTGCTGTTGCTGGTAAGCACCTTTGCTTCCACTTTGTTGGAGGCGCCATTGAGGAAAGGCTCAATAATGGTGCGAAACGGGGTCGGCCAGGTTTGCGCCTGAATGCCGATCCGTTTGCTGGTATCTGGCATTACTGGCGTATCGCCATTGCTGAGGCTATTACTGGTGACCACAAAAAGCGTATACAGCTCGCTCAACGTAGAGGAGAGTTTGTTCAGCTGTGAACCGGGCAATCCGGCCATGCCGCCTTCCATCGACAGCGGATTTCCCTGGCCGTTAACGAATTCCCGCAGGGCGCGAAACCGTTCATCCACCTCCGAGCGGGTCAGTTTCTTGACCAGATAATCGGTCGCTTCATCCAGTTTTTTTACCTGATTGATCACGCGATTATTGGTGAAGCGGTTATTGCCGACGTCCAGCAATTCCGGCTGCGTTTTATCTTTCTGCGCCAGGGTGGTTTGCTCCACGGCGACGCGGGCGATGTTCACCAGCGGCGAATCCGGCGAGGCCAGGATCCGCAATACGTAAATATCGCCTGCCAGCGGAGAATGGCTATCGGCTGCGGCCATGTCCAGCGGGATCAGCTGAATGCTGTCCAGCAGGCGAGTCCACCAGCTGCTGTATTCCTGAAGATAAAGGCGCAGCACACCTTCGCGTACCGTTAACGGATTGGCCGACACGTCTTCCCGGGTTCCCATTACCCACTCATCCTCGCGTTGCAACTGAGTAATGAGATAGAGAAACTTTTTTTTTATCAGCATCTGATAGCCAGCCCGGGTAAAGAACCCGGGAATACCGTTCTGTGCCAGATCTTCATCGTCCAGGGTAAAAATTTGTGTGCTGGTATCCCCCGTCATTTTGTCGAGCGTCATCGGTTCCGCAGCCTGTGTCAGCGCCTCCGACTTTACCCGCTGATAGAGTCTCGCATTGAGCGTGTGCTGACCCAGGGCAGCACGCGCCTGGGTGATGAGTTCTGCATCTGCTTTCTGGCTGTAGTGCAACCACTCCGGCTGGGCAAACAGCGCCATCAGATGCTGCTGAAACACGCTTTCGTCGCCGTAGGCGGTGAGCTTATCCTGAGCCTCCCACTGCTGGGTGATGGCTTCTGTCAGCCAGCTTTGCGGCGCTTTAGCCTGGCCATAAATGCCCAGATAGATTTTCAGCGCGTTATACAGGGCGTCATTATCTTTGGCCTGGAGCGCGGCGCTCAGCGAGGCGGTCGCCTGATTTTGCAGTGACGGCAGCAAAAAGCGTTGTAGCATAAAGCGGTACAGCCCGTTGGCGTGCGTAGCGACGGCCTGGCCGGTGTACAACCCGTAACGATAGTCTATCGTCGGTTCAAACAGATTGAGGTTTTCGACATCGGGTAAACGGCGTGACATCGCCAGCAGCCCGGGTAAAACGGTGTTGTCCGGGAACTGCCTGAGTCCGGCGACGGCGGTTTCAAGCTGGCGCGTTTTTCCTGAGACGGCATCCAGAAATTCAGCGTTATTGTTGAAGCTGACAACCAACCCATTGATCAATATCACCGCCAGCAACAGCAGGGCCGTATGGCTGAATAGCCGCTGCAGACGATAGCGCGTTTCTTCGCGGAAGTTATGCGTGGCAAGCGGGGCGTCTTTCACAATGACATCGGCAAAAAGCTGCTTAAGGAAATAGTGTTTTCCCCACGCCATGCCTTGCGGCAACGGATCGTCCTGGGCACTAAGCTGTGCGCTGAATGCCGGTGTTTCCTGCTGATCCCGGGTGAAATAGTGACGCCAGCGTGAAACGACAGTTTTGTGGTTGTGCAGGCGGGTATCCGCCATCTGGCAGCTACTGCTGAAGTAGATACCACGGAAGCTGGCGCAAAACTGCGTTTCGTCATAGCGTGAACTGAAAAAGGCCTGCTGCAGAAAATCCGCCACTTCCCGGCACAACAGTTGAAAATCGAGTGGGAAGGTGTACATCGCTTTGCGATCGCTGAGCGAATACTCCTCCTGCTGACGGGGATGGAGAGTGTTGGCCAGTCGTTGTTGCAGGGCATCAAGCTCGCTGACGATTTTTTGCTGTAGTCCGCTTGTCGAAGTATGAACCATCTCTCCCCAGGGGAAAGTGACGCCCCATACCTGATCGTGGGCCTCGCGGGTCATACCGCGAAACCAGGGCTCAAAACCACTGAGCTGATCGACTTTGGTGACAATGACATACACTGGGAAATGCACGCCAAGCTGCTGACGTAGCTCATCGAGCCGGGCGCGCAGGCGCGTTGCCAGCGTCAGTTTGCTCTCTTTTGAACGCTGTAAAAAATCGGCGACGGGGATCGCGATAATGGCGCCGTTGATCCCATCCTGGGCGCGGTATTTATGCAGCGTTTTCAGCAAGTGCTGCCACTCATCCGTCGCGGCAGCGTCGTCACTAATGTATTTACCGGCAGTGTCAAGGAACAGCGCGTCATTGCCAAACCAGCATTCGCAGTTGACCGTAGGGGCGTTTTCCTGGGCAATGCGACTGAGCTGCTCCGGCAGGGGAAAATCCTGGCCAGAGGTGGTAATCAGGGCCGTTTTCCCGGCGCCTTCATCCCCCAGCAGGACGTACCAGGGAACGGTATCGGGCAAAACACCGGGCAACAACAACGTCCACCAGCGTTTCCAGTGTGTGCGAACCCGGCTGGTCAGCGCTACGGCATGGCGAATTTGACGGGTGATGGCGACGTGCTTATCCGCCTGCTTTTCTGTGGGTTGGCTCAGCCCTTTCAGACGATTTAACAGCGCCGGATTGTGGATAAGCGTGACGACCAGCAGCCAGATGGCGTAAATCAACACCACCAGCCAGAGGACGGCGATAACCACCAGTCTTCGTGAGCTGCTTGCCAGCGGATAGCTTTTCCCGGCCAGAACCCAGGGCCCCGCCACCCAGATGATGACGCTCACCGTTAAAGCCAGCGGCAGGAAAAAGGGAATGCGCCACCACAAGCGGGCGAGCCACAGCAGCGCCACCGCGATGCACAGGCAGCGTGCGCTGACGGACTCCAGCGGATGGGCGTTGCCAAAGCCAGAGAAGGGGCCGAGATACCAGATAGCAGCCGCAATCACTGCCGCACAGGCTAACAGCAGCAAAAACTTCAGGCTGCGGGTAGAGAATAATCGACTCAAATAAGACATTCCGTTGAGACTCATTAATAGGTGACAAACATTTCAACGCGACGGTTTCGCGCCCGACCCGTTGGATCCTGATTACTTTGCAGCGGCTGGCGTGCGCCTGCGCCTTGAATGTGGATCTTGCTGGCAGGCACGCCGGACTTGATGAGCAATTGGGCGACGCTGTCGGCACGTTTTTCCGATAGCGCCTGGTTATCTTTGATACCAGGCTTGCTGATTGGCGTGGCGTCGGTGTGTCCAACAATTAAGACCTCGCCGTTCACCCGGCGAATTTCGGTCGCCACCCGAGCGAGGATCGCCGTCATTTCCGCTTTAACGTTCACTGAGCCGGAATCGAACATAGAGTCGCCGCTGAAGATGACTTTGCTCTGCTGGCTGTTTTCATCAACCACCACCTGTTTTTTCGCAATTTCCACTTTCAGCAGTACGGCCAGGCGCAGGCGCTGAGCAGGAACTGGCGCTGCAGGCGCGGCACGTGTCATCGCATCAATGCGTGCGGTCAGTGCCCGTTCTTTCACCAGCAAATGGTATTGACACCAGATAAACGTGCCGGTGGTCAGCAGGGCGGTCAGCAGCAACGTTGCTCTGATCGGAAGATAGAAACGCGATCTTTTCTTTATCGCCTGGCGCACCGGCAGGCCCAGCGGCGAGAGCTCTGGCGGCACTTTGTTGAGCGTGTTCTGCAGCAGTGCCAGTAGGCGCTGACGGATCCTCATCAACTGGCGATCGCCATCTTCCACAATGCTGTAGCGACCCTCGAAACCGAGGGCCAGAATGCGCAGCATGATGTCCAGCACGTCGGCGTAGTCGTGGGGATGCATCGACAACCGTCCGGCCAGCAGGAAGAATTTGTTGCCGCCGTCGTTATCGCCTTCAAAATGATTGAGCAGGTTGCTGCGCGCCCAGCCTGAACTGACGCCCCACGGCGAGGCGTGCGCTGCTTCGTCAAGCGCCGTACACAGGCAGTAGCGCACGATGGTCATTTTCTTCCAGGGAATATCCACCTCTTCACAAATCACAGTGAACATGTTGATTTCACTGGCAAGCGTGCGCTTGAGGACTTCGACCTGGCTGCTGTCAGTAATCTCCGCGGGCATTTCGCTAAGTGCTCGCAGCAGCGGCTGGCTGGCTTCCAGCAGCGGATTGTCGGCTGTTTTGACCTGCATGACGCGTTGCTGAATGCTCTCGCCCTTCAGGCTGGCTTCGTTCAGGGCCATACTGGCGACAGGCTGATGCGGCCCGGTTTCAGAGGCTGATGTCGCCACAGGATCCTTCAGCGAGCTGTCACCCGATTCATCAAGCAAAAATTTCCCCAATGCCTGCAGGCTTTGCTCATTTTCATCTGTCATGGCTGCAATGCTGTCGCTCATTAATGACGGATCCCCCAAAGCTCAAGGCGTAATTCAGGCAGATCGCCCGCAACATGCAGCGCGAGTGCCCCGGTTTGCAGAATACGTTCCCAGAAGGGGCCGTTACGCGTCAGTTCGAAATAGACGCTTCCTGCGTGGTAAGGGATCTGGCGAGGAGGGACAGGCAGATTCTGTAAGACCAGCCCCGGCAAGTGGGAACGTACCAGCTCGTGCAGCTGCTGTGGTGAGCTCATCTTCGCCTGCGCGGAGAACTGTTGTGCCAGGATATCTGCCGCCATGCGGGCATTGACCGCCAGTACCAGGCTTGAGAAAGAGCGCAGCTCCTCTGGCAACAGTGAGGCCGCCCAGACGCCCTGGCCTTTGTGGATTAGCGGGATCATCTGACCGGCGCGGACCAGAATCTGGTTCAGGAGATCGTTAAGGTCATCTACCAGCGGACGAATTGAGCGGTACAGTTCTGCGTGGTTGTAGCCAGGTGCAGGTTTGGGGCGGCGGGTGTTCACCCGGATAAACGTCGAGAGCTCGCCGGCGAATTTTGCCAGCTCCTGATACAGTGCAATCGGCTGAAGCTCCGGGATATGACGCAGGTGATCAAGCACGGGCTCATATTTGTTGAAAATTTGCAGCAGCAGATAATCCACCACTTCAGCGCTGGCGCTGGCCTTACCGTCGCTGTTTCCAAGGCGCTTGGCGAGCATCTCGGCGCGAATTTTTACCAGACCGTTCAGGTGCGTCAGCCATTCGCTCAGCAGCGGGCTCGCGCTGTAGCCCGTGACCGGAGGGATAAAGTCCTCAAAATGGAGCAATACGCTTCCGTCTGGCTGCAGGGCCTTGACCTTCATCAACGGCAGACCTATCCAGGATTCCGTTATTTCGCTTTCGCTCATCAGACGCAGACGCAGACGCCCAAGCTGGACCTGTTTGGCGCCCTGACGGATAGCGTTGGTGTCGTTCAGATCGGTGTCATAGGCACAGAAACGGGCCAGAGAGCTGTGGTCGTATTCATCGAAGATGGTTTCATTGCTGTTATCCAGGCGCAGCGGCACCGCCAGCCAAATCACTTTGCCCAGATGTTCCGCGGCGATGGTCAACGGTTCGGGCGGCTCGGCATGGGCTGGAATATCAAACGGCGTGCCGTCAGGCAACACGCCTTTGCAGGTTCGCAGCACCAGTTTGCCGTACGCCAGCGCCTCGTTGTCTATCTCATACTGAGCAAATCCCCAGAAGAAGGGCGTAATGGTCGAGGCTCTTTTATGCGCATAATATTCGAGGTAACGTTCTTGTTGCTGAAAGAGCTGCGGGCGCAAAAAAAGGCCTTCGCTCCACACGACTTTATTGGTTCTCACGGGTCAGTTCGCTTCTTTAATGGAGACAGATAATTTGTCGAGCGTCACGGCCAGCTTCAGCGGTTTATCCGACATCGGAATCAGTTTTTGATACCAGTGGCGAGGCTTCTCTTTCGGCAGGGAATAGACCGCATTCCACTGGGCGTCATGGATGTTGCGATAAGCCGCGGCGATGCCGAAAAAGCGGATCTCTTTTTCCGCCTCCAGTTTGATGGTGCGCGATTCGCCGGGTTTTAAAATGAACTGCTGCTGGTTTTTCGTATCATTAAGCAGGGCAGGGCTAGCGCCAGTAGACAGCGTGATGTAATCACTGTTGTTAAAATTATCGGCATTGGTCAGTAAGAAAAGCAGAACCTGGACCGGCGCGGCGCGACCATCCCTGTCTGGATTACAGTTTTTACCGGCGTTGAGGGTAATTTCGACGGTTTTTGGCTCGCTTTGTTGATGAGTAGACGAGCCGCAAGCGGTCAACGCCAGAAGCATAACAATACCCAGAACACCCTTTCCTGCTCTCTTTTGCATCATGCTTGTACCTTCTTCTTTCAGTATTATCCTGAATATAAAGTCCGGACCGGGACGGAATATTCAGTGATAGCGCTGGTAAATGGAGACTCGCCGTAACGGCGAGCCTCCGCGAGGGGAAATGAAATTAACCGTGGAGGTTAGCTTTCACGTCGTAAGTCGCAGAAATAACGCCAGACTTATGGCCTTCGGCATTCTGCATGACATAATCCTGAGTCATCTTCGTGAAGGAGAAACGCACTTCTTCACGTGGACGAGTTTCATCTTCAAGAGAACCTTGCATATTCACTTTGGTGATAATGGCGTCGGTAAATTTAATGGTCAGATATTCCAGTGGATCGCCACCCGCTTTACGGATAACAAACTGGATATTCTTAATATGTTTACCGGTCAGACAGTAGCTGAGCAGATTTGGGCTGGCTTTGTCGGTATAGTGAACAAAGCAGAAATCATCGACCGATGCACGACCGGAACCGCCACCGGAGCCGCTGTGCATATTTGAATGCTGTTCGACATCCCAGTGCCAGGACAAAACCTGAATTTCATTTTTATGCGCGGCATCCAGTGACTCACCCTCAATACCATCGATCTTAATAAACATATCTTGTGCCATGATACTTTTCTCCAGCACTAAATTAAAAAATGAGTACAACAACATCTGCTCTTGCAATTAAGCAAAAGCATTCCCTTTTGTAATGGCTAGCATCACAAATTGTTTTCTGAATAACGGATCAGCGAGACCTTATTCAGAGATCACCTGTTTTATCAGGCACCTTCTTTCACGGATGGTAATTTTGCTACCATGCGCAGAGAGACTGTTAATCCTTCCAGCTGGAAATGAGGACGGAGGAAGAATTTAGCCTGGTAATAACCCGGATTACCTTCCACGTCTTCAACAACGACTTCTGCGGCAGCCAGCGGGCGGCGCGCTTTGGTTTCAAGCGTGGAGTTAGCCGGGTCGCCATCGACATAGTTCATCACCCAGTCATTCAGCCAGCGCTGCATTTCATCGCGTTCTTTAAACGTCCCGACCTTGTCGCGCACGATACATTTCAGGTAATGCGCGAAGCGCGAGCAGGCGAACAGATAAGGCAGGCGAGCGGACAGGTTGGCGTTTGCGGTGGCGTCTGCATCGTAATATTCGGCTGGTTTTTGCAAAGACTGCGCACCAATGAACGCGGCGTAGTCTGTATTCTTGCGATGGACCAGCGGAATAAAACCATTTTTCGCTAGCTCAGCTTCGCGGCGATCGGAGATGGCGATTTCGGTCGGGCACTTCATGTCCACGCCGCCATCGTCCGTCGGGAACGTGTGGCACGGCAAACCTTCAACCACGCCGCCGCTTTCCACCCCACGGATCAGGGTGCACCAGCCGTATTCCTTGAAGGAACGGTTGATGTTTACCGCCATTGCATACGCCGCGTTAGCCCAGATATATTTGCTGTGATCCGCACCGTCGGTGGTTTCTTCAAAGTGGAAAGCATCCACCGGATTGGTGCGAATACCGTACGGCAGACGCGCCAGGAAGCGCGGCATGGCCAGACCGATATAGCGTGAATCTTCTGCCAGACGCAGGGAGTTCCATGCGGCGTATTCGAGGTTCTGGGTGAAAATCTTGGTCAGGTCGCGTGGGTTAGACAGCTCCTGCCAGGACTCCATCTGCAGTACCGTTGGCGAAGCGCCTGAAATGAAAGGCACGTGCGCGGACGCGGCGATTTTGCCGATAGAAGCCAGCAGATCGACATCCGGCGCCGTATGGTCGAAGAAGTAGTCCGCAACCAGGCAGCCGTATGGCTCGCCGCCGAGCTGGCCATATTCTTCTTCATAAATTTTCTTAAACAGCGGGCTTTGATCCCAGGCGATACCTTTATAGCGCTTCATATTGCGGCGCAGTTCGTCTTTGGAGATGTCCATAAAGCGTAGCTTCAGCTTTTCGTCTGTTTCCGTGTTGGAGACCAGATACTGCAAGCCACGCCAGGCGCTTTCCAGCGACTGAAATTCCTGATGGTGCAGGATCAGGTTAATTTGCTCGGACAGCTTGTTATCAATGCCAGCAATAATCGATTCAATACTCTTATAGGCGTCGTCAGAAATCGTGACCGTATTGGCCAGCGCCTGCTCGGCGAGGGTTTTGACCGCGCCTTCCACCGCCACTTTGGTCTGTTCCGTTTTGGCTTTGAATTCTTTTGCTAACAATATGTTGAAATCGCTGAACTCTGCCGTCGATTTCTGCGTTTTTTCGCGTTGCACGTCCACAACAGACATAGGGTTTCCTTCTTCTTTAATCACTCTTCGGGCTGAACTTCAGCGAATTCAGACTGTACTTTCGGCGATGCGGCGAGGGTATTGAGCAACGCCTTGTCTTTCAGCAACTGCCTGACCAGTTCCTCAGCGCCGGCCTTGCCATCCATGTAGGTTTGCAGGTTGGCGAGCTGGGTTCGCGCTTCAAGCAATTGGGACAAAGAGTCCACTTTTCGTGCGATTTGATCGGGTGAAAAATCGTTCATACTTTCAAAGGTGATATCGACCATCAGCTGGCCCTCGCCGGTCAGCGTATTCGGTACGGCAAAAGCCGCGCGTGGCTTCATGGCCTTCATTCGCTCGTCGAAGTTGTCGATATCAATATCGAGAAATTTACGGTCGGCAACTGGCGGAAGCGGTTCCAGTGATTTGCCGGAAAGATCCGTCAGTACACCCATGACAAAAGGTAATTCGACCTTTTTTTCACTGCCATAGATTTCTACGTCATATTCAATCTGTACGCGCGGTGCCCGATTTCTCGCAATAAATTTTTGTGAGTTGCTTTTACTTACGGCCATAAAAACCCTTAATTATCCTGCGCTGAATAATATTGTTTTTATCAAACGTCAAAAGCTAAACTTTTGCGCCGACAAAAGTCACCAGCTATTCAGCGCATAACAATAGCTGGCTTCCCTCAGTGACTGGAAAAAACTTATTTATAATTCACAATAATAGATGCGGCAGCGCTCACAAGTCCGGCGCTGACCCCGGAAGTCCCTACGGAATAATAACTGGCAATAAATTGGTGCGTCACCTCTGCCGTATTACTGATATCGTAATCCTGGCTGCTGTCAGGATTATCAATCACCATTTGTTGCTGGTCAGATTTGCGTAAACGAATTTCGACATCCTTGCCATAATCATTACCCGTGGCATTGGGTAAATTTCCCGTCGCCGTATTTACTCCCGACGCAGTTGATGCAAAATAGAGTGAGATAGCTTTATTAATCGGACAATTGCTCAAGGTAATGGCAAATAGCTGGCTGCCCGCTTCTGCGCCGTTATGGGTTAATGATGCGGTTGAAATTGTCGGTAAAGTGACAGTTTCATTGGCTGTGCCATTATTAATGCTCAGGTCGCAGGTATTTTCCAGAAAAGACCCTTTGAACTGGACATCAATTTTGCAATTATCATTAACGGTACAAGGCTGTGCCAAAACCATTGGTGACATCAGCAATAACATCAGGATGCTTTTTTTACACAAAACACGGTCTGCGATCAGTGGCGATAGCATGTAACCTCCATTTGTATGACGCTATTATGCTGGCGGGTGACAACCTGGTTCTGGCTATTTTTCTCCGGTATGATCCGACATTTATCCTTGCCAGAGAGGACGAACACATTGCCGGCGTCCGGGTCCCAACCACGCACAAAGGCCATGCCGCCCTGACCCGTTACGCCCTGATTCACACCTTTATCGTCAATCAGTTCGCTGCCGACCGGGATGGGGTTGTGCTGCTCATCATGAATAATCAGCACAATGGGCGTCCCTTCAATGGTTTTCATATTGACCGCGATAATTGCGCCATCTCGTGGCACCACGGTTCTCTGGCTTTCCAGTACGTCGACGTTGTCCGGAACGCTCTTATAATCCAGCGCCACCGCATTCTCACGATAAGCCGTGAGGGAGGGCATCACGGCATAGCCGCGTCCGTCGATTTTCGCCCCCTGGCCGTTGTAGATTTTCGCTCCTTTGGCACCTGGCGCACCGACGATGGCAAACGGCATTTCACCGACCGATGGGCCGAGTGTGACGCCGCCTTTGTGTGCCACCACGCTACCGTTGGCTGATAAGGAAAGCTGGCGGGAAGAACCGCTGCTGTCCACGCCTGTGGTCATGCCAAATTGTCCGACCGGGCTGCGGTAGTTGAGGTTACCGGAAACCGCTTCCAGAGAGTCTTCATCATGGGCTTTCTGTACGGAGGTTCCAATGCCGTAGGTCAGCTCATTCTGTTCGCCGCGGCTGCCGTTGGCGTTCATCTGGAAGCTATCGCTGGTTGGCGTGCTGTGGCTATAGGTCGAATAAATGGAATTAAATAGCGGACGACTGTTAACATCACGACCAATTGGCACGTTGATTGATGCCATATAGGTGTTGTCATAATTACCGTCCTCATCGCTGGTGCGCATGGTGGTCAGCGCAAAAGAGAAATAGCGTAGCGATTTCGTCCAGGTCACGGCGTACTGTTTCGCGGTTTGCTCGCTGCTCCAGTAGGTGTAAAGACTGCCGCTGAGATTCAACGAACTGTTGTCCCACAGCGTTTGTGAGAGGCTGGCGGTGACACGCTCTTTGGTCCGGTAATCCACATTGTAATCATCATTGGTTCTGCCGCCGCGAGCGATACTTGCATCGCGCAGGGAGTAGAAACCTTTTGTTGAGTAGCGGTAGGCCGCCATCGTCAGGTTAGTGGCGGTTTCCTCCATATATTTGGTGAAGCTTACGTTGTAGCTGTTACCACTGGAGTGCTTGCCGTCTTCCACTTCCGACCAGGCGCGGATGATGTCAAAACCCAGACCGCCGATGCGGGTGTTGATGGCATTACCGACAGACAAGGCGTAGTAGTGACTGGCGATCTGCGAGCCGCCGTAAAGGGTATAATTATTGCCGATACCGTATTGCAGGATCCCCTGAGCGACCTTCGGTTTTTGCTTCAGCGTGTCGTCGTTCAGTTCGCCAGCGAGGAGTTCGAAGCTGGCCACATCTTTATGCAACAGCATCGGCGGCGCGGAGAAAGGAATGATGCTGGTGCGTACCATGCCGTTCGCTTCGGTGATCGTCATTTCCAGATCGCCGCCATAGCCCATAGCCCCGATATCCGTGAGCTCAAACAGACCAGGGGTGACCACCGTCTGATAAACGGTCAGTCCATGCTGGGTGATCGTCACTTTGGCGTTGGTTTCCGCCACGCCGCGCACAATCGGTGAATAGTTGCGCAGACCTTCCGGCAGCATGCGGTCATCGGATTTTAACTGTACTCCGCGCAGGCTATAGCTATCGAACACTTTACCGGTGGTATTGCTGTCACCCAGCGTCAACTGGCTTTTCAACGCGGTGATATCCGTCGCGGCATAGGTCGCCAGGCTTTGGGTATTTGGCCTGCTCTCGCCTTTGAGCCAGCTAAAATTGGAGCGTTGGCGAAGACGCCAGCGATCGATATTGATACCTGAGAGCAGGCCGATATTTCCTGTGTAATCATCGCTACGATCGTCACCGCTTTGTGGCCCGGTAGAAAGGCCGTAAAAGTTGGCGTTGTAATCAAAATAAGCGGCAGGCTCACCCTTTTCCCAGCGCGAAGGATCGGTATAACCACGCGGATATTGCACCTGGTTGGCCTGGGGAACCTGAATATCCAGTTCCAGGTCGCTGCTGTTGTAATAAACCAGGCTATCCGGAATCAGTTCGCTCAGTCGATAAGTCTGGCCCTTCGCCAGTCCCGATGCTTTGTCAGATTTAATCCCAAGCTGTTGAAGCTCTTCTGCAGTAAAATAGGCTTCGGCATTTTGCTTGCCTTTTACGGCTTTAAAAGAAATGTCATAACGCCCACGCCGCTCACCATTAACCATGACATTTAACGAATAAACACCCGGAGAAACAGGGTTACCTTCACTGAACTGAGAGACGTCAATGCCAGCGCCATGTATAAAGTCGGCGTTATAATCCATCACTTCAGAAGACGTTTCTCCTGAGGACCTTGCTGCATCGACGGTATCGGCCCAGCTTCTTTGCGCAGATAGCATGGCACAGGTTAACGTCGCGACCAACCCAACAGTATTTCTGGTTCTGGATAATATAGCCGTATTACGATCGTTCCTGATATTCAGTGCCGGGCGTTTCACGAGTATTGTCCTTAATCTGCGCATAAAGAAATTCCAAACGGGTTAAGCCTTGTTTACTATCCATTGCGATCTGAAAAAATAGTTAGTTCAGAAAGTAATACGACTAATTTTTCTTCTCGACGAAAGTGCCTGCCTGATTAATCAGCGTCTTCTCTACGGCTGCACCATAATCATTTAATAAATACGTGACAATTTGGCTCACACTTCCTGATGGTGCGGCACCTTTTTCCGCATAATATGTTTCTGAATAACCCGGGGCGACAACGTTCATATCCATGTTGTACTTTTTGTTCCCGATGGTGAACGTTCCGGTATCAAACGAAAAGTAATAAGGCGTTTGGTTGGTAATTTTTATGCCGGTTCCTTTTTTTCCATCGTTCACCACGTTCCATTGCAAACGGTTAAAGACGGCAACGCTGCTATCTTTCAAATTCTGCGGGCGATAAAAAATCTTAATACGGGTGCGGAAAGCCAGCTCCAGACGGTTTTTATCCTGCTGATCTTTATTGGCCGGAGGGATCTCCAGCAGGTTAAACCAGAACAGTGATTCGCGATCCTGCGGCAACGCCATCCCGTTATACATCAGGCGCAGGCTTTGGCCTTTGCCGGGCTCAATACGAAACACCGGTGGTGTCACCAGAAAAGGAACTTTGACGTTGTTCAGGTCGGCATTTGCTTTACCATCGTCGATCCAGACCTGTACCAGCGCCGGTTTATTCCCTTTGTTGTTGGTTCTGAGGCTTATCTCGTTTTCACCACCGGGAAAAATGATGCGTGTTCCCGCAATAGTGACCCCAGCCTGAGCGAAATGGGAAACAGAAAATAAAACCAATAACAAAAAGCTGTTCTTAATAAATGACATAACACAATCCTGTAGATATGACATGCAAGCCGCAATTCGGCGCAAGGACAATTTGCTGACCAGAAACGGATAAAACGGACAAGAAGCTGTCAGTACGCCGAGTATTACGGCTCGCTATATATTATTTATATGCCAGGGTGTACTGAACGCGTGCGCTTACTTTACCCGCGGTGGTTGCAGCCGTGGCATAATAAGCACCGATGTAAGTCATCGTCGCGGTGCCTGCAGTAATTGGGAAATAACCGCCAGTGTCACCGACAGGAAGAACGGTTGTCCCGTCTTTATCGAACAATCTGACTTCAACGTTGCTTGCAGGAGTCGTAGTGGCGCTGTTGGTTAAGTTTTTGGTTGTTGCATTAAAACCGTCACTGTTAATGGCTTCGAAGTGTGCGGCGACCTGAGTCGGAATACCGGTTCCTGTGGTTGGGCAGTTTTCTACACGAATATCAAACGTTTTTGAACCCGCAGTATCACCCGCGTTTGCCAGTGTTTGAGTGGACAGCGTTGGCAGAGTGACGGTTAAGTTTTCATCGCCAGATACGATGCTACAGGTATCTGCAATCAGTTCACCGTTAAAAGTCACGGTACCCTGGGTTACAGCATCGTCAGCATAAGCCGTGGAGGCTGCCATCGTCAGTGCCAGAGCACATAATGAAACTTTCAGTTTAGACATTTCTGTTCCTTAGAGATTAATTACTTTTTTGGGTCATTCGACCTTCCGTTGGGCTGATTCATTTCCTGATAAAAGGAGAGCGAATAAACCCGGTCTTTAAAAAGTGACGCTGAATTGCGTTTCGGCATCATTTTTCAAATACAGCGTCCGCTGCTGGTCTGGCGTTCTGTGCTGTAAAACATAACGTCCAATTTGCGGTGTAATATGTTTATCAATAAACTGAATCAGGGCGCGGGCACCTGTCTGCGCAATGGCGCAATTATTGATAATGGCATCCATAACGGGTTCATCGTAAGCCAGTGCAATCTGGTAATGTTCCGCCAGCCGTAGGGCAATTTTATTGAGGTGCAGCCGGACAATGGCCTGCAACGATTCGTGCTGCAGGGGAATATACGGCACCACTTCCAGCCGTCCGACAAAGGCCGGGGGAAAGGTTTTCAGCAATTCTGGCTGCAGCGCTTCCAGCAAACCTTCATGTTCCGGTGCGCTCTCCGGGTCGGCATACAGCTGAGTGATTAATTCGCTGCCGACATTGCTGGTCAGCAGCAGGGTCGTGTTTTTAAAATCGATATAGCGGCCTTCGCCGTCCTCCATCCAGCCTTTATCAAAGACCTGGAAAAAGACTTCGTGAATATCCGGATGCGCTTTTTCGATTTCATCCAACAGAATGACGCTATAAGGCTTACGACGAACGGCTTCGGTTAATACACCGCCTTCGCCGTAGCCGACATAGCCCGGAGGCGCGCCTTTCAACGAAGAGACGGTATGGGCTTCCTGATACTCGCTCATGTTGATGGTTATCAGATTCTGCTCGCCGCCGTACAGGGCTTCCGCCAGCGCCAGCGCTGTTTCGGTTTTACCAATCCCCGATGTGCCAACCAGCATAAAGACGCCGACAGGTTTATTGGGATCGCTTAAGCCTGCCCGGGAGACCAGCACGCGCTCGGCAATACGTTCCAGTGCATGAGACTGGCCAATAACGCGCTCCTGCAGACGTTCCGGCAAACCGGTGACGGTATCAATTTCATCTTCCAGCATCTGACCGACCGGGATCCCCGTCCAGTCAGCAACAATGGTCGCAACGATATCATTGCTGACTTCTGTCGGGGCCAGCGCTGTTTTTGCTTTCAGCGCATCAAGTTTGTTTTCGAGCTGGATGAGTTGCGCTTTTTGCTCAAGTTGGGTTTGCGCATCATGGGTTTCATCTGGTGTAAGCAACTGCTGCCTCATTGCCAGGATGGCATCCACGCAGTTTTTTTCCCGCTGCCAGCGTTGGCTGAACTCCGCCTCCTTCTGGCTCAGTTCGGCAATGCGGGCTTGCAGCACATTGACCGCTTCATCGTTGCATTTGCCGAAGTTAAGCGCTTTGCGGGTTTGCTCCAGTTCCGCTGCAATTTCTTGCTTCCGGGCTTTCAACAGTTGCAGTTCAAGTGGCGGAGTCGCCTGGGCCGTCGCTACGCGAGCGCAGGCCGTGTCCAGTAAACTGATGGCTTTATCCGGAAGCTGACGCGCCGGAATATAGCGATGTGACAGGCGCACGGCAGCGACCAGCGCCCGATCCGTTATCCACACGCCGTGGTGCTTCTCCAGCATCGGCAGAATACCGCGCAGCATGGACACCGCTGCCGCTTCGTCAGGTTCCTTGACTTGCAAAACCTGGAAACGGCGGGTCAGCGCAGGGTCTTTTTCAATGTGACGCTTGAACTCACTCCAGGTTGTTGCGCCAATGGTGCGTAATTTTCCGCGAGCCAGCGCAGGTTTGAGTAAGTTAGCCGCATCGCCTGTTCCTGCCGTCCCGCCAGCGCCAACCAGCGTGTGAACCTCATCGATAAACAGCACCACAGGCTGTGGTGAGGCTATGGCGCTGTCCAGTACCGCTTTCAGGCGCGCTTCGAATTCGCCTTTCATACTGGCGCCAGCCGAGAGGGCGATGACATCAAGGGTCAACAGGCGAACCTGACTGAGTGCTGCAGGCACATCACCCGCCGCGATGGCCAGCGCGAGCCCTTCCACCACGGCTGTTTTCCCGACCCCCGCTTCGCCAGTGAGCAAAGGATTGTTCTGTCGGCGACGCAGCAGGATGTCCACCATGGTGCTGATTTCCTGGCTACGGCCGACAACCGGGTCGATTTTTCCTTCCCGCGCCAGCGCCGTAATGTCCGTGGTGTACTGTGCCAGGCTTGCTGTCGCGTTGTTTTGCAGCAGTCCGCTGGCCTCGCCCGGCAAAGCATCAGGGCGCTCAAAGCCCTCATGCTGTAAATCTTCAGCCGACTCCGTAGAATCGCGGAGGATGTAATTCAGATCGTTGGTCAACGCGTCGAGCGCGATTTTCTCAAGCCCTGGCAGCATAGCCAGCAACTCACGGCGCAGTTCCATGGTGGTCAGCATGGCAATCAGCAAATGACCGCTGCGGATCCGGGAAGCCGTGCATTCAAGGCTGGAATAAACCCATGCGCGTTCAACCGCCAGTTCGATGCAATAAGAAAAATCGGCGATGCTGCTTGCGCCGCCAGGCAGACGAGCCAGTGCACGAGTCAGGTCATTATCCAGCTTAGCGCTATCAATATCGAAATAACGGGCGATAATTTTAAAATCGTTATCCGACTCCTGAGTCCAGAGCTGGTTAAACCAGTGAACTAATTCCACGTAAGGATTACCGCGTAATTTACAAAGCGTGGTCGCACTTTCGATACTACGAAAGAGAGTGTTATTAAGTTTGCTGAACAGATTCTTCCTTGTGATAGCCACGCTTTATCTCAACTTGGTTGCTGTATTTCTAAAAAGGATGATTTAAATTGCCGCTGTACGCATCTGGTAGAACAGCCAGAAGACAGGTGCGGCGTGAAGACATTTAACCTTATCTTTCCTTATGAATAAATATGTGAAAGTGAGATAAATCCATGATTAGGAATTTGGCACGAGATTTAATCTTAATTATCATAATGATTATTTATTCATCTCTTTGTTTGGATTGATTTTTTGTGGGAATTTAAAAAGAGGGTTGCAATTTTAAAAGTAACGCTTTCGTCTATTATTCAGTATCGTTGGATAGTGCATTCTGGTGATGACGATAGTTCACTGAATACTAAGTTCAGACAAGGGAAGTATGAGGCTTTTCGCTAACAGAGTAAGCGTTCAACAGGGATTGGGATAATTATTTGTGGAACATAAGTTTCTTGATTATTACAACAGAGAACTCACTTTCATGCATGAAATGGCGAGTGAGTTTGCGCAAAAACACCCTAAAGTCGCCAGGCGTCTGGGGATGCATGGTATTGAGGTTGCCGATCCTTTCGTTGAACGACTGATAGAATCTTTTAGTTTTATTGCAGCGCGAATGCAATTAAAGCTGGACGCTGAATTTCCCGCATTCACACAACGGCTGCTGGATGTCATTTATCCAAACTATAATGCGCCTACGCCATCGATGGGCATCGTGCAGCTGCGGCCTAATCTCAAGGAAGGCGATCTCACTCAGGGCTACGAAGTGGCTAAAAATAGCGCTTTTTATACGCCGATTTTTCCGGGTGAGACGACTCGCTGCGAGTTTCGCAGCGGCCAGGCTGTACGCTTATGGCCGGTTGAAATAACGGATGCGCAACTTACATCGCTTCCTCCTGATTTGCCCAATCTGGAGCGTTATCGCATCGCCGGGAATCAGCTAAAAGGTGCGATTCGTCTGAAGCTTCGTTTGCACAAGGGGCTGCAGTTTTCCCGGCTCAATGATTTCAACGCGCTGCCTGTTTACCTCAATGGCGATGAGCGCATCATCTCCCGGTTGTTTGAATTACTGCATGCTGGCAGTCAGGCAACCATCCTGCGATATGCTCAGGGCGACAGCATTCGGGATGTGGTGATTAGCCAGAATGCCCTGTCGTTTGATGGCATGCAGCCAGATCACCGCCTGCTGCCCGGATCGTGGAATATTTTTCACGGACATAATCTGGTGCATGAGTATTTCACCTGCCGACAGCGTTTCTACTTTTTTACCCTCAATCAGCTGGCGCTCGCCGGAAAGGGCAATGACAGCGGGGAGCTGGAAATCATCATTCTGCTGGATCGCATGCCGCAGGATATGGCCGGGCATATCGATACCGGGTGTTTTCAGTTGTTCTGTACTCCGGTTATCAATCTGTTCCCAAAACGGGTCGATAAGCTGGAAGTGAAGCGCAACAGCCATGAGTTGCATGTCGTTCCCGATCGCAGTCGGCCGCTCGATTATGAGATTTTCTCCGTGACCAGCGTCGTCGGGCAGCAGGCGGAAAACAGCAAAGAGGTGGTTTTTAATTCGCTCTACCAGACCCGACACAGCGATCATGGTAACTTTGGCCGCTACTTTTCTCTGACCCGCCGCCAGCGAATCAACGGCCACCCGCGACGCAAATACCATTCTCAGACGCTCTATAACGGCACGGAAGTGTTTATCTCCTTGGTGGATCAACAGGAAGCGCCATTCAGTGATGATATTCGCTATCTGTCGATGTCGGCGATGGTGACAAACCGTGATTTGCCGCGCCTCATTTCACGTAACGGGCAGTTTGATCTCTCCATTTCCGATGCCGCTCCGATTGAGGGGGCGCGTTTTATCACGCCGCCTTGTTCGCCAAGAGCGCCATTTGTCGCCAGTGAGTCTGCCTGGCGCTTGATTCGCCAGTTGAATTTTAACTATTTGCCGCTTTCGGAGATGGAACACGTTTCGGGCGGGGAGGCTTTGCGGCAAATGCTGCAACTGTTTGTCGACAATACCGACAATGAGACGCTTGCGCAGATTAGCGGTCTGGTGGGCTGCCAGACTCAGCCGGTGATCCGCCGTTTGCCTGGTAACGGTTTGTTGATGTATGGCCGGGGAGTGAAATGCACCCTGACGGTAGATGAGGAGAATTTCTCCGGCATTAGTCCTTATCTGTTTGGCCTGGTGGTGGAAAACTATATCGCCCGTCATGCCTCCATCAACGTATTTACCGAAACGGAACTGCGGACATTGCAGCGGGGAACCATTGCCAATTGGGCGGCTCGTCCTGGTCGTCGGGGAGCGTTGTAATGACCTCTGTTCCTCCAGCATCGCTTAACGCAAGCCTTAAGGCGTGGTGTCAGGAAGATGCCCCCTGGGAAAGCAGTTTTTTTTCCCTGATGCGCACGCTTTCGGCTCGCACGCAGGCATTGCCCGTTCCCGGCACGGCGCAAAGGCCCTCTCAGGAACGGCACCGTATTGGGCAAAGCGCGCAAATGCTTTTCTCGCCTCGCGAGATAGCAAGCCTTGATCTCGATGAATCGCAGCTGAAGGTGCAGCTGTTCGGTTTGGGCATCTGGGGGGCGCAAGGGGCGATGCCATTGCATTTGTCAGAACTGGCCTGGTCTCGCTCGGAACAACAGGACCATACCCTTGGGGATTTTGTCGATATTTTCCATCATCGCGCACTCTCTTTGATGTGGCGCGCCTGGTTTGTTTCTCAGGATACCGCTTCGCTGGACAGACCCGATGACGAAACTTTTTCGTTCTATATCGCCAGCCTGATCGGCATGGATCCCGCAGAACTCAGGCAAGGGCGGCTACCTGTTCACGCTCGTTTAGCCTCTTCCGCACATCTTATTCGTGAAGCCCGAAACCCGGACGGGCTGGTCAGCGCGTTGCAGTACTACTTTGATATTCCGGTTTCGCTGGAGGAATTTTCAACGCACTGGATCCGTTTTCCTCCCGAAGAAACCACGCAGTTGGGGAAGGGCGGCGATACGCTGATGCTGGGCGAAGGGGCCGTGCTGGGAGAGTCCCTGCAGGATCGACAGCATAAATTTCAGCTGACGCTCGGCCCGCTGACGCTGGCGCAGTATCAGCGATTCAGCCCCTGGGGCGAAGACCTGCCGGTATTGTGCGAATGGGTCCGAAATTTCACCGGCTACGAATATGCCTGGGATGTGCAGCTGATCCTGAAAGCCGAAGAGGTGCCGCAGGCCGCACTGAATGGTGGTCATCAGTTGGGATATACCAGCTGGCTACCGCGCAGCAGCGCAGCGGATGCGGTTTCAGGAATGAGCTTTGAGCCTGAACATTATCTGTTTTAACCCCGAAATGACCTGAGTCTTGAGTCTGCTGTGTTATGGAGCATGAGAAGTCATATGGATTATTACCAGCATCTTTTACAGCCTGTTTCCGGTGGCGCGCCCTGTGGCGAAAACCTGGAATACGATCCTGCATTTTTGCTGTTGCAAGCCAAACTGCAGCCGCGACTTGGTGCTGAATATGGCGAGTTTGTTGAGGTGACCGATCCCGTCAACTGGGCGGAGGTTGAGCGGGATTGCCATGCATTGTTGGCGAAATCTCGTGACATTCGCCTGCTGGTGACGCTTATGCGTTGCCGGTTGCGGGTCGTTGGGCTGAGTGCCCTGGCGGAAGGGTTACAGGCGCTGCTGGCATTGCTGCAACAGTGGCCAGACGATCTCTACCCCCAGCTTCTGGATGAAGGTGAATTTGAACCTCTGCTGCGAGCGAATGCGCTGAATGAGCTGGAGGACGCATATGGGCTGATCAACGACCTGCGTCAACATGCTTTGCCGCGTGCCGTTGGCATGCAATGCGCTATCCGGGATCTTGAAAAAGCTTTTGCCATTCCCCGTGATGAAAACGCGCTGCCGGAAGCTACCGTCAGGGCCATGCAGAATGAGTGGCGTGAAAAGGGCTATGCAGAAATGGTTGCCGTTGGGGTGGCGCAAAGCACTCTGATCGCACTTTCTTCGACCCTGTGTCAGTCATTAGGGGATGCCGCGCCCGTCTTTAGCAAACTAAAACAGATCCTGGATTTGTTTACTGGTGCGGTACCGCCCTGTGTAGAAACGCCAGCCAGTGAATCAAAAGAGGACGCTTTGCCTCAGGCCGTGGCGGAAACGGCCACCGTTCAGGGGGTTCCCGAGACTGCGGTGCCTCAGGTTCAGGCTGTTGTCCACAACCCTGATATAGCCAGTCGCGCTCAGGCGCTGGCGTGGCTGAAAGAAGTTCAGGCCTGGTTTGTCGCGGCCGAGCCAGGAAGCCCCATTATTTTGCTACTGGAATTTGCCATTAAAACGTCAGGGAAGAGTTTTACCGAACTCATGCAGTTGCTCCCTGTAGAGATTGTTTCTCATTTGAACAATGCGGGGAAAGAATAAATGAAATTACATTCAGGTTTATTGCTGCTGGGGAGCTGTGCTGCATGGAATGCACATGCCATCTGTACGGCAGATACCTCATCCGTGATGGTTCCTCACACTTTTACAATACCGGACATGACGATTGAAATTGATGCGGATGCCCCGGCTGATACGACTAAATCGGTGGCCTTCAAAGACACCGCTCCTCAGGGTTATAGCGTCCGTTTCGATCAGTGCCGCAATGGTGATGCTTACGGAAAAAGTTCGATGAATCTGAGCAATCAGGGGGCGTCCTTTATCTATCCCAGCAACATTCCAGGTATTGGCGTAAAGATCCTCTGGAATAACGGCACGGCGTTTAGTAATGGGCAATTTCCAACGCAGGGAACCATGGATTTCGGCGAGGGTGGCCTGGGAACGTGGGTCTACCCTGCTAGCTCCTATTATCGGATTGAAGTTTATAAAACCTCTGAAACGCTGAACCTGAATCCGCTGGGGCAAAATATTATCCTTACGCCCAACAACTATGCCTACAACTGGGTGACCAGCAACGCCATTGCCAATGCCGGGCAGATTTTGTCTATCAACACGATGACGTTGCATAGCACGCCATCCTGCAGCTTTGAAAATAGCAAAATCATTGATTTTGGTACCGTGACCGGAGACATGCTCAATGCCGGATCTCAGGTTGAAAAGGCCCTGGATTTTTCGATCACCTGCCGTACCGATTACGGCACTTATTCCACGACGGCTTCTCTCTCAAGTGAGGCCGCCTCTGCGGATGCCAGTTATATCAATGTGACGGATTCCAGTGGTGCTAAAGATACACTGGTTATCAAAGTGGAAGACAGCACGGGGAAATGGCTGAAGCTTGATGGTAGCAACAGTGAAACACTCAGCAATATCGGCAGCAACGTTCCAACAGCGTTCCACTGGAAGGCGACGCTGCTTTCCCCGCCGGGCGTACAAAAGCATCCGGCGGAGGGGCGTTTTACCGCGCATGCGGAAATTCTGCTGCAGGTGAAATAAAGGTGATGACGAAGATGACTGAGCGCCGGACCCTGTTTGTCAGCATTGCCAGCTATCGTGACCCGGAGCTTATCCCGACGCTGCAGGACATGTTGACCATGGCTCACCATCCGCAGAATCTGCGGATCGCTATCTGCTGGCAGCATGATGACGAAACCTCTGAGCTGTTCACCGGGGCAGGAATGACGCTAATCGGACAGCTTCAGCATGAAACGGATGAGGTATGGCGTTTTCAGTGGCAGCAAGCGCAGTTGACGGTCATTGCTGTCGATTACCGCCATAGTCAAGGGGCCTGCTGGGCGCGGCATAAGGCGGAAACGTGGTTTGCGAATGAGGATTTTTCGCTGCAAATCGACTCGCATTGCCGCTTTGTCCAGCACTGGGATAGCGAAATGATTGCTATGCTGGATGGCCTGCGCGCCACAAGCGCCAGGCCCGTATTGTCGACCTATCCGCCAGCCTACGAGCCGCAGCACGATCCCGCAAAGCGTGCGCAGTTCGTCAGCCGCCTCATTTTTCGCGGATTTTCGCAAGAAGGGTTGCCGATGCTTTCTTCGATGCCGCTGACAAGCAAGCAGCCGGTGCGCGGAAGCTACATTGCGGGAGGGTTTATTTTCGCGGATGGCTGTTTTGTGCGTGAGGTGGGCAACGATCCACACATTTTCTTTGCGGGTGAAGAAATTGCCATGGCAGCCCGCGCCTGGACGAACGGCTATGATGTCTATACCCCGCATAAAATCCTGCTTTGGCATTATTACGGGCGCAAGCAGGCGAGCAAAATCTGGGGCGATCATACCCGGGAAGCCAAAGAAGCTGGGGATGTCGCTCTGGGGTGGTGGGAGCGCGATGCGATTTCCAAAAAAAGGATTCGTAGCCTGTTTGATCTTGAAATCGTGCCGGTCGATCCTGGCTTGTATGGATTAGGGACGGTGCGCAGCCTCGCGGATTTTGAGCGGTTCATCGGTGTTGATTTTAAAAAGCGAGCAGTCCTGCCTGATGTGATTGGCGAGAGTAAAACCAGCGTTTTTCCTCGGGAGTCCTGGCTGGATGATGAGCAATGGGCGCAGCAGCTTCTGGCTCCCTTCGAAAAGAGTATCAGCCTTAAGAAAGAGAGCGTGTCGCCGCGAATGGGTGAAGCCGACTGGTGGTATCTTGGCGTTTACAGCGCCTCTAATCGTCTGATGAGCGAGAAAAAATACACCCGTGAAGCGTTAATGAAATTGATCTCCGACTCTGAAAACGATGAGTTCAAACTGAAGATTGATTTCAGTACCAAACCGCAGTTTGACCCTTCGGTGATCCGTTTGTGCCCCTTTAGTGAGGCCAGCGGTTGGGGGGCGGTGGTGGAGAAACCATGGTGAACGCTGAATCCCTTCTTCGCCAGATTGCCTGGGTCGATGCGGCGCTGGCGATGGGCGGAATTATTCCTTCAATGTCAATGTGCCATGACCGGTTGGGGCGCCTGATTGTGGCGCTGGAAACGGCTTTGAACGAGAAATCCTCATCGCCTGACCAGGCGAAGCGTTTCTGTTTATGCGTTTGCCATCTCATTGACTGGCGAATCCACGACACCATGGCGAGAAATCATCAACACCGGACTTGTCTGACGCTGGCAGAAGATCTGTATGGCTTAAGTGAGTCAGATGAGCAGCCAGACGAGATGCTGGGCGAGCTGCTGGAAATATCTACTGGCGAAATTCAGACCCTGAGCAAAGTGCTGCTTGCGCTATTGTCTGGCAACGCGCAAAGGCAGGAATCCGCTGCTTTGCTGATTGCCCGGTGGAGTGAACAACCAGGCCAGCAGCTCCCGCAGCAGCCCGCTTCTCCGTCTCCACGCAAAAAAGGAATCATGCCACTCGTCAATGGCTGTTTGCTGGTTACGCTGGTGTTGTTCTGGTTTTATCTGAAAGCTTATTAACTATGTATAAACGTTACCTGTTTCCTTTTCTGAGCACGCTGTGGGTTATCACGCTGCTTCTGGCCTGCGGGATTTACGCTGATCGTGGATGGAACCTTTTGTTCCTGAACGCGGCCGCGCGGCTGGGGATTGTGCTTCTGGCGCTCCATTTCTTCAGAAAAAAAATACCCTTACCGGATGCGCTGATGCAGAAGGCGGATCCGGAAGAGGTGTATCTGGTGATAGGCCCTTACGTGGCAAGCTGGTTTACCACTCACAATGATGAAAGCCTGCTGCGCTATGAGCGTCAACGAAGATGGCTGGCCGCCAGAGATGCCACTGAACTGGTTAAACACCTGAACCGATTTCATGATCAGGGGGAAAATGTCCGGATTACGCTTTTTTTCCCCTTTCTTCCGGATGGGCATGATACGTCGACACTGGCCATCAACTCATTAATGTCCTGGACCAAAGACTTACAGTTGATTGCGCTGCCGGAGCCTTTGCCCTGCGTATTTGCGCTGTATGCCTGCTGTAGTCAGCAGCGCTATGCCTGGGATCCCGACCATGTTATCTGGTCGGATGGTATCGCATCAGGTTCTTCAGAAAGCACTCTGGATGAAAGGATTGGCGAATTGATTGCCCGGTTGGCGCAGCAAAATGTGATGCACGACAGACACCTTGCCCAGAGGCAGTCGACGCTTTGCGTACTCCGAAAATGGTTGACGGAAACTCACCTGCTGGTGGCGCTGAACGGGATGCTGAATAATTCCAGCGTTACGTTGACTCAGTTTCTTCTGGCCGACTACGGCAGTGGATTTATCCGCCATGGTGCCTGGTCCCGCTGGCTGGATGAAAAATACGCGGTGCTGCCTGCGTTGGCAAAATCCCGCATTTCCCTGGCGTTACCTGAGCGTTCTGTCGCCATGAATTCACCCGCGTTGATGCGACCGTCAGCGTCGTCGCCTGCATGGGGGCTGGTAACGTTGCTGGCGGTCATCGTCATCGGTGGTTCGATGTTTGCCGCCAGTTGGTACGAAAAACACCGAGCCACCGTAGTTGAGGCGCTGATCGCTCAATTTGATGCGGTGCCGGATGAAGAGATAAGCCGGAAGTATGCGGTGCTCGATAGCCTGAATGCGTATCAGCAATCCCTTAGCCACTGTGATGACAGCTACAGTTTCCAGAACTGGGGATTCGCTAACTGTGACAAACTCTTGTCAAAAATAAAACCCTTATTGAGTAAATATACACCGTGGGTGGTTTACTCATCGGCCAGTACCCAATCGCTATTTGCTTCCGGAGATTTTTCCATTCTGCCGGGACAAGAGGAACGCCTGCGGCCTTTACTTGCGCATATACAGAACAACCCAGGCATTACTTTTCTGATCGTGGGGCATTCTGATAACAGCGGTGATGAGCGGTACAATCTTTTTCTGTCTGAGAAACGAGCGCGTGAGGTTCGCGACTGGATTATCGGACAAATTCATACTGATGCCGGGCGTTTTATGCTCAAAGGCGTTGGTGACAGTTTTCCGTTGAGAAATAACAGTACGCCGGAAGGGCGAGAGATAAACCGTCGTGTTGAGGTTATTCCCCTTCGTCCTATCTCTTTTAATAAAAATGAGTAGAACACTAAATATGAATGCAATGTCTTATAATTTAAATGCACTATCTTACAATTTAACTGAAGGTTGTTTTCTGAGCCCGCTACCAGTGATTGATCGGACGGTTAATATTCTGATGTTCCGGGATCCTGATGACATTGAATATAACATTGTGATCAACCGAGCCACGCTGGACGAGGCTCAGAATATTGATGCATTTTGTGAGCTGCAAATAGAACAGCTGAGAAATAAGCTGCCAGGCTTTCAGATGGATGGCAAACTGCTGAAGAGTGAAATCGGTCCGGCAAAATTGTCGGTCGTGCAGATCTCTAATCAATATCTTCAGGATGGAAAAACGGTTCGTCAGGTCCAGTCAGTCATTAAACTGCCATGGCATGCCGGGATGAATCACAACGAACGAGAAGTGATTATTTTTACCCTTCATACGGTGGGAGAGTTTAGCGAGCATCAGCGTAAACATTATGTGCAGATTATTAATACATTCCAGCCGCACATGACGCAGGTTGCTTGAGTGGGCTCCGATGCCCAAATCCCGGGCATCGGAGTGCAGGTGTTACAGGCAAAGTGTGATTCTGTCTCTGCCGGTATGCTGGGCTACCCAGGCTGCGTAGTGATAAAGTTCTGATTTCTTGGTGGTACCCATTTTTCTCATGGCATTACGGCAGTGGGTACTGACGGTTTTATCGGCACAGCCGAGGATCGATGCAATACTCTGCGGGCTATAACATTTTCCAACATAGTACAAAACCTGATTTTCCATCGATGAGAGCTGGAGATAGCGTTTAGCGCCGATGTTCTGATAAAAGCCCTTTTTTCTGTCTTCTGGTAGTTTGATGCGGGAAAGTGAGATGATTTTTTCAAGTTTCGCCTGAATTTCATTAATGCTAAGAGAGTCACAAAAAAAAGGTATATCGATAGAGAACATATCCGAAGATTGGGAAGGTACTGAGCCTGACGGTGGAATAGTATAATTGATACTGACGACGACTTTCCTGAAGATAATATTAGCAGGGGAAGATATCCGGCTCACTGTTTTCACCTGCCCTGGTGTATTATTCAAAAATGATATCATTTCCCATAAACCAAATTTATAGAAGTAATTATCATTTAGAATGGTTATGTTCTTTGATAATGCTGTAACATTGTGTGTCATGTTATTCATGTTGCGAGAAGCATCCCTGTTAAATCCATTCTTACAAGATTAAGTAATAATAAACCGTGTCAGACATTGTTTGCTTTATCACCTGGTGATGATCCGTGCCTTACATAACAGAGGCAAAAATTCCATATGAAGAATAACGATGTTGGACAGAGAAGTTACACGCTAAACCAGAGTGACAGAGAAATCCGCATAACTAGTATTATTGCCATTACCACCTGTATTTAACATTAAGCAGGTGTTACGTAGAAATATTTTTTCGTTTTTTTATGATAATAAGAAAAAAGACTGAGGCGTTTTCTGATATTTCTTAGGTGGCATTTTTTGCGGTGAAACAGGCAAGGGGATGTGATCCCTGCACATCTCGTTTCTGCGCGTCAGCTTAATGGGCAATAGATGAAAGTTGTTCCGGGGGAAGTTTGAGGGGACGCCAGAACAACCGGAAGCCCGGTTGTTCTGGCAAGAAACGGAATTACTTCGCGATACGTTTGTACTTGATTCGCTTCGGCTCCAGCGCGTCTGCGCCGAGGGTGCGTTTCTTGTACTCTTCGTATTCGGTGAAGTTCCCTTCGAAGAACTCCACTTTGCCTTCATCCTGATAATCCAGAATGTGGGTGGCGATACGGTCAAGGAACCAACGGTCGTGCGAGATAACCATGGCACAGCCTGGGAATTCCAGCAGGGCGTTTTCCAGCGCGCGCAGGGTTTCGATATCCAGGTCGTTGGTCGGTTCATCGAGCAGAAGGACGTTGCCGCCAACCTGCAGCAGTTTCGCCAGATGCAGACGACCGCGCTCACCACCAGACAGCTCGCCAACACGTTTACCCTGGTCGGTGCCTTTGAAGTTGAAGCGACCCACGTAGGCACGGCTTGGCATCTCGGTGTTGCCAATCTTCATGATGTCCAGGCCGCCGGACACTTCTTCCCACACGGTTTTGCTGTTATCCATAGAGTCACGGAACTGATCCACGGAAGCCAGCTTGACCGTTTCACCCAGCGTGATGCTGCCGCTGTCAGGCTGTTCCTGACCGGACATCATGCGGAACAGGGTGGATTTACCCGCACCGTTCGGACCGATGATGCCGACAATCGCCCCTTTCGGCACGGAGAAGGTCAGGTCTTCAATCAGCAGGCGATCGCCGTAGGATTTGCGCAGGTTGCTGACTTCAACCACTTTATCCCCCAGACGTGCTCCAGGTGGAATAAACAGTTCGTTGGTTTCGTTACGTTTCTGGTATTCGGTGCTGTTGAGTTCTTCAAAGCGAGCCAGACGGGCTTTGCCCTTAGACTGACGGCCTTTCGCACCCTGACGCACCCACTCCAGCTCTTTCTCGATAGATTTGCGACGAGCCGCTTCCTGAGAAGCTTCCTGAGCCAGACGCTGATCTTTCTGCTCCAGCCAGGAAGAGTAGTTGCCTTCCCATGGAATGCCTTCGCCGCGGTCCAGTTCGAGGATCCAGCCCGCTACGTTATCGAGGAAGTAACGGTCGTGGGTAATCGCCACAACGGTGCCTTCGAAGTCGTGCAGGAAACGTTCCAGCCATGCCACGGATTCCGCATCCAGGTGGTTTGTGGGTTCGTCGAGCAGCAGCATGTCTGGTTTTTCCAGCAGCAGGCGACACAGTGCGACACGGCGACGTTCACCCCCGGAAAGGTTAGCAATTTTCGCATCCCAGTCCGGCAGACGCAGTGCATCGGCTGCACGCTCCAGTTGCACGTTCAGGTTATGACCGTCGTGCGCCTGGATAATCTCTTCGTATTTGCCCTGCTGAGCGGCCAGTTTGTCGAAATCGGCGTCTGGCTCGGCATACAGCGCATACACTTCTTCGAGGCCTTTCAGGGCGTTAACCACTTCTGAAACGGCTTCTTCAACGGATTCGCGAACGGTATGTTCCGGGTTAAGCTGAGGCTCCTGCGGCAGGTAGCCAATTTTGGTACCAGGCTGCGGGCGAGCTTCACCTTCGATGTCGGTATCGATACCGGCCATGATGCGCAGAAGGGTAGATTTACCGGCACCGTTCAGGCCCAGAACCCCGATTTTTGCGCCAGGGAAGAAGCTCAGCGAGATGTTTTTCAGAATATGACGCTTCGGCGGAACCACCTTGCCGACGCGATGCATGGTATAAACGAATTGAGCCACGTTGGACTTCGCCTCTTTTATTTTTGATGATGGAGTAAAGGCGAAGTGTAGCCTTTTTCAGACGCTAATCCCAGCAAGCGTTGGCGATAACAGTTCCGGGAAAAAAGTGTTCGAAATGTGGCGCAATTTTGGTTGTCTGATTAGCATTTAAAGAGAGGCTGCGTCCGGTAACTCTGCGAGAAGGAAGCAGAATTACCGGACACAGCTTTTTGAGGCGGCATGATGCTGCATTGACACACTTTAAGAGGAGCGCTTGTGGAAAAAGCTAAACCCATGACGTGGCGTCTTCTGGCTGCAGGCATTGCTTTGCTGACAGTCAGCAGCGCGGTGCATGCCGATTCGCTGGATGAGCAACGTAGCCGCTATGCCCAGATTAAACAGGCCTGGGATAAACGCCAAATGGATGTGGTCGACAGCCTGATGCCGACGCTGAAAGACTACCCGCTTTATCCTTATCTCGAATATCGCCAGTTAACTGACGATCTGATGAATGAGCCTGCTGTCAGCGTGAGCAATTTCGTGCAGGCCAATCCGACGTTGCCTGCGGCCCGCACGTTAAGAAACCGCTTTGTGAACGAACTGGCTCGTCGGGAGGATTGGCGCGGGCTGTTGGCGTTCAGCCCGGAAAAACCGACGACCACAGAAGCGCAGTGTAATTACTACTACGCGAAGTACAGCGTGGGTCAGACTCAGGAAGCCTGGGATGGCGCGAAAGATCTCTGGCTCACCGGTAAAAATCAGCCTAATGCCTGCGGCAATTTATTCAATGCCTGGCGCACCTCTGGCGCGCAGGATCCTCTGGCTTATCTCGAACGCATTCGCCTTGCGATGAAAGCGGGTAACACCCGTCTGGTGTCGTCACTGGCTAACCAGATGCCCGCGGATTATCAAACCATCGCGTCTGCAGTGGTCAGTCTTGCGAATAATCCCAACAGCGTGCTGACCTTTGCTCAAAGCACGGGCGCAACCGATTTTACCCGTCAAATGGCGGCAGTAGCGTTTGCCAGCGTGGCGCGTCAGGATGCAGAAAACGCTCGCCTGATGATCCCGTCATTGGTGCAGGCGCAGAAGCTGAATGAAGATCAAGCGCAGGAGTTGCGAGATATTGTGGCCTGGCGTCTGATGGGCACGGATATCACCGACGAACAGGCTCGCTGGCGCGATGACGCCATCATGCGTTCGCAGTCTACCTCGCTGGTGGAACGTCGTGTTCGCATGGCCATTGGTAATGGCGATCGCCGTGGGCTGAATACCTGGCTCGCTCGCTTGCCAATGGAAGCGAAAGACAAAGACGAGTGGCGCTACTGGCAGGCCGACTTGCTGATGGAGCGTGGCCGAGATCAGGAAGCAAAAGATATTCTGCATTCGCTGATGCAACAACGCGGTTTTTACCCGATGGTGGCCGCCCAGCGTCTTGGCGAGGATTATCCGATTCGTGTCGAGAAGCCTGAAGGCACTGTTGCGCCTCTGCTGGTCAGCGGCCCGGAAATGGCACGTGTGCGTGAGTTAATGTACTGGAATCAGGACAATACCGCGCGCAGCGAGTGGGCGAACCTGGTCTCCAGCCGCACTCGTAATGAACAAGGCCAACTGGCGAAGTATGCCTTTGACGAAGGCTGGTGGGATCTGAGCGTGCAGGCGACCATTGCCGGCAAGCTCTGGGATAACCTTGAAGAGCGTTTCCCGCTGGCCTACAAAGATCTGTTTACCCGCTATACCCGCGATAAAGGGATCAGCAAAAGTTATGCGATGGCGATTGCCCGCCAGGAAAGTGCATGGAATCCAAAAGTGCGCTCACCTGTAGGCGCCACGGGTCTGATGCAGATCATGCCAGGCACGGCCACTCACACCGTGAAGATGTTTACTATTCCGGGTTACAGCGGGCCTAATCAGCTGTTGGATCCAGAAACCAATATCAACATCGGCACCAGCTATCTGCAGTATGTCTATCAGCAGTTTGGTAATAACCGCATCTACGCTTCAGCGGCCTATAACGCCGGGCCGGGCAGGGTCAGAACCTGGCAGGGCAACAGCGCAGGGCGCATTGATGCCGCGGCCTTTGTCGAAAGTATTCCGTTCTCTGAAACGCGAGGCTATGTGAAAAACGTGCTGGCGTACGACGCTTACTACCGCTATTTCATGGGTGAGAAGCCACAGATCCTGACGGACGATGAGTGGAAGCAGCGTTACTGATCCTCCGTAAGTATGTTATGCTTGTACTCGCTAAAGAGTACATCCGGTGGATGGCCCTGTGCCGTCCGCCTCAACATGGTGGCGTAACATGACTCAACAATCCCCTTATTCAGCCGCGAATGCGGAACAGCGCAACCAGGAGTGGCTTCGCTTCGTGGAACTGATGCACCAGGCCTTTGAAGCGGATCTTCACCTGCCGCTCCTGAACCTGATGATGACGCCGGACGAGCGCGAGGCACTGGGCACCCGTGTGAGGATCATTGAAGAGTTACTGCGCGGGGAAATGAGCCAGCGCGAGCTGAAAAGCGAGCTCGGCGCCGGTATTGCAACCATCACTCGTGGGTCGAACAGCCTGAAATCAGCGCCTGCCGAACTGCGCCAGTGGCTTGAACTGACGCTGCCAGAGACTCACAAATAGGCCGCATTGTGGAACGGGCTTAACGCCAGAATCACAGCCTGATGATACACACTGCTGCGGGTGAGTTTACCCGCAGTGAACACGCCGATAGCCCCTTCTTTACGCCCAATCTCGTCAATGCCGGTATATTCCGACATCACCGGACCGAGTGCATCACCTGCACGTACGCGTTCGAGGATGGCTGCGGGTAAAGGTAAGGTGGCGGAGCGGGCTTCTCCTCGCTGCTCGCGAGTTTCAATCACGACCCAGCTAAACGTGCTGCCGTCATCAATGCCAGCTTCAATGGCGACCCAAAAATCAGCATCAGGTCGGGCCAGTCGGGCATTCTGGACCCGATTCCGTGCGCCAGCGCGCGTTTCCTCATTGCCGAAGGGCTGTTCGGGCACACCGCTCTCGACGGAAACGGCATCAATATGGCAGGATCCTTCGCCGAAGATCTCGTTAAAAGCCTGCAGAATAGCCTTAATTTTGGCGGGATTGGTGGTGGCTGAGACAACATTGTGCATAATCAGTACACTTACAACAGAAAATCATCATCGCAGTATAACGGATAATTAGCATGTTACAGGTATACCTTGTTCGCCACGGTGAGACGCAGTGGAACGCCGAGCGACGTATTCAGGGCCAGTCCGACAGCCCGCTGACCGAAAAAGGTGAGCAGCAAGCCCGACAAGTGGGGGAGCGTGTCAAAGAGTTGGGCATCACCCATATCATCTCAAGCGATCTTGGCCGTACGCGTCGTACTGCGGAAATCATCGCTGAGGCCTGCGGATGTGGCGTGACCTACGATCCGCGCCTGCGTGAACTCGACATGGGCGTGCTGGAACGCCGCCTGATTGATTCGCTGACCGCAGAGGAAGAGGGCTGGCGTCGCACGCTGGTGAACGGCACTGAGGATGGAAGAATTCCTGAAGGAGAGTCGATGCAGGAGTTGGGCGATCGTATGAACGCGGCCCTGAAAGATTGTCTGGAATTGCCGGAAGGTAGCCGCCCATTGCTGGTGAGCCATGGCATGGCGCTAGGCTGTCTGGTGAGCACGATCCTTGGCTTGCCAGCTTATGCTGAGCGCCGTCTGCGTCTGCGCAACTGTTCGATTTCGCGAGTGGATTATCAGCAAAGCCCGTGGCTGGCACCGGGGTGGATCGTTGAGACCGCAGGTGACGTCACGCATCTGGACGCCCCTGCGTTGGATGAACTGCAGCGTTAACGCCGAATCGGAACCAGGTACTCGCAGCGTAGTTGAATTGGCGGTTCCTGATTCGTCACGTCTTTCTGTGGGAAGAAGCGCTCAATATCCTGGCCCTTACGACGGGTCAGGCTAAGCATTGGCATGCAGGTGCCGTAGACGGTCAGAATGAATTCCTGCAAACCGGTTCCCAGCCCTTCATAGGTGAACATCACGTATTCACCGCCCTCCAGCTTCACCGGATGAGCATCCTGCAGATGACCGTTGGCCATTTCGGGCGTTAATGCCGTGGTATAAAGCACTTCCTGCTCGTCATCTCTTTCAAGACTTGGTCGTGGTTCATGCAGACCGTAAAGCATCGGTGGAATTGACGGTGCCTTGCCAAGGAACTCACGCCAGAACTGCACGCGCATCTGCTGACGGAACTCAGAAATCTCTTCCAGCTTGCAGGTATAGCTTTGCGTCACGCCGACCAGGTGGGTTTCTGGCAGCGTGATAAACTCATATTTCGGCATGGTGAATTCGCCCAGGCGCAGCGGCGGACGCATACCGAATGAGCTCCAGTCCGGCGAACGGCGATAGAGTGCTGGTGTCAGGTTGAACTGTTTTTTAAAGGCGCGAGTAAAGGTTTGCTGAGAATCGAAACGGTATTGCAGTGCAATATCGAGGATGGGACGCGAGGTTAAACGCAGCGCAACCGCAGATTTTGACAGACGACGTGCGCGGATGTAGGCGCCGATAGCATGGCCGGTAACGTCCTTGAACATCCTTTGCAGATGCCACTTGGAATAGCCCGCTTTCGCCGCAACATTATCCAGTGATAAAGGTTGATCGAGATGTCCTTCAAGCCAGCTAAGCAGATCGCGAATTATCCCAGCCTGATCCATATAATGTCCTCATCCTTTACGCAGGTGCCTGTATCTAGGGTAGTGGATAATAACATTTTTTGATGTTTTAGCATTCAGTGTTTTTTTTGCTCTAACGTGCGTTTTTAGGCCAGTTTTGGACTCGAATTTTGTAAAGCTGTGATCTTTAAACCTTTTCTCTTAGAATGTTGAATAATCACGAAGCGTCATTTTTTTAAAATGGTAACAATATGAAATACAAGAAGTTAATTGCAGGACTTTTACTGACAGCGGCAGGTGGCGTCGCTCATGCCGAGCAGATTGGTTCGGTGGATACGGTCTTCAAGATGATCGGCCCGGATCACAAGATTGTGATTGAAGCGTTTGACGATCCAGATGTGAAGAATGTGACCTGCTACATCAGCCGGGCAAAAACGGGGGGGATTAAAGGTGGGCTCGGACTCGCTGAAGATACCTCGGATGCGGCTATTTCTTGCCAGCAGGTTGGCGCAATCGAGCTAAGCGACAAGATTAAACATGGCAAAACCCAGGGCGATGTCGTCTTCCAGAAAAGAACATCATTGGTTTTCAAAAAGCTGCAGGTTGTCCGTTTTTATGATGCGAAACGCAATGCGTTGGTCTACCTGACTTACTCAGACAAGGTTGTTGACGGTTCACCGAAGAACGCGATTAGCGCGGTGCCTGTCATGCCGTGGAAAGAGTAAGGACGAAAAAAACGGCGCGATGCGCCGTTTTAGAGTGCTGACAAAGAAGGAAAAAGCGTGGTTTTTCCTTCTTTATGGTGAGCAGCTGAAAATCAATGAATTGATTTTCCTTATTTTTTGTTCTGCCACCCATGACAAAACGGTATTCGTTAGAGGTTTGTCATCAGTCTCAAACGGCGCGATGCGCCGTTTTGTACTCTGGACTGAGGAATTATTCCTGCAGCTCGCCGCAGAAGCGGTAACCTTCGCCGTGAATGGTAGCGATGATTTCCGGCGTATCCGGCGTAGATTCGAAATGTTTACGAATGCGACGAATGGTCACGTCAACCGTACGGTCGTGTGGCTTCAGCTCACGGCCGGTCATTTTCTTCAGCAGCTCAGCACGGGACTGGATCTTGCCCGGGTTTTCGCAGAAGTGCAGCATCGCGCGGAATTCACTGCGTGGCAGCTTGTACTGTTCACCGTTAGGGCTAATCAGCGAGCGGCTGTTGATGTCGAGCTCCCAACCGTTGAACTTGTAGCTTTCTACATTGCGGCGTTCTTCGCTCACGGTACCCAGATTCATGGTACGGGAGAGCAGGTTACGCGCACGGATAGTCAGTTCACGCGGGTTGAAAGGCTTGGTGATATAATCATCTGCGCCGATTTCCAGACCGAGAATTTTGTCGACTTCGTTATCACGACCGGTCAGGAACATCAGGGCAACGTTAGCTTGCTCACGCAGTTCACGCGCCAGCAGAAGGCCGTTTTTACCCGGCAGATTGATATCCATGATGACCAGATTGACATCATTTTCAGACAGGATCTGATGCATTTCCGCGCCATCGGTGGCTTCGAACACATCGTAACCTTCTGCTTCGAAAATACTTTTTAACGTGTTGCGTGTTACCAACTCGTCTTCAACGATAAGAATGTGCGGGGTCTGCATGTTTGCTACCTAAATTGCCAACTAAATCGAAACAGGAAGTACCAAAGTCCCTGACCCGCCTGATACATGTCGAAAATTAACATGACCGGCATAACATGACTAAAGTACGTAATTGCGTTCTTGATGCACTTTTCATCAACGTCAACAACATCATTAGCTTGGTCGTGGGTACTTTCCCTCTGGACCCGACAGTGTCAAAAACGGCTGTTATCCTAACCATTTTAACAGCAACATAACAGGCAAAGAGACGACTGACACCCAATAAAACTACGCTTCGTTGACATATATCAAGTTCAATTGTAGCACGTTAACAGTTTTGTGGAATCCTCGCATCTAAATGCTAGCTTTTGTCACATATTTTAAACATTCTGAACGGTTGCGAAGATGAACTGATTAATAAAATGAATCCAAAATATGAGAGATAATCTTATTTCAAATACCTTATAAGAACATAAGGATATAGTGGTTCTGTTAACATAATGAATAGGTCGATTCTTAGAGAATAGTTTAACCTTGTTTATATATTAAGAAACCCCTTTTCACCGTTTTTGTTGCAACAAAGTAAATTCGCGACGCGTAATATGTTGATGTGCATCACATTGTCGCGGCGAGTGTCCAAAAAAGAGAAGATTACATGCGCTTATCAATCGTGCTGGTTTCCCCCGCCAGAGCCGAAAATATCGGTGCCGCCGCCCGTGCCATGAAGACCATGGGGTTCACAGAAATGCGAATTGTCGACAGTACGGCACACCTTGAACCCGCAGCGCAGTGGGTTGCGCATGGCTCTGGCGATATTCTGGAAAATATAAAAACGTATAAAACGCTTGCTGACGCGCTGGTGGATGTGGACTTTACCGTCGCGACAACCGCACGCAGTCGGGCTCGTTTTCACTACTACGCCACACCACAAGAACTGCTGCCGATGCTCCAGGAAAAATCGCAGTGGATGGGGCATGCTGCGCTGGTGTTTGGGCGTGAAGATTCAGGGTTAACCAACGAAGAACTTGAATTGGCCGACGTGTTAACCGGCGTACCAATGGTGGCCGATTATCCTTCACTGAATCTCGGTCAGGCGGTGATGGTGTATTGTTATCAGCTGTCGGCGCTGACACAAATTTCTTCCACTCCTGCAACTCCCGGTGATGAAAATCAGCTGCAGGCGTTACGAGCTCGTACAGTGTCGTTACTGGAAAAATTGCAGGTGGCCGATGATGCAAAACTGACGGATTGGCTCCAGCAGAGAATCGGCCTGCTTGAGCAGCGCGACACCGCCATGCTGCACCGATTGTTGCATGATATTGAAAAAAATATGGCAGAGTAATGTCCTGTTATAAGTGTTTGTTATGGTCTTATGTGCTGATTTTATGGCCAATGGCACGGTGAAAGGCGAAGGAGATGCCTGCATCGGCAGTGCTGGCTAATGGTATGACGAAGGGTGACGAATGGAGAAATTCGTTGACTTAGCCTGGCAGATACTTTAACCAATATAGGCAGACGACAGACAAAGTAAAATAACAGAGCACACAACATCCATGATTCGCATCAGCATGACGACAACCATTACCACCATCACCATTACCACAGGTATCGGTGCGGGCTGACGCGTACAGGAAACACAGAAAAAAGCCCGCACCTGAACAGTGCGGGCTTTTTTTTCGGCTAAAGATCAAGGGGTAATACCATGCGAGTCTTGAAGTTCGGCGGTACATCAGTGGCAAATGCAGAACGTTTTCTGCGGGTTGCCGATATTCTGGAGAGCAACGCCAGGCAGGGGCAGGTCGCCACCGTGCTTTCTGCCCCAGCTAAAATCACCAACCATCTGGTCGCGATGATTGAAAAAACCATTGGCGGTCAGGACACGCTCCCAAATATCTCCGATGCCGAACGCATTTTTGCCGAACTGCTTCAGGGTCTGGCCGACATTCAACCCGGTTTTCCCCAGGCCCCGCTCAAAGCTTTTGTTGAACAAGAGTTTGCCCAGATTAAGCATGTTCTGCATGGGATAAGCCTGCTGGGGCAATGCCCTGATGGCGTTAATGCCTCCCTTATTTGCCGTGGTGAAAAGCTGTCTATCGCGATCATGGCGGGTTTGCTGGAAGCGCGTGGCCATAAAGTCAGCGTGATTGATCCTGTTGAGAAATTACTGGCCGTTGGACATTACCTGGAATCCACGGTTGATATCGCTGAATCCACTCGCCGTATTGCAGCAAGCCAAATCCCGTCTGACCATATGGTGCTGATGGCCGGGTTTACCGCGGGAAATGAGAAAGGTGAACTGGTTGTGTTGGGGCGTAATGGCTCTGACTATTCCGCCGCCGTGCTGGCCGCCTGTTTGCGTGCTGACTGCTGTGAAATCTGGACCGATGTCGACGGCGTTTATACTTGCGATCCGCGTCAGGTGCCAGATGCGCGCTTGCTGAAATCCATGTCCTATCAGGAAGCCATGGAGCTCTCCTATTTTGGCGCGAAAGTTCTGCATCCTCGCACCATCGCGCCGATTGCCCAGTTCCAGATCCCTTGCCTCATCAAAAATACCGGTAATCCTCAGGCGCCGGGCACTCTCATCGGCTCAAGCCATAATGAAGACGGCCTGGCGGTGAAGGGGATTTCCAATCTCAATAACATGGCGATGTTTAACGTGTCCGGCCCGGGTATGAAGGGCATGGTCGGGATGGCGGCACGCGTGTTTGCCACAATGTCCCGCGCCGGGATCTCCGTGGTCCTGATCACTCAGTCTTCTTCCGAATACAGCATCAGTTTCTGTGTACCGCAAAGCGATTGCGCACGCGCGAAGAAGGCAATGGAAGATGAGTTTTACCTCGAACTGAAAGAAGGGCTGCTTGAACCGCTGTCGATCATGGAGCGTCTGGCGATCATCTCCGTGGTGGGCGATGGCATGCGCACGCTGCGCGGCATCTCTGCAAAATTCTTTGCGGCTCTCGCTCGCGCCAACATCAATATCGTGGCGATTGCGCAGGGCTCCTCCGAGCGCTCCATTTCTGTGGTCGTTAATAACGATGATGCGACCACTGGCGTTCGCGTCACTCACCAGATGCTGTTCAATACCGATCAGGTGATTGAAGTGTTTGTGATTGGCGTCGGCGGTGTGGGCGGCGCATTGCTGGAACAACTTAAGCGCCAGCAAACCTGGCTCAAAAATAAGCATATTGATTTACGTGTTTGCGGCGTGGCGAACTCACATGCGCTGTTGACCAACGTGCACGGTCTGAGCCTCGATAACTGGAAAAGCGAACTGGCCGATGCCAAAGAGCCGTTTAATCTCGGCCGACTGATTCGTCTGGTGAAAGAGTATCACCTGCTGAACCCGGTGATTGTGGACTGTACCTCCAACCAGGCCGTCGCCGATCAGTATGCTGATTTCCTGCGCGAAGGTTTCCATGTCGTGACGCCAAACAAAAAGGCGAACACCTCGTCGATGAACTACTATCACGAGCTGCGTCAGGCGGCTGCCGGTTCTCGTCGTAAGTTCCTGTATGACACCAACGTTGGGGCAGGGCTGCCGGTTATCGAAAACCTGCAAAATCTGCTCAACGCAGGTGATGAACTGCAAAAGTTCTCCGGCATTCTTTCCGGTTCCCTGTCGTTTATCTTCGGTAAGCTGGATGAAGGCATGAGCCTCTCTGAAGCCACCCGTATGGCACGTGAAATGGGCTATACCGAACCTGATCCTCGTGACGATCTTTCCGGCATGGATGTGGCGCGTAAGCTGCTGATCCTCGCCCGTGAAACAGGTCGTCATCTTGAACTGAATGATATTGTGGTGGAATCTGTGTTGCCTTCGCATTTCGACGACAGCGGTGACACCGACAGCTTTATGGCACGCTTGCCGCAACTGGATGATGAATTTGCGGCGCGTATCGCGAAAGCTCGCGATGAAGGTAAAGTGCTGCGTTACGTCGGCAACATCGAAGACGACGGCGTTTGTCGGGTGAAAATCGCTGAAGTCGATGGCAACGATCCGCTTTATAAAGTGAAAAATGGCGAGAACGCCCTGGCGTTTTACAGCCATTATTATCAGCCGTTACCGCTGGTGCTGCGCGGTTATGGCGCGGGCAACGACGTAACAGCCGCCGGGGTCTTTGCCGATCTGCTGCGTACCTTGTCCTGGAAGTTAGGAGTTTAAGATGGTTAAAGTCTATGCCCCGGCGTCCAGCGCCAATATGAGCGTCGGATTCGACGTGTTGGGCGCGGCGGTCACGCCGGTGGATGGCACGCTGCTCGGCGACAACGTTGACGTCGTTGCGGCTGATGTTTTCAGCCTGAAAAACGTCGGTCATTTCGCCAACAAATTGCCGACGGAGCCGCGTGAAAACATCGTTTACCAGTGCTGGGAACGCTTCTGCCAGGAGATTGGCAAAACGGTGCCTGTCGCCATGACGCTGGAAAAAAACATGCCGATTGGCTCTGGGTTAGGCTCCAGTGCCTGTTCTGTGGTTGCCGCGCTGGTGGCAATGAACGAGTACTGCGGCAAGCCACTCAATGACAGCAAAATGCTTTCACTGATGGGTGAGCTGGAAGGGCGTATTTCCGGCAGCGTGCATTACGATAACGTCGCGCCTTGCTTCCTCGGCGGCATTCAACTGATGCTGGAAGAGAACGGCATTATCAGCCAGCAGATTCCGGCCTTTGATGAATGGCTGTGGGTGCTGGCTTATCCGGGGATAAAAGTCTCCACCGCCGAAGCGCGCGCCATTTTACCGGCGCAGTACCGCCGTCAGGACTGCATCGCGCATGGACGTCACCTGGCGGGCTTTATTCACGCCTGCTACAGCCGTCAGCCGCAGCTTGCTGCAAAGTTGATGAAAGACGTGATTGCCGAACCGTATCGCACCAAATTACTGCCTGGCTTTGGCGAAGCCCGTCAGGCGGTGGCGGAAATTGGCGCGCTGGCAAGCGGCATCTCGGGTTCTGGCCCGACGATGTTTGCCCTGTGCGATAACCCGGAAACCGCACAACGAGTCGCAGACTGGCTCAGTAAACACTATCTGCAAAATCAGGAAGGCTTCGTTCATATTTGTCGGCTGGATACAGCGGGCGCACGCGTAGTGGGATAACCAATGAAACTGTATAACTTAAAAGATCATAACGAGCAGGTCAGCTTCGCGCAGGCCGTGACGCAAGGGTTGGGCAAAAATCAGGGGCTGTTCTTTCCACACGATTTGCCGGAATTCAGCCTGACCGAAATCGACGAAATGCTGAAGCTGGATTTCGTCTCCCGCAGTGCAAAAATTCTTTCCGCTTTTATTGGCGATGAAATTGCACCCGATGAGCTGAAAGCTCGCGTAGGCGCGGCATTTGCTTTCCCTGCACCAGTAAAAAAGGTGCAGGACGATGTGGGCTGTCTGGAACTGTTCCACGGCCCGACGCTGGCGTTTAAAGATTTCGGCGGTCGTTTTATGGCGCAGATGCTGACGCACATCAGTGGCGACAAACCTGTGACCATTTTGACCGCGACGTCTGGTGATACAGGCGCTGCCGTGGCGCATGCTTTCTATGGTCTGAAGAATGTACGCGTCGTTATCCTGTATCCGAAAGGCAAAATCAGCCCGCTGCAGGAGAAACTGTTCTGCACTTTAGGTGGCAACATTGAAACTGTCGCTATCGAAGGCGATTTCGATGCCTGTCAGGCGCTGGTAAAGCAGGCATTTGACGATGAAGAGCTGAAGGTTGCGCTGGGCCTGAACTCGGCGAACTCAATCAATATCAGCCGTCTGCTGGCGCAGATTTGCTACTACTTTGAAGCCGTGGCGCAGCTGCCACAGGAAGCCCGTAATCAGCTGGTCGTTTCTGTGCCAAGCGGCAACTTCGGCGATTTAACGGCAGGCTTGCTGGCGAAATCACTGGGTCTGCCGGTGAAGCGTTTTATTGCTGCAACCAACGTCAACGATACGGTGCCACGTTTTCTGCAGGAAGGGGCATGGAAACCAAAATCTACGCAAGCGACGCTGTCTAACGCGATGGATGTCAGCCAGCCAAACAACTGGCCGCGCGTTGAAGAACTGTTCCGTCGCAAAGTGTGGCGCCTGAACGAGTTGGGCTATGCCGCCGTGGATGATGAAACCACTAAAGCGACCATGCGTGAACTTCAGGAGGTCGGTTATACCTCTGAGCCGCATGCTGCAGTGGCCTATCGCGCGTTGCGTGACCAGCTCCAGCCCGGCGAATATGGTCTGTTCCTGGGAACTGCGCATCCAGCGAAGTTCATTGAGAGCGTGGAAGCGATTCTCGACACCAAACTTCCGCTGCCGAAAGAGCTGGCCGATCGTGCCGACTTGCCTCTGTTGTCGCATGAGTTGCCTGCTGAATTTGCTGCGCTGCGTAAGCTGATGATGGCTAAAGCCTGATAGTGTTCATTTTTCTCTCCCTGAGACCAGGACGTTTCCCGGATTGGGGAGAGAATGTGGAGACAAATGGCAGAAATTACGCAGGAATTCCCATTAAATGCGGGCACTTAGAAATTGGGATTGCGGAGAATAACAACCGGGGTTCGCAACAGGTACTCTGACTTCATCGACCCATAACGGGCAATGATGTAAAGGAGTAACCTATGTCTAAATTGAAACCTGTGATCCTCGCGCTTTCTATGATGCTGGTGGCTCCGGTGATGGTACACGCTTCAGAAATCACTCTGGTGCCAGCGGTCAAATTACAGATTGGCGATCAGGATAACCGCGGTAACTACTGGGATGGCGGCAACTGGCGCGACCATGACTGGTGGGATCATCACTACGAGCGTTACAACAACCACTGGCGTCCGCGTCCTCATTACGATCATCATGACGATCACCACGACCATCACGACCACCATGACGATCATGGGCATCACCACTGATTTTCCCCCCTCTCCCTAACCCTCTCCCTCAAGGGAGAGGGGATTGTTCGGCGCGGGTGTTAACGTTCTCCCTCTCCCTGGGGAGAGGGCCGGGGTGAGGGTGCGTGACGGAGGTTGAGGCGATCCCTTTTCTCGCTTTTACTTCTGCTCCTGACGCTTAAATACCAGCTCACTATCAGACGACGCGGCTTCATCAAAGAAATACCCTTCGCTATCAAATCCTTTCAGCGCTTCAACTTTCGTCAGGCGATTCTCAATGATGTAGTGGCTCATCAGGCCACGCGCTTTTTTGGCGTAGAAACTGATGACCTTGAATTTGCCGTTTTTCTCGTCGAGGAACACCGGCTTGATGATTTTCCCCTGCAGCTTTTTCGGTTTCACCGCTTTGAAGTACTCATCAGAGGCCAGGTTAATGACGACATCGTCCCCTTGGGCTTTCAGCGCGTCGTTCAGCTTGTTAGTGATAACCTCGCCCCAGAACTGATAGAGATCTTTGCCTTTCGCGTTCTCAAGGCGAATGCCCATCTCCAGGCGGTAGGGCTGCATCAAATCCAGCGGACGCAGCACGCCATAAAGGCCAGAGAGCATGCGCAAATGCTGCTGAGCAAAATCGAAATCTGCTTCGCTGAACTCTTCCGCCTGCAAGCCAGTGTAGACATCGCCTTTAAAGGCCAGAATAGCCGGGCGGGCATTTTGCGGCGTGAAATCAGGGTGCCAGTCGTGGAAACGGGTGGCATTGAGATCGGCAAGTTTGTCGCTGATGCTCATCAGCTTGCCGATTTGCGGCGCGGAGAGTTTGCGCGCCACCGTGATGAGCTGCTGAGAGTAATCCAGCAGCTCAGGATGGGTGTAGCGGGTTGTCGCAAGTTCGCTTTGGTAGTCGAGCGTTTTCGCAGGTGAAATCAGAATCAGCATAATCAGTCCTTGCAGGCATTTTCCGAGACTTTAGCAAAAAACGGCCATGAAGTGATCGATAGCAGCTATTGGCGCGGCACATCATCCCAGCTTCCTGGCGCAATTTGCTGTTCAATTTCGGGATAGCGACTCGGGTCAAAGACAGGTTTTACACCCAGCTTGCGTTGACGCAGATAGTCGCTGGCAATGATCCGTACGACCGGGGAAAGCAGCAGCAGCGCCGTCAGGTTAGTGATGGCCATCAGTGCCATAATGATATCGGCCAGTTGCCAAACGACTGGCAGGCTCAACAGGGTTCCCATCATGACCATAAGCAGCGTGATTGTCCGCAAAATCCAGATATTGCGCGGGCTGTTCATCTTCAGGTAAATCAGATTGTTTTCGGCGTAGATATAGTTTGCGGCGATAGAGCTAAAGGCAAAAAGCAGCACGACTACGGCGACAAAACTCGCCCCCCAACTCCCTGCGATAACGCTCATCGCTTTCTGAACTAACTGAATGCCGTTAATAGAACTTTGGCTTGTGTCGTGGCCTGCAATGAGCACCACCATCGCCGTGGCGGTACAGACAATCAGGGTGTCGGCCAGGACGCCAATCATTTGCACGATGCCCTGGGCGGCCGGATGTGGAGGCCACGAAGCGGCGGCGGCAGCGGCATTCGGGGTAGAACCCATGCCGGCTTCGTTCGAGAACATTCCCCGCTGAAATCCACTGGTTAGCGCCTGGCTGATGGTGTAACCCACTGCGCCAGCGGCGGCTTCCTGCCAGCCAAATGCACTGCGAATAATGCTTTCAAAAATGGCAGGAATGGCAGCGTAATGCCAAAGGCTAATGACAATACTGGCGCCAACCCAGACCAGTGCCATGACGGGCACCAGCCACTGCATAATCTTCGCGACCCCACGCAGGCCGCGCACTATGACCAACAGCGTGAAACCCATCAGCACCAGGCCCGTTACGTACTCAGGAAGGTCGAAAGCAAAATGCATCGCGTTTGCGATTGAATTGGCTTGTACCGTGTTGAAAATTAAGCCATAAGCCAGCAGCAGGAAAACGGAAAACATCACCCCCATCCAGCGCATGCCAAGGCCGTGTGATATGTACCACGCCGGGCCGCCGCGGAATTGTCCTGTGGCGTCTCGTTCTTTGTAGAGTTGAGCCAGTGAGCACTCAGCGAAGCTACTCGCCATGCCGATGATGGCCGAGACCCACATCCAGAATACGGCACCAGGGCCACCGGCAGTGATGGCGATGGCGACGCCCGCCAGGTTGCCGCTGCCCACGCGAGCAGCGAGACTGGTACACAGCGCCTGAAAGGAGGTCAGCCCGCCTGCTTGTGGGCTCAGGCTGCTTTTAAGGCTTTTGCCGAAATACCGAATGTAGCGGAATTGAATGTAACCTGTCCGCCAGGTGAACCACACTCCGGCCCCGAGCAGCAGGTAAATCATTACCGAGCCCCAGAGTATGTCGTTGATGAATGAGAGAAACTCAGGCATGTAGCGTCCTTTAATCGATGCCGAAGACAAGTGTAAGTGCTACCACATTCCAGACAATCCATTATCGGGTAGCAAGCGAATCATCTGAGTTTATCATACTCTGCGCTCCTGGGCCGTCTGCGGTTGCGCTGATATGGGGGCGTGATATTATCGGGAGCAGACCGGTTACATCCCCCTAACAGCTGTTTAAAGAGAAACACTATCATGACGGATAAATTGACCTCCCTGCGTCAGTACACAACCGTAGTGGCTGACACCGGAGACATCGCGGCAATGAAGCTGTATCAGCCTCAGGATGCGACAACCAACCCTTCTCTGATCCTCGGCGCTGCCCAGATCCCTGAATACCGCAAGCTGATTGATGAAGCGATTGCCTGGGCGAAAAGCCAGAGCAGCAACCGCGAGCAGCAGATTGTTGATGCGACCGACAAACTGGCGGTCAACATCGGTCTGGAGATCCTGAAGCTGATCCCGGGTCGTATCTCAACGGAAGTGGATGCGCGTCTGTCCTATGACACCGAAGCTTCTATCGCTAAAGCGAAACATCTGATCAAGCTGTACAACGATGCAGGCATCAGCAACGACCGTATTCTGATCAAGCTGGCGTCCACCTGGCAGGGCATTCGTGCTGCTGAACAGCTGGAAAAAGAAGGCATCAACTGTAACCTGACGCTGCTGTTCTCCTTCGCTCAGGCTCGTGCTTGTGCTGAAGCGGGCGTGTTCCTGATTTCTCCGTTCGTGGGCCGTATCCTCGACTGGTACAAAGCCAACACGGACAAGAAAGAGTACGCACCGGCAGAAGATCCAGGCGTGGTTTCTGTGTCTGAAATCTACAGCTACTACAAACAGCACGGCTACGAAACTGTCGTGATGGGTGCGAGCTTCCGTAACGTCGGTGAGATCCTGGAACTGGCTGGTTGCGACCGCCTGACCATCGCTCCGGCACTGCTGAAAGAGCTGGCTGAAGCTGACGGCGCTATCGAGCGCAAACTGGTTTACACCGGTGAAGTGAAAGCGCGTCCAGAGCGCATCACTGAATCTCAGTTCCTGTGGCAGCACAACCAGGACCCAATGGCCGTAGACAAACTGGCGGAAGGTATCCGTAAGTTTGCTATCGACCAGGAAAAACTGGAAAAAATGATCGGCGACCTGCTGTAATCATTTTTCGCGTGGCCGGGCTCCCGGTCACGCTTGCTACTCTGCTATTTGTCTCCTTTTCCCTCCAGCGTGTATCATTCCGCCTAACAGCACTTTGAACGGAATTGATATGAACACTCTACGCATTGGCCTTGTCTCCATCTCCGATCGCGCCTCCAACGGCGTTTACCAGGATAAGGGCATTCCGGCTCTGGAAGCGTGGCTGTCCCGCGCCCTGACATCCCCTTTTGAACTGCAAACCCGGCTGATCCCCGATGAACAGTCGATCATTGAGCAAACCTTGTGTGAGCTGGTGGACGAAATGGGCTGTCACCTGGTGTTGACCACGGGTGGCACGGGGCCTGCACGTCGTGATGTGACGCCGGATGCGACACTGGCGATTGCCGATCGTGAAATGCCGGGTTTTGGCGAGCAGATGCGCCAGATTAGCCTGCACTTTGTGCCGACGGCGATCCTTTCGCGTCAGGTTGGGGTTATCCGCAAACAGGCGCTGATCCTCAATTTGCCGGGTCAGCCGAAGTCGATTCAGGAAACGCTGGAAGGCGTCAAAGAGGAGAGCGGCAACGTACTGGTGCACGGGATTTTTGCAAGTGTACCGTATTGTGTACAGCTTCTCGAAGGACCTTACATCGAGACTGATGACCAGGTCGTTGCCGCGTTTCGCCCTAAAAGCGCACGTCGCGAGACAATCTCCTGAAATTAAGCCTTTTATGACATAGCCTGTGCGGGTCATCGATTGACCAATGATTTACGGTATAGTAATTTTTTCTTTACGAAATCTGTAAATTAATCAAAACAAATGGCCCGCTATGTCACCTTCCGCAAGACCTCTGAACCGACAGGATTATAAAACGCTGACGCTGGCTGCTCTCGGTGGTGCCCTCGAGTTTTATGATTTCATCATCTTTGTCTTCTTCGCCGCCGTTGTGGGCGAACTTTTCTTCCCTGCTGATATTCCTGAATGGCTGCGTCAGGTCCAGACCTTTGGCATTTTTGCCGCGGGTTATCTGGCTCGCCCGTTGGGCGGCATCGTTGCGCCGTTGCTATTGCTGCTGATGCGCGTGCCGCCGATGGCTCCAGCCTGGTATGTGCTGGCGTTATCGCTGGTGGGATTGGGATTAGGTATCTGGTTGCGACAGAGTTACATCGCGCCAGAGAAAGCAACGCTTGCGGCGAATTAAAAAAAAAGCCGGGTGAGAGAGTCACCCGGCTTTTTTATCTTGATCATCTTACGATCAGTGTTTCTCACCGATTGGCAGCACGGTGCGGCCAAACTTCTCGTTCAGCACTTCACCCATTGCCAGGTAGATAGCGCTTGCGCCACACACCAGACCAATCCAGCCCGCGATGTGAACGATGCCTTCGTTGTCCGCCAGGTGGCCGATAGCCAGCAGGGCAAACAGCACGGTCAGGCTCAGGAACACGAACTGCTGCATGCGAGGACCGTTCAGCGTTCCGAAGAACATGAACAGGGTGAACACACCCCACAGGCCCAGATACATCCCCATAAAGTGCGCGTTAGCCGGTTCTGCCAGGCCCATCTTCGGCATGATCAGAATGGCGACCAGAGTCAGCCAGAAAGAGCCGTAGGAGGTGAACGCGGTCAGACCGAAGGTGTTGCCTTTCTTAAATTCCAGCAGGCCAGCGAAGATCTGTGCCAGGCCGCCGTAAAAAATACCCATCGCCAGAATGGCGGTATCAAACTGGAAAAGGCCGCTGTTTGCCAGGTTCAGCAGAATGGTGGTCATGCCGAAGCCCATCAGTCCCAGCGGTGCCGGGTTAGCCAACTTAGTGTTACCCATATTTCCTCAAAAACTTATCAATAAAGGGAGAAATGTCTGAACCCCGCGCCAATCCTCTGGTTGCGGGGCGCGGCATAATAATCAGTGTCGTGTCTGCCGTCTATGATCTGAGCAGGGGGAAATTAAAAAATTTTTTATCCCTCCCCCTTGATGAACCTCCTAACGACCCCATCTTGTAAGCAACCGCAGTGGTGAGCCTGAAAAAAAACGTAGCGGGGCGCTTGAAACAGCACGTTTCGCCCTTATTACAGGTTCACAACCACATGTTGATCGAATTTTTAGTGGAGACGTTTAGATGGGTAAAATTATTGGTATCGACCTGGGGACTACCAACTCTTGTGTAGCGATTATGGATGGCAACACTCCGCGTGTGCTGGAAAACGCCGAGGGCGATCGCACCACGCCTTCTATTATTGCCTATACCCAGGACGGTGAAACTCTGGTTGGTCAGCCGGCTAAACGTCAGGCCGTGACAAACCCGCAGAACACCCTGTTCGCGATCAAGCGCCTGATTGGCCGTCGTTTCCAGGACGAAGAAGTGCAGCGTGACGAAGCTATCATGCCGTACAAAATTGTTGCTGCTGATAACGGCGACGCCTGGCTGGACGTGAAAGGCACCAAAACTGCACCGCCGCAGATTTCTGCAGAAGTGCTGAAAAAAATGAAGAAAACCGCGGAAGATTACCTGGGCGAGCCGGTAACTGAAGCTGTTATCACCGTTCCTGCTTACTTCAACGATGCTCAGCGTCAGGCAACCAAAGATGCTGGCCGTATCGCAGGTCTGGAAGTCAAACGTATCATCAACGAACCCACCGCAGCCGCACTGGCTTACGGTCTGGATAAAGAAGTGGGTAACCGCACCATTGCTGTATATGACCTGGGCGGCGGTACCTTCGATATCTCCATCATCGAAATCGATGAAGTTGATGGCGAAAAAACCTTTGAAGTTCTGGCGACCAACGGCGATACCCACCTCGGTGGTGAAGACTTCGACAGCCGTATGATTAACTATCTGGTTGAAGAATTTAAGAAAGATCAGGGCATTGACCTGCGTAACGACCCGCTGGCGATGCAGCGCCTGAAAGAAGCCGCAGAAAAAGCGAAAATTGAGCTCTCTTCTGCGCAGCAGACCGACGTGAACCTGCCGTACATCACTGCAGACGCGACCGGTCCTAAACATATGAACATCAAAGTGACTCGCGCGAAACTGGAAAGCCTGGTTGAAGACCTGGTGAACCGTTCTATCGAGCCGCTGAAAGTTGCTCTGCAGGATGCTGGCCTGTCTGTTTCTGACGTTCAGGACGTTATCCTGGTCGGCGGTCAGACCCGTATGCCGATGGTTCAGAAGAAAGTGGCTGAGTTCTTCGGTAAAGAGCCACGTAAAGACGTGAACCCAGACGAAGCTGTTGCTATCGGTGCTGCGGTTCAGGGCGGCGTGCTGACCGGTGAAGTGAAAGACGTTCTGCTGCTGGACGTCACCCCGCTGTCGCTGGGTATCGAAACCATGGGTGGCGTGATGACTTCGCTCATCAACAAAAACACCACCATCCCGACCAAGCACAGCCAGGTGTTCTCTACTGCGGAAGACAACCAGTCTGCGGTAACCATCCACGTGCTGCAGGGTGAGCGTAAACGTTCTGGTGATAACAAATCTCTGGGTCAGTTCAACCTGGATGGTATCAGCCCGGCACCACGCGGCATGCCGCAAATCGAAGTGACCTTCGATATCGATGCTGACGGTATCCTGCACGTTTCCGCGAAAGACAAAAACAGCGGTAAAGAGCAGAAAATCACCATCAAGGCTTCTTCTGGTCTCAATGAAGAAGAAATCCAGAAAATGGTGCGTGAAGCTGAAGCTAACGCCGAGTCTGACCGTAAGTTCGAAGAACTGGTTCAGACCCGCAACCAGGGCGATCATCTGCTGCACAGCACGCGTAAGCAGGTTGAAGAAGCCGGCGAACAGCTGCCAGCGGAAGACAAAACCGCTATCGAGTCTGCACTGACTGCGCTGGAATCTTCTCTGAAAGGCGAAGACAAAGCGGATATCGAAGCGAAAATGCAGGCACTGGCTCAGGCTTCCCAGAAACTGCTGGAAATTGCTCAGCAGCAGCATGCACAACAGCAGGCGGGTTCTGCTGACGCTTCCGCGAACAACGCGAAGGATGACGATGTTGTCGATGCTGAGTTCGAAGAAGTTAAAGATAAAAAATAATCGCCCTGATGCAGGGTAATTAACTGGCACGGGCGTCGGAGTTTACTCCACGCCCGTGCTCGCATGTTAAGGGCAGATAAAAAGAGATGGCGAAGAGAGACTATTACGAGGTTTTAGGCGTTTCCAAAACAGCGGAAGAGCGTGAAATCAAAAAGGCTTACAAACGCCTGGCGATGAAGTTCCATCCTGACCGTAATCAGGGTGACAAAGAAGCCGAAGGAAAATTTAAAGAGATCAAAGAAGCTTACGAAATCCTGACCGACGCGCAGAAGCGTGCGGCCTATGACCAGTATGGTCATGCGGCGTTCGAGCAGGGCGGCGGTGGTTTCGGTGGCGGCGGCTTTGGCGGCGGTGGTGCTGATTTCAGCGATATCTTCGGCGACGTGTTTGGCGACATTTTTGGCGGCGGACGTGGGCGTCAGCGTGCATCACGTGGTGCAGACCTGCGCTACAACATGGATCTGACTCTGGAAGAAGCCGTTCGTGGTGTCACCAAAGAGATTCGCATTCCGACGTTGGAAGAGTGTGATGTTTGCCACGGCAGCGGCGCGAAAGCGGGCACCAAACCGCAGACTTGTCCAACCTGTCACGGTCAGGGCCAGGTGCAGATGCGGCAGGGCTTTTTTGCCGTACAGCAGACCTGTCCACACTGTCAGGGCCGCGGTACGCTGATTAAAGATCCGTGCCACAAGTGTCATGGTCACGGTCGCGTTGAAAAGAACAAAACCTTGTCGGTTAAAATTCCGGCAGGCGTCGACACCGGCGATCGTATTCGTCTGTCCGGCGAAGGCGAAGCAGGTGAGCACGGCGCGCCAGCGGGCGATTTGTACGTTCAGGTGCAGGTTAAGCAGCACCCAATCTTCGAACGCGAAGGGAATAACCTGTACTGCGAAGTGCCGATTAACTTTGCAATGGCTGCTCTGGGCGGTGAGATCGAAGTCCCGACGCTGGATGGTCGTGTGAACCTGAAAGTGCCTGGCGAAACGCAGACCGGCAAACTGTTCCGCATGCGTGGTAAAGGCGTCAAATCCGTTCGCGGTGGTGCACAGGGCGATCTGCTGTGTCGCGTTGTAGTGGAAACTCCGGTTAGCCTGAATGACAAGCAGAAACAGTTGCTGAAAGATCTGCAGGATAGCTTCGGTGGTCCAACGGGTGAGAAAAACAGCCCGCGTTCGAAAAGCTTCTTCGATGGCGTGAAAAAATTCTTTGATGATTTGACTCGCTAATTGCATCAACTGCTTGAACACCAAAGCCCGGGCTTCGCAGTCCGGGCTTTTTTATTGCCATCACTAAACTGCCGCCAGGAAAGATGCGGAGTGACTCAGCAAGACTCTAGTCTGATGAATAGCTATGCCGGAATATGACAATACTCCCATCATCGGTGAATTTTCATAAGTCATCTTCTCAGGAGAAGATCTTTTACACCGCAAAAAAAAGATTCAGATATCGTGCGCCTCCTTTATTAACGTTGCTTTAACTTGCGTGAGGGAATGTGAGATTAAATGATTAACAAATAATTAAGCTAAATAATAACGTCAGTATTCATTTCTGGTATGATTTAGACTATCTGTGGTTTCAGAAAAATTAATGTTATTTAACAGAGGCTTACAAGTATGGAAACATTGCCTGCAACCAGGGTGTTTGATTTGAATTTAATCAGAGTTCTGGATGCAGTAATAAGTGCGGGGAATGCAACGAAAGCCTCAAAACGGCTGAACGTGACGCCTGCCGCTGTATCATTAGCGCTACAACGCTTACAGCACACTTATAATGAGTCCCTTTTTATACGCACCAAAGATGGGTTAGTGCCAACTGCCCGAGCTAAAGAGTTGCATCACACTTTTGTTCAAATTCTGGAACTGGTGGATACAACTTTTCACCCCGGAGACTGGCTAAAATTAAATAAAGAGATGATCATTTGTGGGAATGATATTACGGAGCAGTATTTCCTCTCTCAGATTATTGAATTTGATATTTTTGATCAATATAAAATTCATCACCGCTCCAACTGGCTGAAAGACATCACCTCCAGCAGAGAGTTACTGAAATCTGGCACTGCTGATTTGGTTATGACTTTTGAACCTCCCAAGGATAATGATTTTTCTCAGGTGGTGGTCGAACGGTTTACCACTTACTGTGTTGTCTGTAGTCTACAAAATCCTTTGTCTTCACTGTCCAAAATATCATTGCATAATTTTTATTCTTTTCGTCACGCTGAAATTCGCAATGATGTATTTAAAACATCTCTTTTTGATGAACGTCATCTCATGCTTCCGTGCGGACCTTACACAGGTCACCGAACGATTGGCTATCGTAGTGAGTCACTTAATGGTTTATTGAGTATGGTTGAAAATACAGCGATGATTGCTGTACTTCCAAAAAGATTGGCTAGTTTTTATAAGGCTCACAGAAACTATGCAATAGAAATAGTTTCTCTACCAGACGAGATAAAAGTAAAACCATTATCTCTATACGCTGTCTGGTCACAGCGGAATAAATTACAGAAAGATATTTATGCCATGGTTTCGATGCTGCAGACTATTGCCTCATTCCGTTCATGAGTGGTTATATATACGAGTATGTGTCTTTCTTTTATAAAGTGTTATTTTTTATTATTTGCCTACATGCTGTCTGGCTAGTTACATTTCAGTTACCGCAAGCTTTCTTGCATATCCTATTGAAAAGTGCATGAGGTGACTATGATGATTCTTGAAAATGTGCCATCGTCCAGTTTTGTTTTTTTTAAATTGGAAATTACTCTTACTGTCCTGGTGATTGGGGCCTGGGGAGGTATTGTGATTTTCCTTATGAAAAATGGAAGCAAGGGCACAACATTTTACAAAAAAGTGAATGCATGTCTATCGCAAATTATTATTTCGTGCTTCACGGGTTTTTTGCTGAGCATCATTGCTATTGAAAAGGGATTAAGCTTCAATTTTATTATTTTAGTTTCCGGTGTCGGGGGGGTATTTGCCGCACCGATCTTGAAACTCATTGGTAGCAAAGTGAAGAGTTTTTTATTTGTAACAGAGGATAAAAGTAAATAAAAATGATAGCCTCTCCTTCGAGAGGCCATCGTTCAATTAATTGAAACTCGATTTTTCAACCATCCATAGACAAACTCCTCATTTTGATTACGATACTCAGTGGCGGAAAGATAATACTCACCTTGCGTGCAGTTTAATGCATTCAGTAATATTTTCTCACCTTCGTCACCTCGCCATGCCAGATAAATACTTAGGGCTTTAATCGTTTTTTCACCAATGTTCCCATCTACCTTCAGTTCGTCATATTTTCTTTCATTATGATTAAAAGCATTAAGCCAGCGCTGGAGCCAGCGTGAAGGCCATGCTGGACCTACATTAACTCCTGCGTCACATAATTCGAAAGCAAGAGGCCAGGACAGTTCAGCAACATGATCGAAGCCGGGGGCTATCCAGTAGCTCTGCTCCATAATAGCGTAGGCGTCAGATCGAGTCAGATCCTGCATTCTTCCCTGAAATCCGTGTGCACGCGCTGTGGCTTCTGTTATTCCCCAATGGGTTGGTCCTCCTTTATCTGCAGCATTTTCCGTAAAACCACCTTCTTTTGTCAGAATACCGTCTAATATCAGATTCATTGTTGTCACCTTTTTTGTGGTCAGTCGTTGGAACTATTTAATCATTTCAATGATGAGATACAGAATAATCATTGAAATGATAAAGACGATGATGGAAAGAGGGTTAAAAAAGTTAGGTCTGATTTTATTTTCCTCTGTAGGAAGCACTTCAATGGAGATGCTACTGTTTGCTCTAATGCCTATTCGTGGCACTGTCATAAAAAAGTCATTAATTCCCAGTGAACGTAAATCCTTTCTTATGAGATACAATAGCTGTGTCATATTTGCATCGCTAATAAATTGCCCTCGTTCCCCCCATAATCCGAAGGCAAGGGCTTGCTTGTCAATGATTCCTGAATTTGCGTGTTCAATTATAAAACTGAGGCATCGAGCTCTCATCGCCGACATTTTTATGATGACAGCACTGTCAGTGTTTTTAATCTCATTTTTACTCTCGTTATAAATACAGTTGTGATTGAGTAGATAGCGCTTCATAGTGAACCTGTTATTTCTGATTGGATGGTGTACTTTCGCTAATATTAAGAATTTACTGATTTAGATTCAAATAACAAGTTGTAAAAAGGTCAAAAGTAAAACGAAAAATGGATTATTTATCGCAAAAAATGCCCTGACTTAAATTATATTAAGGAATGACTTAAGTTATGTTTTAGTTATGTCGGAAGGAAAAGTGTATTGTTGTTACAAATAAATGACTGTGTGATATGAGTTATCCAATAAAAATATATAATATGATGCTTTGTGTTTTGCGTATTTCAGCCTTTGTTTGTGAAATGAATAGCGTAGCAATGAGCTACATACGCTAAACAATTTAAGGAATGTATAATGAGTAACTTGATTCAGAGCGACAGCTATACAGAAACCAGTAATGCGGCAGATGGATTTAATCCTGCCAGTGAAGTGCAGAATTACAGCTATACTTCAGCGCGTGTTGCAATACCTGTATATAATAAGTACAGGGCTTCAACGTCTAAGCCGAAAGTATATGGTTATTATACCGACTGGTCTCAGTACGATGGCCGTCTTCATGGCATGAGCGCGAAGGCAGATCGTGGTCGGGGCTATGATCTTGCTAATGTCGACCCTACCGCTTACGACAAAATTATTATCGGCTTCCTCGGTATTGTTGGTGACAGAGGTGAGAAACAATATACTATCGAAAATGCCGCAAACCTGACGGGTAAGACAACTAACGAGCCGACTTTCCTTGACCCTTGGGGCGACTTTCAGTCTTATGTTAATTGCAATCAAACCACCAGTGGATGGGATGTCGATCCCGCGACGGTAACGCAGCAGAATACGCATGGTATACTTGGCGGGCTACGCGATCTGCAGGCAAGAGCGGAGCAAATGGGCCATAACCTTGTGCTGTCCATGAGTATTGGCGGCTGGACCATGAGTAATGCTTTCCATGAAATGGCTAAAACGAGTGCTGCCCGCAGGACTTTTGCGGAGGGCGTGGTGAAATTGTTCAGACAATTCCCCATGTTTAGTGAAGTCGATATTGATTGGGAATATCCTAATGCGCCAGGGAATGCAAACCCATATGGTCCGGAAGATGGAGCCAATTATGCTTTGCTTATTCGCGAGCTGAAAACTCAATTAACGTCAGCCGGACGTGGCGATGTTAAGATTTCTATTGCCAGCTCGGCCGTGGTCAGCACTGTGGGCTATTCCAACGTCAATGCCTTACTTGAAGCCGGTTTATATGGCCTCAACGTGATGACCTACGATTTTTTCGGCACGCCGTGGGCAGAAACCTTAACACATCATACCAACCTGTCGCCATTGACGGCGGGGGGCTGGAGTGTGGAAACCGTCGTCGATTATCTGGTGGCGGAAGGCTTTCCTTCAGACCGAATTAATATAGGTTACGCAGGTTATACACGTAATGCCCGCAATGTTGCTATCGACAATTTCTCACCGCTGAGTGGGACCTATCAGCCAGGAGAAGGAACCACCACGGGATCTTTTGAGTCAGGTTGCACTGAATGGTATGACACCATTTATAACTATCTGGATTTAGAAAATCAGCAAGGGCGCAATGGTTTCAATGTTTATACCGACCAGATTGCTAATGCTGACTATCTTTTTAACCCGCAGAGTAAGCTGTTTATGTCGCTGGATACGCCTCGCTCGGTGAAAGCCAAAGGGGAATATGCTGTTCAGCACAACCTGGGGGCACTCTTTACCTGGACTATCGATCAGGATAACGGTGTGCTCGTCAACGCTGCGCGTGAAGGGCTTGGCTACGAGCTTGAAAATCAGCAAATCGACATGACCCCTTTTTACTTTGAAGGGATTAACATCAGTGGTGAAGAACCTGAGGAAGGTGAAGAACCTGTTCAGCCGGAGATCAATCATGCACCCACTGCGGCGATCGAATTACTTGTCGTCAGCGGTTCCCGTGTACAGCTTTCTGGCGCAGGCTCCAACGATGAGGATGGCGATACGCTGACTTTCAGTTGGGGAGTGCCCGTTTCCGTTTCTGTGGTCGATAAGCAAGTGCCAGTCATTGAGTTTTCAGCGCCGAGTGTTACCCAAAAAACGGAACTTCAGTTCACGCTGTTTGTTCGGGATAGTCAGAATGAACCTTCTTCGCAACAGCGTTTTGTGGTAAACGTGGTGCCTTCCTTGTCTGAGGAGACAGGTGATGTAACCCCAACGCCCGATCCTGAACCTACGCCGGAACCCACTCCCGGTGAGCCAGAAGGCGAAACGCCTTATCCGTTATGGAGCGCCACAACCGTTTACGGAGCGACCTGGGGTAATTTCGAAACGGTGAGCTGGAAGGGGCATAACTATAAAGTGAACTGGTATTCACTGGGCAACGAGCCAGATAAAAGCTGTGGCCCTTATGCCGTCTGGAGCGATCTTGGTCCCTATTCTCTTGGCTAATGCTGCCACCTTTTTATAAGGCAACTGAAGTATTAACCCTCCCCCGGTGATTCTCGCCGGGGCTTTTGTATTTCACTTTCGGTTAAAGGAAAACCGAAGTAAAGGTTTCGCACACACTCTTATTGTCAGGTTTATGCGATTCATAATGCAGTTATAATCTACTTTTTTCGATCTATAATGCCCATTAGTATAATGATCATTCTGTTTTATCGAGTAAAAGTAAGGATGGATATGAAGCATCTTCAGCGTTTTTTCAGCAGCGAGGCTTCCGGGGGAGTCATCCTGATTATTGCCGCTGCACTGGCGATGATCCTCGCCAATTCCGGGCTAACCAGCCATTTCTACCAGGCATTTCTTTCCACTCCGGTACAGCTCAAAGTCGGGCCGCTGGAAATCAACAAAAACATGCTGCTGTGGATCAACGATGCGCTGATGGCAGTCTTCTTCCTGTTGATTGGTCTGGAAGTGAAGCGTGAGAGGGCGCTGGGCTCACTGGCAAGCCGCCAGCAGGCCGCTTTCCCGGTGATTGCAGCTATTGGCGGTATGGTCGTGCCCGCTCTTATCTATCTGGCGTTTAACTACCAGGACCCGATTGCTCGTCAGGGTTGGGCTATTCCGGCGGCGACCGATATTGCCTTTGCGCTTGGCGTGCTGGCGCTTTTAGGTAACCGCGTTCCCGTCACCCTGAAGATTTTCCTGATGGCGTTGGCGATCATCGACGATTTGGGCGCGATCGTTATCATCGCACTGTTCTACACCAGCGATCTATCACTGCTGTCTCTTGGCGTGGCCACGGCGGCGATTGCCGTGCTGGCGATCCTCAACCTGACAGGCGTTCGTCGAACCGGTATTTATATTCTGGTCGGGATGATTTTGTGGACGGCGGTGCTGAAGTCTGGTGTGCATGCCACGCTTGCGGGGGTGATTGTCGGCTTCTTTATTCCGCTGAAAGAGCAGGCGGGTAAATCCCCGGCGAAGCAACTGGAGCACGTGCTGCATCCTTGGGTGGCTTACCTGATCCTGCCGCTGTTCGCCTTCGCAAATGCGGGCGTTTCACTCCAGGGCGTGACGATTGAAGGGCTGACGTCCCTGCTGCCGCTGGGGATCATGGCGGGTTTGTTTGTCGGTAAACCCTTGGGCATTGGGGTGTTCTGCTGGCTGGCGCTGAAACTGAAGCTTGCCACGTTGCCGCAAGAGACCACCTGCAAGCAAATTGTGGCGGTCAGCGTGCTCTGTGGTATTGGCTTCACGATGTCGATTTTCATCTCGACGCTGGCCTTCGGCGGCCTGGACCCGACGCTCATCACATGGGCGAAACTGGGGATTCTGATTGGCTCGCTTCTGGCGGCGGTCACCGGGTATAGTTTGCTTCGCTCGGGCAGCAAGGGCTCCCGTTACCCGGGATAACAGGATACGGATGGTCGCCTTCGGGCGGCCATGAAGCGCAAAGTTCAGGGAGAGAAACGAATGTCTCATATCAATTACAACCATCTTTATTATTTCTGGCACGTTTACAAAGAGGGGTCAGTGGTGGGGGCTGCGGAAGCGCTGTATCTCACGCCACAGACCATTACCGGCCAAATCAAAGCGCTGGAAGAGCGCCTGCAAGGAAAGCTGTTCAAACGCAAAGGGCGCGGGCTGGAGCCGAGCGAACTGGGTGAACTGGTGTTCCGTTATGCGGACAAAATGTTCACCCTGAGCCAGGAGATGCTCGACATCATCAATTACCGCAAAGAGTCGAATCTGTTGTTTGATGTGGGCGTGGCGGATGCGCTGTCGAAGCGGTTGGTCAGCGGCGTGCTGGATGCGGCTGTGGTGGAAGATGAACAAATCCATTTGCGCTGCTTTGAATCGACCCACGAGATGCTGCTGGAGCAGCTTAGCCAGCATAAGCTCGACATGATTATCTCTGACTGCCCGATTGACTCGACTCAGCAGGAAGGACTGTTCTCGGTGAAAATTGGTGAGTGCGGTGTCAGTTTCTGGTGCATGAATCCCCTGCCAGAGAAACCTTTTCCAGTTTGCCTCGAAGAACGTCGTCTGCTGATCCCTGGGCGCCGTTCAATGCTCGGTCGTAAGCTTCTGAACTGGATTAATACTCAAGGGCTGAAAGTCGAAGTGCTGGGCGAGTTTGATGATGCCGCGTTAATGAAAGCCTTTGGCGCTGCGCACAATGCGATTTTTGTTGCACCGACTCTCTACGCACACGATCTCTATGCGGATGACAATATTGTGGAGATTGGACGGGTGGAAAACGTGATGGAGGAGTACCACGCCATTTTTGCCGAACGCATGATTCAGCATCCTGCCGTGCAGCGAATCTGTAATCGCGACTACTCGGCGCTGTTTGAGTTATCGCGCTAAGCCCGAATCGCAGAGATAAAAAAACCCGCCAAAAGCGGGTTTTTTCTACAAAGCCTCAACAGCGTAGCGATTAAGCCAGTTTGTTGATCTGTGCAGCCAGGTTAGCCTTATGACGCGCAGCTTTGTTTTTGTGGATCAGACCTTTAGCAGCCTGACGGTCCACGATTGGTTGCATTTCGTTAAATGCTTTTACTGCAGTAGCTTTGTCGCCAGCTTCGATAGCTGCGTACACTTTCTTGATGAAAGTACGCATCATAGAGCGACGGCTAGCGTTGTGCTTGCGGGCCTTTTCAGACTGAACGGCGCGCTTCTTAGCTGATTTGATATTAGCCAAGGTCCAACTCCCAAATATGATCTATATGGACAATTCAAAGGCCGAGGAATATGCCCTCTTAGCCTTCTTTTGTCAATGGATTTGTGCAAATAAGCGCCGTTAGTGTGACGACACTTGGTTACGTAGTGATGGCGCAGGATTCTACCAGCTTGTGCCCTTCGAATACAGCCTTTCCGCCATAAAAATCACCGGGGCAAGAGGGAATTTACCCAGTTTCGTCTCAAGGTGGATGAAATCCTTGCATCTTTCGGTTCTCAGGTGCAATCGCCGGTTAACGTAGCCAGCTCTACAAGGTATACTTTGGCGATTTTCACTGTTTTGAGCCAGACATGAAGCTGATACGCGGCATACACAATCTGAGTCAGGCACTGCACGGGTGCGTGCTGACCATTGGTAATTTCGACGGCGTGCATCGTGGGCATCAGGCATTACTCCAGCGTTTGCGTGCTGAAGGCCATGAGCGCGAGCTGCCTGTCGTGGTGATGATTTTTGAGCCGCAGCCGCTGGAACTGTTTGCGACCGACAAGGCTCCCGCTCGCTTGACGAGACTGCGCGAAAAAGTGCGTTATCTCAGCGAAAGCGGTGTGGATTATGTCCTGTGCGTGCGTTTTGACAGGCGGTTTGCCGCACTCACTGCACAGGAATTTATCAGCGATCTGCTGGTCAAACGCCTCGGCGTCCAGTCTCTGGCCGTCGGGGATGATTTCCGCTTTGGCGCTGGTCGCGAAGGGGATTTCTTGTTATTACAGAAGGCTGGCGCTGAATTTGGCTTTGATGTCACCAGCACCCAAACTTTTTGTGAAGACGGATTACGTATCAGCAGCACGGCGGTTCGCCAGGCGCTGGCTGAAGATAATCTGGAGCTGGCGCAAACGCTGCTGGGCCATCCTTTCAGCATTTCAGGGCGCGTGGTGCACGGCGATGAGCTTGGCCGCACCATTGGCTTTCCAACGGCGAATTTGCCGCTGCGTCGTCAGGTTTCCCCGGTGAAAGGGGTTTATGCCGTCGAAGTCGCGGGTCTCGGTGATAAGCTGATTCCAGGCGTAGCGAATATCGGCACTCGCCCAACGGTCGCGGGTGTACGCCAGCAGTTAGAAGTGCATTTACTGGACGTTGTAATGGACCTCTATGGTCGCCATATCGATGTCATACTGCGGAAGAAAATCCGCAACGAGCAGCGATTTTCCTCGCTGGATGAATTAAAAGCGCAAATCGCGCGAGATGAGTTAACAGCCCGAGCGTTGTTTGGGCTATCAAACCCGGCGTAATGCCAACGTTATCAATACGGAAACGAGAATCTGATGAGTGACTTTAAATCAACCCTGAATTTGCCGGAAACAGGGTTCCCGATGCGTGGCGACCTCGCCAAACGCGAACCGGGAATGCTGGCCCGTTGGACCGATGATGACCTCTATGGCATCATCCGTGCAGCGAAAAAAGGCAAAAAGACGTTCATTCTGCATGATGGCCCTCCTTATGCGAATGGCAGCATTCATATTGGTCACTCTGTTAACAAGATTCTGAAAGACATTATTGTTAAGTCCAAAGGTCTGGCGGGCTTCGATTCCCCGTACGTACCAGGCTGGGATTGCCACGGTCTGCCAATCGAGCTGAAAGTTGAGCAAGAGTTCGGTAAGCCGGGCGAGAAGTTCACCGCCGCTGAATTCCGCGCGAAATGCCGCGAATACGCCGCGACTCAGGTTGACGGCCAGCGTGCAGACTTTATCCGTCTGGGCGTGCTGGGCGACTGGTCTCGTCCGTATCTGACCATGGATTTCACTACTGAAGCCAACATCATCCGCGCACTGGGCAAAATCATCGGCAACGGTCATCTGCACAAAGGTGCCAAGCCGGTTCACTGGTGTGTGGACTGCCGTTCTGCGCTGGCAGAAGCGGAAGTGGAGTATTACGACAAAACCTCTCCTTCTATCGACGTTGCGTTCCACGCCGTCGATCAGGATACGGTGAAGGCTAAATTCGGCGTCGCTTCCGTAAATGGCCCGGTTTCACTGGTTATCTGGACCACCACGCCGTGGACACTGCCAGCGAACCGTGCCATCTCTCTGTCTTCAGAGTTTGACTATGCGCTGGTGCAGGTTGATGGTCAGGCGCTGATTCTGGCGAAAGATCTGGTTGAAAGCGTCCTTAAGCGTGCAAACATCACTGATTACACCGTGCTGGGCACTGTGAAAGGTGACGCGCTGGAACTGATGCGCTTCAAACATCCGTTCCTTGATTTTGACGTGCCGGCGATCCTCGGCGATCACGTTACGCTGGACGCAGGTACCGGTGCGGTGCATACCGCCGGTGGCCACGGCCCGGACGACTACAACATCAGCCTGAAGTACGGTCTGGAAATCGCGAACCCGGTTGGCCCGGATGGCGCGTATCTGCCAGGCACTTATCCAACGCTTGATGGCATCAACGTCTTCAAAGCCAATGACATCATCGTCAACATGCTGCGCGACAGCGGTGCGCTGCTGCACGTGGAGAAGCTGCAACACAGCTATCCGTGCTGCTGGCGTCACAAAACGCCGATCATTTTCCGTGCCACGCCGCAGTGGTTCGTCAGCATGGATCAGAAAGGCCTGCGCGAGCAGTCGCTGAAAGAGATCAAAGGCGTGCAGTGGATCCCGGACTGGGGCCAGGCACGTATTGAATCCATGGTCGCTAACCGTCCTGACTGGTGTATCTCTCGTCAGCGTACCTGGGGCGTACCGATGTCGCTGTTCGTGCATAAAGAGACTCAGGAACTGCATCCACGCACGCTGGAGCTGATGGAAGAAGTCGCTAAACGTGTTGAGCAGGACGGCATTCAGGCGTGGTGGGATCTCGACCCACGCGACATCATGGGTGACGATGCTGACACCTATGAGAAAGTGCCAGACACCCTCGACGTGTGGTTCGATTCCGGATCAACGCATGCTTCCGTTGTCGATGTTCGTCCGGAGTTCTCTGGTCACGCAGCGGATATGTATCTGGAAGGTTCTGACCAGCATCGCGGCTGGTTCATGTCTTCCCTGATGATCTCCACGGCGATGAAAGGCAAAGCGCCTTACCGTCAGGTACTGACTCACGGGTTCACCGTGGATGGTCAGGGCCGCAAAATGTCCAAATCCATCGGCAACACCGTTTCGCCGCAGGATGTGATGAACAAACTGGGCGCGGACATTCTGCGTCTGTGGGTGGCTTCTACTGACTACACCGGCGAGATGGCGGTGTCTGACGAGATCCTCAAGCGTGCTGCCGACAGCTATCGTCGTATCCGTAACACCGCGCGTTTCCTGCTGGCGAACCTGAACGGATTCAATCCTGAAACGGACATGGTGAAACCAGAAGAGATGGTGGTTCTGGATCGCTGGGCTGTGGGTTGTGCTCAGGCGGCGCAGGAAGACATCCTCAAAGCTTATGAGTCTTACGACTTCCACGAAGTGGTGCAGCGCCTGATGCGTTTCTGCTCCATCGAAATGGGCTCGTTCTATCTCGACATCATCAAAGACCGCCAGTACACCGCCAAAGCGGACAGCGTGGCGCGTCGTAGCTGCCAGACTGCGCTGTATCACATCGCAGAAGCACTGGTTCGCTGGATGGCGCCCATCATGTCCTTCACTGCGGATGAAATCTGGGGCTACCTGCCAGGTGATCGCGAGAAATACGTCTTCACCGGCGAGTGGTACACCGGCCTGTTTGGTCTGGCGGATGATGAGGAATTTAATGATTCCTTCTGGGACGATGTTCGATACATCAAAGACCAGGTCAACAAAGAGCTGGAAAATCAAAAAGCCAATGGCATCAAATCGAATCTGGAAGCGAAAGTCACGCTGAAATATGCTGACGATGCACATGGGACAATTCAGAAGCTGAAACGCCTGGGCGAAGAGGTCAGATTTATCTTCATTACGTCTCAATTTGTGATTTCTGATGAGGCGGGTGGTATTGATGATGAGAATGTTCAGTACAACGCTGGCAATACAACCGTCCAGGCTGTTGTCACGCGCGCTGATGGTGAGAAGTGCCCGCGTTGCTGGCATTACACTACCGATGTCGGTCAGGTGGCGGAACACGCAGAAATCTGCGGCCGCTGTGTCAGCAACGTCGCCGGTGAAGGCGAAAAGCGTAAGTTTGCCTGATGAGCCAATCTATTTGTAAAAGCGGACTGCGCTGGCTGTGGCTGGTGGTGGTGGTGCTGATAATCGACCTGGGCAGCAAGTTCCTGATCCTCCAGCATTTTGAGCTGGGGGAAACCGTCTCGCTGTTCCCGTCTTTGAATCTGCACTATGCGCGTAACTACGGCGCGGCATTTAGCTTCCTCGCCGACAGCGGCGGTTGGCAGCGCTGGTTCTTCGCGGGTATCGCCATCGGTATCTGTGTGATTCTGGCAGTGCTGATGTACCGCGGCAAAGCCAGCCAGAAGCTGAATAACATTGCCTACGCGCTGATCATTGGCGGTGCGCTCGGCAATCTGTTCGACCGTCTGTGGCACGGCTTCGTTGTCGACATGATTGATTTCTATGTTGGCAACTGGCACTTCGCCACCTTCAACCTCGCCGATTCTGCTATCTGTCTCGGCGCGGCGTTGATTGTGCTGGAAGGCTTCCTGCCTGGTGCTAAGAAGCAAGCGTAAAACCCTGCCGGGTGGCGCGTTGCTTACCCGGCCTACGATAACGACAAATCCCGTAGGCCCGGTTTGTAGGCCCGGTCAGCGTAGCGCCACCGGGCAATCCGTTCCACCGGGCAAACAGCCTAAACTTTAGAGCAAACCTGCATGTCTAAATCTGTACAGAGCAATAGCGCAGTGCTGGTGCACTTCACGCTGAAACTGGATGATGGCTCTACCGCTGAATCCACTCGCAGCAACGGCAAACCGGCGCTGTTTCGCCTCGGCGATGCCTCGCTGTCAGAAGGCCTTGAACAGCATCTGCTAGGCTTGAAAGAGGGCGATAAAACCACCTTCTCTCTGGAGCCTGATGCGGCGTTTGGCGTACCAAGTCCGGATCTCATCCAGTACTTCTCCCGCCGCGAGTTCATGGACGCAGGCGAGCCGGAAATCGGCGCGATCATGCTCTTTACTGCAATGGATGGCAGCGAGATGCCAGGGGTTATCCGTGAAGTGAACGGGGATTCCATCACCGTCGATTTCAACCACCCACTGGCGGGACGTACCGTTCATTTTGATATTGAAGTGCTGGAGATAGACCCGGCACTGGAGGCGTAACATGCAGATCCTGTTGGCCAACCCGCGCGGTTTCTGCGCCGGCGTAGACCGCGCTATCAGCATTGTTGAAAACGCGCTGGAGATCTTCGGCGCGCCTATTTATGTTCGCCACGAAGTGGTACACAACCGCTACGTGGTTGACAGCCTGCGTCAGCGCGGCGCTATTTTTATCGAGCAGATTAGCGAAGTGCCGGACGGCACCATTCTGATTTTCTCAGCACACGGCGTTTCTCAGGCGGTGCGTAACGAAGCGAAGAGTCGTGATTTGACGGTCTTCGATGCCACCTGTCCGCTGGTGACCAAAGTGCATATGGAAGTTGCTCGCGCTAGTCGCCGTGGCGAAGAGTCGATCCTGATTGGGCACGCCGGGCACCCGGAAGTGGAAGGCACGATGGGCCAGTACAGTAATCCGGAAGGCGGCATGTATCTGGTTGAGTCACCGGAAGATGTCTGGAAGCTGAACGTCAAAAACGAAACCCGTTTGTCGTTCATGACCCAGACGACGCTTTCCGTGGATGACACTTCTGATGTGATTGATGCGCTGCGTGCACGCTTCCCAAAAATCATCGGCCCGCGCAAAGACGATATCTGCTATGCCACTACCAATCGTCAGGAAGCGGTGCGAGATTTGGCGCAGCGTGCTGATGTGGTGCTGGTGGTTGGCTCGAAAAACTCGTCTAACTCTAACCGTCTGGCAGAACTTGCTCAGCGTATGGGGAAAGCCGCGTTTCTGATTGATGACTCCACCGACATTCAGGAAGAGTGGGTAAAAAGCGCGAGCTGCGTTGGCGTAACGGCCGGCGCTTCAGCACCAGACATTCTGGTGCAAAATGTTATCTCCCGCTTGCAGGAACTGGGTGGCGGCGATGCCGTATCGCTCGAGGGCCGCGAAGAGAACATTGTCTTCGAAGTGCCTAAAGAGCTGCGGCTCGATATCCGCGAAGTGGACTAAGTTTTTTGTCTGCAAAATATGAAAGAATGCCAGGCTAACCGCTTGGCTGAGACTGATGACAAACCTTCAACGAAAGCAGATTCGTCATGGGTCACTAAACAAAAAACAAGGAAAATCAATTTATTGATTTTCGGCTGCTCACCACAAAGAAGGAAAAACCACGCTTTTTCCTTCTTTGTCAGCAATTTGTGCCAGGCTAACTACCTGGCTTTTTTTATGGAGGAATCATGCCCTTACCGTTCATTCTCGACACCGATCCCGGCATTGATGATGCCGCCGCCATCGCTGCTGCCTTGTTTGCCCCTGAGCTTGATCTGCAAATGATCACCACGGTGGCGGGCAACGTTTCCGTGGAGAAAACAACCCGTAATGCCCTGCAACTGCTGCATTTCTGGCAGGCCGATATTCCGGTTGCTCAAGGAGCAGCAACGCCTTTGCTTCGCCCACTGCGTGATGCCGCCTATGTGCACGGTGAATCGGGGATGGAAGGGTATGACTTCGTCGATCATCCGCGTCAGCCACTGGCAACCCCAGCGTGCATTGCGATTCGCGATAAGTTGATGAATGCGCCAGAGCCGATGACGCTGGTGGCTATTGGCCCGCTGACCAATATCGCGCTGTTGCTGACTCACTATCCGGAATGCAAATTCAATATCCGACGTCTGGTTATCATGGGCGGCTCGGCCGGGCGCGGTAACTTTACGCCGAATGCGGAGTTCAACATCGCGATAGATCCTGAAGCCGCAGCGCGTGTTTTCCAGAGCGGGATAGACGTTGTGATGTGCGGTCTCGACGTCACGAATCAGGCGATGTTAACGCCGGAGTATCTGGCGACACTGCCTGAACTCAACAAGACAGGCAAAATGCTCCATTCGCTGTTTAGCCACTATCGCAGCGGCAGCATGGACAGTGGCTTACGCATGCACGACCTGTGTGCCATCGCATGGCTGGTTCGTCCTGACCTGTTCACGATGAAATTTTGCTTTGTCGCCGTCGAAACTCAGGGGACGTACACCTCGGGTACCACCGTCGTGGATATCGAAGGACGTCTCGGTCAACCGGCCAATGCTCAGGTTGCATTGGATCTTGATGTTGAAGGCTTTCAGCGTTGGGTAGAAGAGGTGTTTGCCTTAGCGCCCTGAATCATTTTATGAATTGCCCCTGTCAACGGTGCGTTAGCAGCATGCCGTTGACGGACGTAATGGTTTTTTTGTGTGCGACATCTGGTCTGACCTCTCCATCCGGATAATAACGCTATTATTAATATTGTTAATATTATAAATTGCATTTCTTATATAAATGAAAATGATATGATGATATTTTCATGGTTCTCCCTCTGCTAAAGTATTTAATATACTTATTAGTACATCCATCATTTTTTCGTTTAGTTCACACCGTATCACACTATCAGCTTATCATGTTACAAATTCCATTCATTGAGCCAATAATTGCGATCACTATTTTTCCCTGAATAATAACCGATGTTGTATTTGTGAGGCGTTATTTTTTGAGGCGGGAATTATTTATTCTGCTTTATATTTAGCGTTGCTTTATGGTTATGGATTAGATTTCTAGGATAAACATCTACCCGATAATAAATATTCTTTATTCTGTTTTCGTCTCAATCGCTGCATGATATAAACTCTGTAACGTAATATTACTTGGGCTGTGGCTTGGGCTTTTTGATTCATATAAGTTTCATATTGCCTCGGTCCAGGCAAGCTACCATGGTATTTCATAAATATATGGACATTAATAATGACAATTAAACTCCTCATGCAAGAGGTTGGACAGGCTGCGAATAATGTCGCGCTGTCTGGCGCAAATCAATCTACAGTCGTAAAAGCAACCGCCGGGGCTAAGTTTTCAATTGATAGTCAACCGGGTGATATTGCCTCGATGATGCGCAATGGCGATAAGCTGATTATCAAAGGCACCGACGGTCAGCTGATTGAACTGGACGACTTCTTCGGTCCTGCCAGTAAAGATATGAACTCACTCACCATTAAAGATGGCACTGCGGCTGAGCCAAAGTATGTGCTGGGTGACGAAAAATTATATGCCGATAATCACTCTGTCGTGCCTTATTCCGCAGAACATCTGCGTGAAGTGGTTTCAGGGCAGGAATATTATGCCCAGCAAGCGGGTGAGGCTGGGGCAGCCGGTGGAGAAGCCGCTACGACAGCTGACGGCGAAGTTGATCCGTGGATGGTGGCTCTTGGCATTGCAGGTGTTGGCCTGGTGGCAGGCGGCATCGCGTTATTGTTAAATGACGATGACAATAATGACAGCAAGCAGAATAGTGGAGGTGGAGGTGGAGGTGGAGGTGGAGGTAACGACGGTGATAACTCCGGGGGGAGCGGCGACACAAGTGGTAAGGCATCCGCTATTTCGCTCAATGAGTCTAATGGCTCAGCCCTGCAAGGCACCACGGATACCGCCAATGCGAAGGTCTTTGTTGATGTGAATGGCGATGGTAAAGCTGATTTCCAGATAACCAGCGATGCCAATGGCAAATGGTCCATTCCAATGGACAATCATTTAGCCGATAAGCAGGTCGTTAACGCGTGGGTGGAAAATAGCAAGGGCGAGAAAATATCAACCTCGATAACCGTTGATTACCATGCGCCTGATATCACCTCAATGTCTGTTGATTCCGATCTGACCGGCCTTTCAGGTATTACCGAAGCCAATGCTACTGTTACATTAGATATTAATGGCGATGGCGTTGCTGATAAGTCAGTTAAGGCTGATGCTCAGGGTCGTTATAGCTTTGATTTGCAGGATGCACAGATTATTCCGGGTACCTCGACCCTCACGGTTACTGACACCGTCGGTAACGAATCAAGCCTGACGCTGCCGAAAAACACCGGGCCGACTATTCTTGGGGTTAGCGAAACCGCGGACGGTCAAATTCTGCTGACTGATACCACCACGTTGACGTCGCCTGTTGTCCGTGGCATCGGCGTACCGGGAACAGAAGTGAAAGTCCTGAACAACGGTGAGCTGGTGGCAACCACCACGGTAGCTGAGAATGGTCAGTGGCAGGTGGCGTTAAAAGATCTGCCAACAGGCTCTCGTGCGTTGACTGTAGAAGGCGCTACCGCCATTCACGTGAACTCGTCAACGGACAGTGCGGGTTCTACGGTAACGGTTAACTACAGCAACAACAGCACGCTGAATGTGGTGAACACGGAGTCTCAGGTTCACACCGTGGCGACTGATAACGGTGTCAATACCACGCAGACGCTGACTCGTGCGCTGCCTGATGGCGGTTATCTGATTGCGTGGGCGCAGCCAGAAACAGCGGGTTCAGCTTATTACGACATTAAAGTGAATATCTTTAATGCCAATGGCGAAGTGGTGAATACCCTCACCCTGGGCCAGCAAAATACCATGGATGGCTACACCACCATTGATGGGCTTAGCGGGCTGAATAACTTTGATGTTGCGGTGTCACCTGTTGATGGTGCCATCACGGTTTACTATGTTCAGGGCACATCGGGTGACCTCGACTACACCGGCACCACCGCGGTTTATCAACGCTTCAGCGCTGACGGTACTGAAATCACCTCCGGGCCACAGGTTGTGGCAGCGAACAACGAGCTGGGTGGTTTGGGTGGCATGCTTGACGCGGTTGTCGGTCAGGATCTCTCTGCTTTTATCACGGGCACTATCGATAAAATCTGGGACCCGATTGAAGCCCTACTGCAGCCCATTGCCAGCCTGATCAACGTCGATCTGAATAGTCTGTCTGACTTGTTCGTCAACGGCCTGAGTAACCGTCTCGCCAGTGCGCTATACGGTTCAGGTACCTTTGGCGCCAACGTCGTGCAGATGGATGACGGCAGCGTGGTGTTTGTCGGGTCGCGTTATTCCGAGTGTCTGGACAGTGCCACGCTGGTTGATCGCTTAGACGTTAGCGGCTTTATTACCGATTTCTTTAAGTCGATTGGCCTGATTGGTCAAGGCAATTTCGTTTCCTCGTTGGTTGAGCCCATCTTCAATAGCGTGATGGGTCTCGTTGTCGAACCGATCGAAGGCATTGTGGATGAGGTGCTGGAATGGGTTGATGTGAACCTTGGTTCTGATGGTAGCCTGGTCTGGAGTATTGCGTTTGCGCCAGATGCAAATGGCAACCTGGTTCAGACCACTGATTTTGAGTATTCCCAGGGTCGCAATCTGCTTTCCGGATTGAAGGAAAATGGCTTTATTTCGGGCAGTGACCAGGACGGGGTGATCAATAAGTTTGCTGAGTGGGTCTTCGGAACGGCGGGTGATAGCACCAGTTCAATGCTCGGTCTGGATGGCGTTCAGGTAAGCAATTCTACCTACGCGATTGTCTGGCAGCAGGCTGGCACTACCGATGAAATCTCGGCAACCAGGCAGCCTAAAATCAACATTACCCTGGTTGACGCGAAGACCGGGGAGCATATCACCAGCGATACGGTGCTTTCTGCATCTGGCGTTACGCCAAAAATCGTGAAACTGGCTGATGGCACCTTGCTCGCGACATGGGTTGCGGTAGATAACAAAGACAGCGGTGATATTTATGCCCTGCGTCTGGGTGTGGCAAACAATCAGCTTGTGGCACTCAGTGCTCCTGTTTTGGTGAATACCCTTACAGAAGGCACGCAGGGGATCCAGGTGGGTACGTTCAACGAAGCCTACGATGTCATTGCGCTGAGTAACGGTGGCTATGTCGTGACCTGGACCTCTACCGCAACGGATGGCACTCAGCATCTCGAAGCACAACTCTTTGATATGTCGGGTATCAAAGTGGGAACAGAGTTCCAGCTTGATGCCGGAACCGGTAACCATATCAACGATTCCAGTATTACAGCCTTAAGCGATGGTGGCTTTGTCGTGAACTGGAGTGAGACAAATAGCACGGCCAGCAGCAGCTCAGTCATGTACTCCGTGTTCAACAATGACGGCTCCATTCGTACCCATGGTGAAGAGAACAACTCAACGGACGGTGAACTGTCGCGACTTGTTCCAACCACCACGACCTATACCGGGACCAATGGCAATGACGTCACTGATGCGCAAAATGCTCCGGCAACCATCAATGCTCAAGGCGGTGATGATCGCATCATTGTGAACAGTGGAACCATCGTGTCTGTTGACGGGGGTCAGGGTCATGACACGGTCGTCATAGGCAATGCTGGAGCCGTTGGCAGCGACGTACTGGCAAAACTGCATAACATCGAAACGCTTGACCTGAATAGCTCCAATGGTAGCAATACCTTGACGCTTACTTATGGCGATGTCATCAAAGTGACGGGCAGCGATAAATTGTTTATCACTGGCGGCTCTAATGATTCGGTTGATATCGACCAGAATAAATGGTCAATGACCGCCACCGGGAATAAAGACGGACAGTCTTATAATCTTTATACCTACGATGACGATCACCACACGCAGCTGTGGATCCAGAACGGTGTTCAGGTAGTTTAATCAACACATTAGGGATAGATGGCGCTATTTTCTCATCGTTCAGCTAAGTTGAATTGTTAACTGGCATTTTATTATTCTGTCCAAAGAATAACAGTCACGCCTGCTTCTGGCACAGGAAGAGGCGTGGCTGTTCTCTTTTTCCGACATACCAGAAACCATTTCAGCTCAGTAGAAAACAGGTTGAGGACAATACCCTGTCCCGCTTTTTTGCAGGTATTAAGGATGATCCTTTCGCAGTGGTGTGTCTCTTTGGCAATTGTGGCCCGAGAGCTCGGAATTAATGTCAGCGAAGAAAATTTAACGCCTTTTATTCATCAGGTGCAGGATAGCGATACGCTGATAAAAGGCGTGAGTGAATATTTGGGGATAGTGTGTGAAAAAAGCCATCTCAAGCTGGACAGCATTCCGGCAGCGTTATATCCCGTCGGCCTTTCTCTGAGTAACAAACAGCTGGCAGTGATTCACCGTGTCGAGGGAAGCACCGCTTTTATCACTTACACTCAGGCGCCTGGCATCCAGGTCAAAATACCTCTCGCGGAACTGGAAGCGCTCAGGGAAGGTGTGCTCTGGATTTTCCAACGGAACGAAGTCTATTTCGGCAGGAAAATAAACACCTGGCTGCACACCCAAAAAGAAAGCTGGTTGTGGGCGCTGATTCGAAAAGATCTGCGTTTCTATCTGGTTATCACCGTCAGCGCTCTGTTCGGCAATATTCTGACCCTGGCAAGTGCTCTTTTTTCCATGCAGGTGTACGACCGGGTGATCCCGGCGCAATCCTTTTCCACGTTATGGGTGCTGTTCAGCGGCGTGCTGCTCGCCTTACTGGCGGACATGATGCTGAAAATGTCGAGAAGCCGTCTGGCTGATGCAATTGGCAAGCGCGCCGATATTCAAATGTCATCCCTGTTTTATGCCCGGGCATTGGGCATCAAAAATAGCGCGCGTCCGGATTCAACGGGTGTCTTTATCGCGCAAATAAGAGAAATCGAACATGTCCGTGAACTGCTGACGTCGACGACGGTGCTGGCGATTGTCGACATGCCTTTTGTGATGCTCTTTCTCGCGCTGATCTGGTCGATTGGCGGCTGGCTGGTTTTGCCGGTGATGCTGGCCATTCCGCTGATCGTTATTCCTGGCATCATCATTCAGGTGCCGCTGGCGAAGCTGTCACGCAAAGGCAATCAGGAGAGTGCATTAAGAAATGCGCTATTGGTTGAAACCGTCCAGGGTCTGGAGGACATCAAGCTCACGCAATCGGAAGATCGCTTTTTGGGAAGCTGGAACCATTGTGTCGGTACGTCTTCGCAGGTTGCGCTTGAACAACGTCACTGGAGCTGTCTGCTGGGTAACTGGTGTCAGTTTGTTCAGCAGGCGGTCTATACCTGCGTTATCGCACTGGGTGTTTATCTGGTGATTGATAACACCATTACAACGGGGACATTGGTCGCCTGCTCGATATTGTCCTCGCGCACGGTGGGGCCTTTAGGGCAAATAACCAACGTCCTGACCCGTTGGCAGCAGGCAAAAATATCGTTAAGCGGCCTGAATGAATTTCTGGCGCGCCCTCTGGAGCAGCGGCATTTTAGCGAGACATCGCACCTGACGACCATCCGAGGCAACTATGCCATTTCTCAGGCCCGCTTTCGTTTTGCCAATGACGCGGCGTGGGCAATCAATATCGATACGCTGAACATCAAGGCAGGCGAAAAAATAGGGATTGTCGGCACCATCGGCGCCGGGAAATCCACTCTGCTCAGGTTGTTGTCTGGCATGGCGGATTCCGCTGAAGGGGAAGTGGTTATTGACGATGTCGCGATGAGCAACCTGTCGGTAACGGAATTGCGCTACGGCGTGGGGTATTTACAGCAGGACGCCCAACTCTTTTTAGGCACTATCCGCGACAACATTTTGTTGGGCAACCCGCATGCCAGTGCCGAAGAGATTGCGCAGAGTCTGAACATTGCAGGTGCGGCAGGCGTGCTTAAAAACGAGCATGGGTTGGATTTAACGATTTCGGAAGGCGGAAAAGGTCTCTCCGGCGGCCAGAAGCAGGCGCTGCTGTTGGCCAGAACGCTCATCAGAAAAAGCAATGTGCTGCTGCTGGATGAACCGACGGCTTCCATGGATGAGCGCACGGAAGTTCACGTCGTCAACAGCCTGCGCGAATACTGCCGCAACCGGACCCTTATCGTAGTCACTCACCGACGATTACCACTGGAAATGGTCGACAGAATTATCGTCATGGACCAGGGAAAAATTGCCCTTGATGGGCCGAAAGATGTCGTGCTGGCAAAACTGCAATCAGCGCAGAAGGCGGGGGAATGATGTTTTCTTCAGAGGCGATATTTCGCAACAAAAACCAGGAGCATATCCGTAAAAGCATCACGTTGATTACCATCTTAATTATGATAATCAGCCTGCTTTTAATCTGGGCAAAATTTGCCGTACTGGATGAAGTCACCTCCGGACAAGGAAAAGTCATCACCTGGAGCCGTTCGCAGGTGATTCAGTCACGAGACGGGGGCGTTATCCGCTCGCTGCTGGTTCGTGAAGGGGATTTGGTCGAGCGAGGGCAGAAGATTGCGGTGCTGGATTCCACCCGTTTTCAGGCTGGTTACGACGAAGTGGGTTCCAGAGTCAAAGCTTTGGCCGTTGCTGTCGCCCGCTTGCAGGCTGAAATTGAGAGTATTGATGGTGCAAACATCACGCCTGACTATCTGGCGATGCTGAGGAAATATAACGGAGACAAAGCCAATTTAAACCAGCCGGATGATTACTTCCTCACTGAAAATAAAGACATTATTGCCCACGAGCAGTCACTGTATAAATTACGCCGAATGGCGCTGTCTGACTCCATTTCAGGGATGCAAAAAAGCCGACAGCTGGCGCAAAACGAACTGAATATGATCCTGCCGCTGGTGGCGAAAGGCGCGGTTTCGCGCGTTGAGGAGTTGCGCTTACAGCGGGAAGTGACTGAGCAAACCAACAAAATCCATGAGACCCATAACCAATGGTACGAGCAAACTAAAAGCGAGCTGGTAAAACAAAAAAATGAGCTTGATTCATTGTATTACCAGCTTCTGCAACGCGGAGATCAGCTTTCCGGCACCGTGATTTATTCGCCCGTCAACGGAGTGGTTAAAGATGTTCAGGTTACCACCGTCGGCGGCGTGCTTGAGCCGGGGGGAAAACTGCTGGAAGTGGTGCCTTCCGAGGATCAGCTATTGATCGAAGTGAAGATCAATCCTCGTGATATTGCCTTCATCCATCCGGGGCAGGCCGCCGTTGTGAAAATAAGCGCCTACGAATCCTCAATATACGGAACGATGAAAGCCGTAGTGGAAAGAATTTCGCCGGACACGCTTGCCGATGAAGTGAAGCGGGATCAGTTTTTCTATCAAATTTATGTCCGGACTGACCGTTCATCGCTCAAGACCAAAGATGGGAAAACACATGAAATTGTGCCGGGGATGTTAGCCACGGTGGATATCACGACGGGCAAAAAAACGGTCATGGATTACCTCATCAAACCATTGAACAAAGCCAAAGAAGCATTAAGGGAGCGATAGGATATGCGTCAAATAACACGGTTCAGACTGTCATTCCTGGCGACGTTGGTGGGGTTAATGAGTACGCAGGCTTCTGCAGAAACGCTGGTTGAAGCCATGCAACTTGCTGTGTCTCGCTCGCCGTCAGTGCAGTACGCGAAAAGTGAAATTTCGGCCAGCGACAGCTCCGTGAAACAGGCACGAAGCGGCTGGCTGCCGAATATCAGCGTGTCTGCCGGACAGCAGGCGGTGGGAAAGACTTCTGATAATGGTGATAACCAGTATTCGGTGATGGTGCAACAAAACTTGTTTGATTTTGGCCGGACAGGCGATCGTGTCGATAACGCCAAATTTAATAAAGGCGCGCAGATATGGCAGGCCAGGGATGATGCTGAAACGGTCGCTGCGAAGGTGGCTGAGGCTTACTTCAACATTCTTAAAGGGCAGAAGCTGCTCGAAAATAATAAGAATGAAATGATCGAGCATCGGCGCATTCTCACGCTGGCGACTGCGCGTGCCGATGGCGGTATGGATAACCAGGGCGACGTACGCCAGGTGCAGGTCAGGATCAAAGGGCTTGAGGCCAACGCAGAAAATATCCGTGCGCAGCTGGAGGCGACCATTAATGAGTATCAAATTCTGGTCGGGAAAACGCCGGGCACATTAGAAGATACGAGCTTGTTGTTTTTGCATAGTGCCGTAAGCAGTGGCCTGAAAGAGAAGCTTAGCCAGTCACCGCAGATTCGTGTTCTGCAAATGGAACAGGCCGCAGCCACGTCTGAATATCAATACGCGCGTAAAAGCTGGATGCCTCAGCTGTCGGTTTCATTATCACAGGGAAAAACGTCTATCTATGCGGATAATGACACGCAGATCATGCTCAATGTGACCAGTGAAGTCTTCAATGGTGGCGCTTCTTATTTTCAGGCACAAGGTGCCGCACAAAAAATTGAATCAGCTCGCTGGAAACTCCAGAAAGCCCTTGAAGACAATGCAACCAACATTTCGCAGCTCTATCAGCAGGCATTAGGCTATCAGCAAGAGTCGGTTATTTATAAATCGCGAGTGAATCAGTCGCTCCAGGTGATGGATTTATACAATGATCAATACCGCGTGAACCGACGTTCGGTTCTCGATCTTCTCAATGCTGCGCAAGAATACTACGACACAATTTCCAACCAATTTACGGCTGATAATAATTACAGTGTGACCATGGTTCGTGCTGTCTCCAAACTCGGAAAAATCAATGAATTATTCAAAGTGAATATGGGTATTGCAGGAGACAGTGATATCGATAGCAAACTGGAAAATCAGAATGTTATCTATAATTCTGAAGGGACCACGGTACCCGACGCGATAAAGCAGACCGTCCGCAGTCCAGTGAATGTCACAGAAATTGTTAGCTCTGCGCCACAGTTTGCCGCTGAAAATAATATTGTTGTTAATGAAGATGTTACGATACTCCAGGCGAGGGTGAGTGAACAGAAAACTGCACCTGATAATGAAGCGCCTGTTGCTGATATTCCAGATCCGCTTGATTTATTAAAGTGAATATATTTCACTCAAAGAGGACTACCATGGACGATAAAAAATTAAAGTTTTTCATCTATTCTGTTAATAAATTCATGCAATATGCTGTTCAGGAAATTCTGCGAAGAAATTTTGATTGCGTTATATGCTCTGATATGCCTGAAGGCAGCGATGAGAAAGTTATCTTTGAAAGCAACGAATTCGACGTGGTGTTATTTGATTCCTATTTGCTGTTTGATACGGGTCTCAGAAAAATACTGACAGAACGAAAGGAACTTAAAACGGTCGCCTTAGTGAATGGCGAAGTGGATTATGGGCTGAGGCAGATAATCGGCGATTATTCTGACGGAATGATCGATAACACTTACGATGTTGATTTAATCATCATGATCATGAATGCCGTCATCAAAGGTTTTCAGTGCTTACCACAGTGTCGAAGTAATGAAACGCATTTTATCGCCCAGTTGTCCAGCCTGACTAACCGTGAGCAAGAGGTTCTCCACTTTGTTTCTCAAGGTGTTTCAAATAAAGCTATCGCCGACTTTTTGGGGGTGAGTTACAAAACCGTCTGTGTGCACCGTTACAACATTATGTTCAAACTTAAAATAAATGACCTGTCGGAGTTTAATCGATACAAAACGCTTAAGGCATCTAAATAAAATAATGGGAAGATATTTCTACACTAAACGGAGGGTTTGTGGGGCTATTTAGAAAGGAAGTCGTAGAGTCGCGCAGGAATGCCTGGTTAGGTGAAGTGGTTATTATCTCACCGCCTTCATTACGCTATAGCGCATGGGGGGCGCTGGCGATTGTTTGCTTGATTGTTGTTTTCGTCTGCTTTTTCTCTTACACCAAAAAGCAGCAAGTTTCAGGGGTCCTGATGCCGGATAAAGGCATCATTAAAGTCTTTGGGCCACAGCCTGGTCTGGTAAAAGAAGCGCGGGTGAAGGAAGGCGAGAAGGTTGCCGCCGGGGATGTGTTGGTGATTATCTCCAGTGATAAATCTAACCAGAATGAAGTGGGCGCGCAGCAAAACATCAGTGAGCAGATTCGCACCCGCTTAAGTTTGCTGAAAAGCACGTTATCCGAAACCGAGCTTGCCTGGACTTCTGATAAAGCCAATACCCAGAACCAAATTAATCAGCTTGCTCAGCAGGTGAATTTGCAAGAAAAACAGCTAGGCAACCAGCAGAACTTAACGCACTTACTCAACAAACGCGCGGAGCAATACCAGTCATTATGGCAAAAAGAATACGTCTCCCTTGAACAATTACAGCGAGTACAAGAGGAAAGCCTGCGCCAAAACGGCACGCTTTCGGCTACCCGCAATGAATTCATTAACAGCAATCGTGAATTATTGCAGCGCAAGAATGAACTGGTTCAGCTTGAGAGTAACTATCAGAAACAACTCAATGATATTGCCAGCAAAATCACCGTTGCAGAACAGGAACTGACGGAAAGCGAATCGAAACGCGAGATTGTCGTTCGTGCTTCTGAAAGCGGCACGGTGACCGCGGTGGCCGCGAGAGCTGGGCAGTATTTTGATGGGCGAGCACCGCTGCTCAGCATCATTCCTGAAGGCGCTGAGCTACTGGCTTATTTATACGCGCCAAGCTATGCCGTTGGTTTTATTCGTGAGAACAGCGATGTCTGGCTGCGTTATCCCGCGTGGCCCTGGCAAAAATTCGGTCAATATCACGGGCGCGTGGTGAGTGTGTCAAAAGTGGCATTAACCCAAAATGAAATCGAGCTTTTCGAGAATAAAGAAAGTGGCACGCCGCTTTATCGCATCGTCGTGAAACCTGACAGCACGTTTGTGAATGTGTATGGCGAGAAGATGCCTCTCCAGGCTGGGATGCAGTTAGAAGCGGATGTCTTGCGTGAACGCCGCCGGTTATACGAATGGATTTTTGAACCCTTGCTCAGTATCGCTCCTGCACGTACCGGCGGTTAAGGAAAGAGAATGTTACGGAAAATACAAACCATCAATTTTGGGCTAAGGCGCAATGCGCTCCCCGTCATTTTGCAAACGGAATCTGCAGAATGCGGGTTAGCCTGTTTAAGCATGCTATCAACCTGGCACAATCATCCTTTAGATCTGCGTGAGTTAAGGCAGGCTCATGGCGTTTCACAAAAGGGTCTGTCGCTGACGCAACTGATTGAAGTTTCACGCCAATGTCAGTTTACTACCCGCTCATTACGTCTGGAGCTGGAAGAGCTAGGGAAACTGCGTCTGCCCTGTATTTTGCACTGGGATATGACTCACTTTGTGGTCTTAAAGGAAGTCAGAAAAAACCATTGTGTGATCCACGATCCGGCAGTGGGGCGGCGGGTATTATCGACAAAAGAAATGTCGGCCTCATTTACCGGCGTGGCGCTGGAAGTCTGGCCGGATGATGCGTTTTCACAAGCACCGCCAGCACCTAAAGTCAGTATTAGCCAGTTGGTCGGGCGCATTGTGGGGCTCAAATCGAGCATCATTTATGTGGTCGCCATGGCGCTGGCGATTGAGTTTATCAGCCTGCTGCTGCCGCTCTTCTCGCAGTGGACAATTGATGATGTGATTGTTTCCAGCGACCGTAAGCTGTTGACGATATTGATGCTCGGCTATGCGCTAACCTTGCTGATTAAACAAATCATGTCGATGATTCGCTCCTGGGTGATGATGTATATCACCACGTCGGTGCGCATCCAGTGGCAGGGCAGTGTTTTTCGTCACTTAATCCGTCTGCCGGTTGCCTTTTTTGAACGTCGTCATCTGGGGGATTTGGTCTCCCGATTCGGGGCGGTTGAGGCCATTCAGGGAACGCTATCGTCTTCATTCCTGGTGGCAGTACTGGATGGACTACTCAGTATCGTGACCTTCGTCATGATGCTCTTTTACAGCCCGATGCTGACGATGATCCCTCTCGCGGTGATTGTGCTGTACCTGATTGGCCGCATTTTGTGGTATCGCCCTCTGAGAAATGTTTCGCAGGAACAAATCATCCATGCGGCGAAACAGAGCAGTCATTTCCTGGAAACTTTACGCGGCATCAAAACGCTTAAACTCTTTCAGAAGAGTGAGCAGCGGGCCGATGACTGGGTCACGCTGCTGGTGAATCAGCTCAATTCCGGCGTCAGGGCACAGAAGCTGCAAATCTATTATCAACAGCTCAATGGCGTTTTATTTGCCGCAGATAACTTGCTGGTGTTGGGCGTTGGCGCTTCCTTGGTTATCGACCAGGTGTTTACGGTCGGGTTGCTGATGGCGTTTATTTCTTATAAGGGGCAGTTTCTTGAACGAGTGCGAAATCTGATCGACAGCGCGCTGGCGCTAAGAATGCTGTCGATTCAGACGGAGCGTCTGGCAGATATCGTTCTCACGGAACCAGAAGAAAGCGATGCTGCTTCACACGGGCAGCAAGTGCCTGATCAAGCGCCTGAAATTACCTATAAAAATGTCTCGTTCCAGTACGCCTCACAGGAGCCGTTTGTCGTTCAGGACGTTTCATTCACTGTGGCACCCGGCGAATGTGTTGCGCTCGCGGGGGCATCCGGAAGTGGGAAAACAACGTTAGGACAGTTATCTATTGGCTGCATAAAACCCGATAGCGGTGACGTGCTGGTCAACGGAGTGCCGTTGTCACGCTTTGGTCTTGAACGCTTACGTAGCATGAGTGCCGCTGTGCTGCAGGATGACGTTCTGTTTGCGGGCACTATCCTTGAAAACATCACCTTCAACGACGCGCTCTATGACATAAATTTTGTCATACAGTGCGCAATGTTAGCCGCTATTCATCACGACGTGATGGCGATGCCGATGCAATACAACACCATGGTGGGTGACATGGGCGCCGCGCTCTCTGGCGGACAAAAGCAGCGTATCTTCCTTGCCCGAGCACTTTATCGTAAGCCACGTTTCCTGCTGCTGGATGAAGCGACCAGCAGTCTTGATGTGTTGCTGGAAAAACATGTGAGCGAAGCGCTAAAGCAGCTCAATATGACCCGTTTGATTATCGCCCACCGTCCGCAAACGCTGATGATGGTAGACCGGGTTATCGTGATTGATAAAGGGAAAGTGGTTCAGGATACCACCCCCGCAGAACTTTTCGCGCCTGCACAAGGAGTGACTGAATGAGACGCGTCATTTTCGGCTATTGCGTTAGCCTTTTTGTGGTCTGTCATGTGGATGCTGCAAGCATTAATCATCTTGATGAATTGATTGCGCCGATGGCACCTGTGGTCGCTGGATCCGGCGGTAACAAAATCACTACCTCTCCTGAGACGCTTCAGTTGCTGGATAAGCTGGAAAGGGAGCAACGGCAAACGGGGCCTGAATACCGGCCACATCCTTTGCCGTTGCCTGAACCGGTTAAGGTGCCAGCTTATTTTACCGGGCAGGCTGACGAGGAGGACATAGCCAGCGCCACCTGTAACCTTACGTCTCATGAGACTATCTCGACCTTTTCTCAGGCGCTGACTCAGGCGATTTGCAGCGACCCGGAAATTCGGACTCTGGCGCTAGGACTGCGAACTTACTGGCTGGATTACAAAAGCAGTCAGTCGAGCTGGATGCCGGAAATTAACCTTTTACTCGGTGCCTCCAGTGAGGAAGATAACTACTCTCAGGAGCGCCGCGGAACACTAACCCAGCGAGACAGGCGTTATGATGCCGGGCTGGAACTCAACTGGTTATTGTTTGATTTTGGCAAACGGGAAGCGCTTATTGGCCAGAAAGAGAATATCTGGTTAAGTAGCCAGTATCAGGCCTTGTCGCAATTCCAGGATTTTATCATCCAGTTTTCCCAGGTTTATTATCAGGTGATCGCCAGCCAGGCGATCCTCTCAGCGGCGAAAGAGAATGAGTCCATTGCCAGGAAAACCTGGGATATTACGCAGAATAAATACCGTTCCGGGGTGGGCGTTCTGGGCGATGCGTTGCAGGCTGAAAACGCATTATTGTCTGCAACGCAGTATCGAATTCAGAAAGAGGGTGAATACGAGAAGGCCGTTGGGCAATTATCCAGTGCGATGAACCTCTCTTTTAGCGACCGACTGAAACCTCGCGATCAACTGGCTATTCCGAGTGATGCGCAAATGATGCAGCTCAAGCCCTTATTAAGTGAAGCGGAGAAACACCATCCGCTGATCCTCGCGGCGCAAAAAAATATCTCGGCTGCTGAAAATCAGGTTGAACAAGCCCAGCGTGATTATTTGCCTTCAGTTGCGCTCAAAGCCAGCGCCAACCAGAATGATTCGTCTCTGGATCAAGGGACATACATGATCAATAAAACAGACACGCTGTTTGTTGGGGTTACCGTGACCGTGCCAATTTTCTCTGGGCTACGACGCTATCGTCAGCTTCAAAGCGCCAATACGCAACTGGTTCGCTCCCGGCAGGAATTCCAGGATGTTACCCGGAATGTGGCGCTGTCTGTCTGGAACGCCTGGCAGGCACTGAACTCAGCCAACCGTAACTTTGAGCTGATTTCCCAGCGTTTAGCGACGGCGAAGCGCGCTTACAGCATTGCCAACGGCCGATATTTGACAGGTGTTGGAACCATCATTGAGCTTCTGAATACACAGCAGCAACTCTCGAATGCAGAAATTGATGAAGCGAATATTAGAATGGACTGGTATATTCAGCGGTTGTCATTACTGTCCAGTATAGGTAAGTTATCACTGCAATAATTCCCGTCTGTATTTTTTCTTGAATCTTGCTTGTTGATAAAATGGATTAGGTTTCTGAATTTATTTTTCTCATTATTGGATGGCGTGGGGGGCTATTTTGAATTGATAATTTAGAGTTAGTAAATTTATCCTTGTTAAGGGTTTTTTGTTCTTTTTTTGCTGGTGATGATGTATTACCTTAGGCCACGATAACGGGCTGTATTTATTCTTTGGAAAAGGAATATCTATATTCCAGTTGTCACTATTTATATGTTTTTTTAATTCAATGATTATATAAAGGAATATCCATGCGCGAGTTGAACTCAACAGAAATTAATGCAGTTAACGGTGGTTTTACCGACAGCTTAGCCTCTTCTCTGGAAGGTGCTCTGTATGGCTTCGGTGACGGTCTTGTTTCCGGTATCGCCATCGGTGGTACCGCGACGGCATCGGGTGGCTTAGGCTTTGGCGTTATCGCTCAGGCGGCCGGTGCTGTTATTGGCGCTGTTGTGGGTGGCGTGTACGGAACCGTTGCTGGTTTCCTGTACGGCAAAGATGAAGTTAAAGCGCTGTGCCAAAGCTACCGCGAAACGATTAATTAATCATTCGTTTTGTACAGTGTTCTGGGCTATTTGCCATCTGGCGGATGGCCCAATTAATTTATTAAGGAAAGCAAAATGCGCGAACTGAATGAAGTTGAAACGAGTGCTGTTAATGGTGCGGGTTGGTTAGATACGGCCATTGCCGGGGCCATTTATGGTTTTGGCGATGGGATGGTGAGTGGTATTGCCATTGGCGGTACAGCGACAAAATCTGATGGTTTAGGATTTGGTGTGATCGCGCAAGCCGCTGGCGCGGTGATTGGCGCTGTTGTAGGGGGGGCTTACGGTACAGTGGCGGGCTTCCTGTACGGTGAAGATGAAGTGAAAGCGCTGTGTAAGAGCTATCGTGAGACCATCACGGCATAACGATTTCCTTGGTTCCTTTCAAATTGACTTTATTACTATGGTAACGTTTTTTGGCCTCCTGACGTCCAGGCTGCGTGAGCGAGGCCTTTTTTATACTCTTTATATTTGGATTAATCGATTAACTTGCTATGCTGCTAGTGTTGTTCTCCTCGGGCCGGAGAGAAACATGAAACCAATGCACATCCCGCCACGTCATGTGGACTGGGCCAACGGCACGCTTCACGGTGGGCCGCTTATCTCCAACACAACGCGTTTGGGTTCGCTGGTGGGCGTCTTTGCTGATGACCAGGCCTGGCGTCTGGGTGACCCTGAATTCCCCGTTTATACCGTCGAGATATTCGATTCACCCTCCGGTGAGGGCGAGCTGTATACCGGCGTGACCCATCTCAATCCAGGGCGCGTGGGTGAAGAATTTTTCATGACCCGCGGGCACTTTCACGTCCGTCGCGAGCAGGGCGAAGTCTACTTTGGTCTGCGCGGAGAAGGTTTTCTGCTACTACAAAACGAACAGGGCCAGACGCGGCTCGAAAGGGTGACAGCGGGCTCAGTGCATATCATCCCGGGTAACACTGCGCACCGTTTGATTAACCCTGGTACCGAAATCCTTTCGGCGCTGGCCGTATGGCCGACCACCGCCGGACATGATTACGCCTCTCTGACCGGAGGGTTTGCCAAAAGGATAACCACCGGCAATCTGCAACTGATGGCGAAAGAGGTGCAGAATGGCTGATACTGTTTTGCCTTATGGGCTGGCGATGACCGCTCACCGCCAGCCGCTGGGATTTACTTACGGCGAAGACGTTATCGGCCCGCTGCCGGAAATTCGTCACCTGGATGCTATCCGCGCCTCGCTTCGCGATCCCGACTGTGACGGGCCGGAAGAAGTCTATGCCATTGCCATGGATGTCGCGCGTTTGCAGGATCGGGAGGAACTCAAAAAACGGATGCTGTTGTTTGGCGTAGTGACGTATGCCGCAGGGCGTTTGGGTGACGAGCCGATCCGCAGCCAGGGACATATTCACCGCATCAGCCAGCACAGCGGCTGGTCGCCGCCGGAGTTGTACGAAATCTGGCAGGGCAAAGCGATTATCTACATGCAGGAGTTTGTTGCCGACGACCCGGGGCGCTGTTTTGCGGTGATCGCCGGGCCCGGTGAGAAAGTGCTGGTGCCGCCGGGCTGGGGCCATGCGACCATCTCTGCCGACCCGCAGCAGCCGCTGACCTTCGGGGCGTGGTGCGACAGAGAGTATGGCTTCGAGTATGAAGCCGTGCGGGCGCACAAAGGGCTGGCGTGGTATCCGCTGTTACAGGATGACCAGGTTATCTGGCAGCATAATAGCCACTATGCGCCGGGGCGGTTGCAGGCGGTCACGCCGCGTCCGTATCGGGAGTTTGGCATTACCGACGAGCCCATTTATCAGCAGTTTATTGACGATCCGGCACGTTTTCAGTTCATCTCCCGACCGGATAAAACCGCCGCGCTGTGGCGGAATTTCCATCCATAATCATTGCCGGGTGGCGCTTCGCTTACCCGGCCTACGATGTCCTGTAGGCTCGGTAAGGCGTAGCCGCCACCGGGCAAAATGTTTAAGCAAACAGCCCGGTAGCCACGCCAACGGCCGCCAGAACCAGCAGCAAAATCATTGCTTTCACCGGCGAAACGCCGCGTTTTGCCATCAGATACCAGGTGCCCAGCACCACAATCAGCGGCAGCAGCTGCGGGAAAATGCCGTCCAGCATTTGCTGCACGTGAATGTTGACCCCGTCTTTGGTAATGAACTCCAGCCCGGTGCCGAGCTTAACGTAGCTTGCCGCCACGCCGCCCATCACAAATACGCCGAGCAGAGAGAGCGCTTCGCGCAGGCGGGCCGATTTGCTGCTGACCAGCATTTCTACGGAGCTCGAGCCCATCTGGTAGCCTTTGAGGAACAGGAACCACGAGCCGGGAACGATGATCGCCAGCCACGCCACGGTGTAAAACAGCGGGCCGAGAATGTTGCCCCCGGCCGCCAGCGCCATGCCGATGCTGAGCAGAATAGGGATCAGCATCCCGGGGATCATCGAGTCGCCGATCCCGGCGATCGGCCCCATCAGGCCGACCTTCAGGGTGTTGATCGTTTCGCCGTCGATCGGTTCGCCGTTGGCTTTTTTCTCCTCCAGGCCGAGTGCCATGCCGTTCACAATCGCGCCGATTTGCGGTTCGGTATTGTAGAACGAGGCATGACGGCGCAGCATTTCGGTGCGCTCAGCGGCGTCGGGATAAAGCTTCTTCGCCACCGGCAGCATGCTCAGACAGAAGCCGAACGACGCCAGGCGTTCAAAGCTCATCGACGACAAATTGTGCATCATCCACGCCCGCCAGCAGCGGCGCAGGTCTTTGCGGGTTAATTTGCGCTCTTCCATCAGAATTCATCCTCATCGTCCGCTGCCGGCTTGGCCGCGGTGGGCTGTGCTGCTTCCGGCTTGTAGTTGTAGTGAATAAGCGCCAGCAGCGCGCCTACGATCACCAGTGCCACCATGTTCAGCTTCAGGAAAACGATGCAGATGAAGCCGACCAGGAAGTAGATCAGCATGGTGTAGTTTTTAATGATTTGTTTCAGCAGGATAGCGATACCGACCGCCGGTAAAATGCCGCCCAGCACGCTCATGGTGGCAATCACCACTTTCGGCAGGCTGTCCATAAAGCCGCTGATGTACTGCGCCCCGAAGTAGACGGCGATAAACGTCGGCACAAAGCGCAGCACAAAGTTGGTGGCCTGCGGCCAGATGGCGCTGTTGAGGTAAATTCCGCGTTCGTCGCCGCGCTCCAGCGCCGTGTCTGCGCGATGGTTCCAGAAGGAGTTCAGCACCATCATGGTGTTGAACAGAATAGTACCGGCGATGCCGATGGTGGCGGCCAGCGCGACCGCCACTTCCGGGCCTTTGCCGGACAAAATGCCCAGCGCAATGGCCGGGTACGCGACGAAGTTTAAATCCGCGGGCATCGATCCGCCCGGCGTGACCATCGCGATGTATACCGCCTGAACCGCAACGCCAATCATGATCCCGGTTTTCACATCGCCGAGGATCAGGCCGACCAGCATGCCGGAAACCAGCGGACGGGTGATCAGATACCAGCCGCCGGTCAGGCCGAACAACCAGGGGCTGCTGAGTGCGCCGAGATAGCACAGCAGGCCGATTAATGTGGCTTCGAAAATCATGGTTGGCTCCTTATTTGAGTTTTTGCCGGGCGTCTTGCCAGCTGTAGCAGTTGGCGTCCGGTACCAGACGAAATTCGACGAGATGGCCCTGGTGGCTGAGCCACTCAAAGGCGGCAATTTCCTCGGCGTTCACCGACTGATTGGGGCCAATGGTGGTGGTTCCGGCGCGGGCGCTCATCGGCCCGACGTTGATTTTGCCGTTGCTGTTTTTCAGGCTGATACCCGCCTGTTCAATGCGTTGCAGAGTGACGGGCGATTTGCCAATCACGAAATAACGCTTAACGCTTGCAATCACCTTCGGCAGTTTTTCGATGGCGGTGGCGGTATCAAACAGCCAGACTTTGGTGTCGGACACCGCCCCTTTCATCACCGAAGAGAGCAGCGGGTCGGCCGCGACGGCATCATCAATGGCGACAATACCGTCGCAGGGCAGCTCTTTGGCCCAGCGCGTGATGAGCTGCCCATGAATGACGCGGTCGTCGATACGAACAAAAGAAAGACTCATAGCGGGCTCCTTAAAAATCATCGGATTGCGTAAAGGTCATTGGGGCGGCAATCACCAGCGTGGGCTGGGTCAGCTCCAGCAAAAGCGCGGCGGCAGCGTGAACGTCCGTCATGGCAGAGATCTCATCGGTTTGCAGCAGCATCGGGAAATTGACGCCTGCCAGCACCGCCAACGGCGGCACGGTATTGGCAGAAAAGGCGTATTCACAGGCCACGTTCCACGGCGTGCCGCTCTGCATATCGCACAGCACCAGCACGCCGTCCGCGCTTTCTCCTGCGTGAGTGAGGGTGCAGGCAAACTCGCGGCGAAAGCCTTCTATTCCCGCCTCGTCGTTCAGGGTGATCGCCCGGACATGCGGTAAATCGCCATACACCATTCGCGCGCTGTCGAGCAGGGCGCTGGCTAACGGCCCGTGTGAGGCCACTATTACGTTAATCATCGTTACCCCCTGACCCAGGCTTTAACGGTGGCAAGCTGCTGGCCGAGGCCTTTGCCCCACGGTGAAATGCGGTATTCGCCGACGGAGGCGGGCACAATAAACGTTTCGGCGTAGTGCACCACGAACGGCTCAAATGCGCCGGCAGGGCTGTCGACCCGGGCTTCATCCCCTTCCACCAGATTCAGGACGTTAACGCCGCCGCCCGTGTGGTGCGTCACCGGGGCGGTGAACCAGTGCCGGCGGGTTTCAATAAATTCGCGCTCGTGCAGCCCGGTGCGCTCTTCGCGCCAGCCTTCTCCTTCAGCAATCGGCTCGATGCGGTTGACCAGATGCTCCTGCACCCACTGAGTATCACGCTGCCAGTCGATAACCTGCTCGCCGTGCGCCAGATGCACCGGACGCGGTAAACCGTCGAGGCCCAGGCGGCCCCAGTCCCACAGCTTAAAAGTGAAAATGTAAGGCGTGGCGCTGATCTCCAGCACCATGGTGCCTGAGCCCGAGCAGTGCACCGTTCCCGCGGGGATCAGGAAGTGATCGTGCTTGTGCGCCGGGATCTGATTCACAAAGCGCGGGTCGTCAAAAGCTTTTTCGCCTTTCGCCGCCTGATGCAAATCGTCGATCATGGCCTGGGGATCGGTACCAGTTTTAGTCCCGAGATACACCACGGCGCCCGGTTCAGCTTCAAGGATGTAGTAGCTCTCATCCTGGGTGTAGTGCATCCCGAACTGCTGCTGAATGTATTCGGTCAACGGATGGACCTGGAAGCTGAGATTTTGCCCGCCAATGGTGTCGAGGAAATCGAAGCGGATGGGAAACTCCGCGCCAAAGCGGGCGTGAACTTTCTCCCCCAGTAGCTCGCGGGGGTGCAGCAGCACCAGGTCGATAGAAGGGATCTCGATCCGCACGTCACCAAACGTTAGCAACAGGCTGTTTTCCTCGGGCACGCAGTCAAAACACCAGGCATAGTTTGGTTTCGAGGGATCGAGATCGAATTGTTTCTTCATCCATTGACCGCCCCAGACGCCGGGATCGAAGAAAGGAACGACGCGGAAAGGGCGTGCGGCGGTTTGTTGCAGACCCGCGCGCAGAGCCTCTCCGCTGACCATCGCAGGCGCGTCGGAAACGGTGGTATCCAGCAGGAAATCGGCGCGTTTTAGCAACGGCGTTTTGTGGCGATCGAACACCCGCCATTCAATGAAAAAGGCGCGCTTATAGCGGCGCAGAATATCTTCACTCTGGTTTTCCACGCCCCAGTTGCCAAGCTCCCCGCTGCGCATGCGCATCTGAATTTCCCAGCGCGGCAGGTCGGCATACACCAGCACGTCGCCGTCGTGAACCAGCGAAGCGCCCGGGCCGTAAACAATCACCAGCCCGCTTTGCACATCGGCTACCTGTTGGCGCAGCGATGTCAGCCGCTCGCTGTCGAAAAATTCAGGCAGCTGATGGCAGGATAAGACGCCGAACACACGGTCATCGGTCAGGTTGCGGGCCAGCAGGGCATGCAGCGACTGCTCATCCTGACGCGCCGTTTCGGCGTTGATGATCAGTGTGGGGCTAAGTTCGACAATGTGCTGCCTGATCTCCTCCAGGCGCACGCCCGGATAGCAGTCAATCACCAGCACGGTTTTTTGCCCGTCGATTCGGCTTCGCAGCGTCTGGCAGATGTTTTTCCAACTCTGGCAGGCCTGATGATCATAGCTCTGGATCCGAACTTCAGGGAATTTATCGTAAGGGGTCGGTTTCATACTCATCTCCGTCATTGCGGGCGGGGTGACGCTGCGAAAGAAAGGGTTAAGGTCAGATAATCACAGCTGTTGAGGGTGATTTCTCCAAAGAGCTGCTCCACTTTTTCCTCACGCAGCGTGGTACTCCAGATCTCCAGTGGGTACGGGCTCTGTAAGATGAAGATCTCCTGATGCTCGCCAGGGTTAAACAGCCGAAGCGTGATGTCGCCATTTTCACCAGGTTTGCACAGACTCATCTGCACTCGAGGGTTACTGAGCGACAGGAAAGTGCCGCTGGGGGCGAGCGGAGTTGTCGGCAACGGTAGCGTGAAGCGATCGAGGCGTTCCTCGAAGGTATTCAACTGTTGCACCTGATAGGCGAGATAACGCTCGCGGTAGTGGAGGCAGGCGCTAAAAATTGCGGCGTCGCTCAGCGGAGGAGTGATAAACAACGCGTACTCAAACACCATGGTTTTCAGCATCTGTGCATCCGGCGTGGGCACCACTTTGTTGTTGATGCCCGATGCACGACCTGGTCGCCACGGCGTATCGTCTTTGCCGAGCAGGCCTACGCTGCGGAACAGCGTCAGTGCCAGCGTGTCGCTTTCTGGCAGCACCTCATACTCTTTGATGCCTTTGGTCATCACGCCAAAACACCGTTCTTCGTCACGCAGAAAGACGCCGTTTTCCAGAGTGAAAATGGGTACCGGCTTTTCAACGAAGCCTTTTTCGCGCCACTGTTCGGTGTAGTGGCTCGCGGTGTCACGCTTCACCAGTGAAAAGCCCTGATCGGCCCAGCTATGGCGTGGCGCGGCAATCGGTGTTTTCAGGTGCACGCGCAGGCGATGATCGCAGGCGGTGTTGGTCAGCTCATGCTGAATGCGAAGCCAGCTCTCGCCCTGACGCAGTTCCAGCCGGGTGCGGATCTGCATCATGCTGTCGTTTATGCCGGCTTTTCGCTGGCCGATGCCCGAAGGCAAATGCAGTTCACATTCCAGCGTCATGATTGCCGTGTAGGCGTGCGTTTCGGCAGAAAGCACCCGGAATGGCCCGGCGCTCAGTGGAGCGTCATTTTCCAGCGGGGCAAAGTCGAATTCGTCGCCGTCGTCAGCACCATTGCTGAACTGCAAAAGGGCAGGGTAGCGCGTGCCGTTGTCACGATCGATCAGCGTGATTTCGCCGTTTTCTACACACAGCCGATACTCGTTATTTTCGATGCTCTGGCTCGGCTGAGGCTGAACGGCGGCAGGCATGGCCTGCGTTTCTTCTACAAGCCAGGTCTGATAGCCCAGCCCATTCAGACGGCTTACCGGGAACAGGATCTCGCTGCGCCAGTAGTCTTCCACATCTTCGAGTTTTTCCCCTTCAGCGGTGACGATCACCCGTTGACCCCCGCTCAGGCGCTGCTGGCCGATCACGCTGTGGGTGACAGTCTGGCCGTCCTGGCTGAGTAAAAAATCACTCTGTTGGGTAAAGACCACTGCATTGACCAAACGGTTTTGCGGCTGAATATCGCAGTTGAACACCACCAGAAGGTTGCTTGCACCCAGTTGTTGCACGATGCGGTGGCTGATTTTCTTTTTCAGCAAATTGATCAGGCTTAGCGCGGAGCGTTCCACGCCCATCAGGCGATGGAGAATATTGTGGTTAACCTGATCGGCGTTGCTGGCCTCAATACCATTATGTGCATGCGCAGAAAACACTTTTTTCCACAACGCTTCCATCAGCGGGCGCGGCCAGTGAATGGCTAGCTGGTCTGCCATCACCGTCAGCGGCTCAAGCTTATCCAGCAGCAGATGCTCGGTTTGCCAGGTCTGGCGCTTGATATCGTAGCGGGTGGAGTGGCAGGTGCGATGAATGCGCGATTTCTGGCAGGCATACAGTTCGCCGTCAATCGTGTGGCTGAACGGGTTTTCTGCCCACGCGTCTTCCATGTAGCGCTCGTAGCTCGCCATCTTAAAGTGATACGGCAGGTCCAGCTTATTGAGCGCTTCGACAGTCTGGGGAAAAGCGGCGTTCGGTAGCACCTGATCGCCGCCGCAGGGAAGCAGGAGCTTGTCGGTGTGGGTATTCATCTCCCCCAGTTTGTTGAGGATTGGCAGCAGCCGGTGCGTCAGGTAGTCATCGTCGCTGGCGAGGAATTTCCCTGGCCCGTAGCCGTAGTAGAGATAGTTAGTGGCAATGGAAACCTGATTCGGCGCTCGCCACCAGAAGTTGAGATCGCCGTTGAGCTGATCGGTATACACACCGCGTTGCAGCACGCAATAATCAATGCCCAGATCGCGATAAAACGCGGGCAGCCAGGCGTGTTGGCCAAAAATATCCGGCATATAGCCGATATTCATGCTGTGACCAAACCCTTCGGCGATGCGGATCCCATACTGCAAATTGCGGATCAGCGACTCGCTGCGGATCAGCAGCGAATCACACTGCGTATACCACGGGCCGACCAGCAGGCGGCGCTCGCTAATCAGCTTGCGTAATCGCCCGGCGTTTTCCGGACGGGTCTGCAAATACTCGTCCAGCACGATCGACAGTCCGTCAAAGGTGTAGCTCGGGAAATCATCCCGGCTTTCCAGCAGGTCAAGCAGATAGTCGATATTTTCGATCAACAGAATATGCGAATCTTCACAGGTGAAATACCATTCGGCGTCCCAGTGGCAGTGAGGCACTACATAGACATCTTTATGAGCCATAACCCTTCCCTGCTAGTTCAGTGTCATCTTGCCGGCTTTGATCAGATAAAAGCGGACAAAGACGTTAGCAAAAGCGATAAACAACACGCCGGTCGTCATGCCGGCCAGATAAGCGGGCAAATTCTGCACCAGCGGCCAGCCCCAGATGGCGGGCAGTGGGAACCACTGCACAGAGCCAAAAGTGATGGCGATAAGGGATCCGATGATGGCGCCCATCATGTTGATAGAGATGGTGATCACCGGGTTTTTCAACATGAAAGGAATGGCCCCTTCACCGATAGCGAGAAAGCCCAGAATCAACGAAGTGGTGCCAGTGACGCGCTGGTTTTCATCAAACACGCGCTGGCGCACGACAAAGCGATCGATAACCGTCGCCAGACCGATGCCAATCGGAGGGATCACGATCCCCAGCACGCGGGCGGTGAGGGGGAAAATATGATCGGCAGCCAGCCCAATGGCTATTGCGCCCGCAGATTTATTCACCGGCCCGCCGAGATCAAAGGCCGTCAGTGAAGTGATGATCACCGCCAACGTCAGGGCGCTGGAGGTGCCGTGTGCCAGAATGAACTGCTGGAAAAAGTGATTGATGCTGCCGAACACCGGATCGACGAAATAGAAATTGAGAAAGAAGATGACCAGTACCGTGAGGCCCGGGACAATCAGCATTGGCTTCATCGCCTGCAAATGCTTATGCAGATGAATGTGCCGATTGAGATACTCCGCCACCAACCCGGCGACCATGCCCAGCAGCAGCGCGCCGAGGAACCCCGAAGGAATGCCGCCAGTCTGCGCCCACAGCGTGTAGTGCAGCCCTCCGGCAAAGGCACCGCCGATAAAACCGGGCACCAGTCCGGGCCTGTCGGCAATGCTGTAAGCCATGTAGGCGGCAAACACCGGATACATAAACTTCATGATCATGTTGCCGTAGAGCATCAGATAGTGGCAAATCTGCAGCAGCGTGTTCGGCTCGTTGTCATAACGGGCATCGCCGATGGTGGTTACGCCCAGCATGCTGGCGGTGAGCTGACCGATACCCATCATTAAACCTGCGGCGACAATCACCGGGATCATGTAGGAAATTCCGCAGGAAACGGCCTGATAAAGTTTGGCACCAAACGACGGCGAGCCGCCGCTGGTGGCCGCCGCCGTTTCGCCTGTGTCGGCGACGATGCCGTCCGGGTGATGCACCATGCGCTCAATTAAGCCCGGCGCATCTTTCAACGGTTCGGAGACCGACGTGCTGACAAAGGGTTTGCCTGCGAAGCGTTCCCGGCCTTTCGGCGGCAGCGTAGCGGCGAAAATCACCCCCAGCGACTGCTCGATTTGCTCTGCAGTCAGCTCATCTTCAATGCCGCTGGCCCCTTGTTTCTCGCTATACACGCGAATGCCTTTGGCGGCACCCGCTTTTTCCAGCGCTTCTGCCGCCATGTAGGTGTGGGCGATGCCTGCGGAGCAGGAGGTGATCACCACAATGCTTTTGCCGCTGTCGTTGATAACTGCTTTTTCTTTGGTCGGTTCGCTGGCATCGAGCTGCGCCAGAAAATCTTCCACGGTTGTGGCTTCTCGCAGGGCGGCAACGTTGTTTTCGTCCATCAGGGCCAGGCTTAGCGAGGAAAGCATCCGCAGATGGCCTTCATCATCGCCGTCTGGCACTGCCAGTAAAAAGACCATCGAGACTTTGTCCTCGTTGTCCATGGTCGGCCAGTCGTCAACGGGCTGTGTCAGTCGCACCGCCGCAAAAGCAGGGCGTTTGACGGTAGAAGATTTGCCGTGTGGAATGGCGATCCCTTGTTCAAAACCTGTTTCAGAGAGTTGTTCCCGTTGCCAGACAGCATCCTTAAAGACGGCTTTGTCGCCTATCGCTCCTTCTTCATAAAGGTGCTGGCAAAGCGCATCAATGATCTCGCGCCGGCTTTGCCATGGCTTATCGAGAAAGATCAGTTTTTCCGTTGTTACTCTGCTTAATCGCATACGAGCCCCCAAAGTGTATCGGTCAGTCCCTGCGGCCACTTCTTAACCAGAAGATTAATCGATTAACTGAAAGTAAAAAGCATGGTTAACGAGATTAACCCAGCAGAATGGGCAAATTTAGGGCGCGGGCGTGAGAGGTTGTGAGCCATCTCACAGGGAAAAATGCAAAATCCAGGTTATTCGATTAATCTGTGGGGTAACGAGGAGGAACCGAACCATGACCACAATCACGCTGGCTCAGGTGGCAGAGTGGGCAGGAGTGTCCACCGCCACTGTATCGATGGTGCTGCGCAACCGCGGCCGCATCTCACAGGCCACAAGAGAGCGAGTGCTGAAAGCGCTGGATGACTCCGGTTATGTCTATAACCAGACCGCCGCCAATCTGCGTAACCGCAGCAGTAACCAGGTTGGCCTGCTGCTGCATGACATTACCAACCCATTTTACGGTGAGATGACCGCAGGCCTGAGCCATGAAATGGAGCGCCACGAGATGCTGCTGTTCCTGGCAAACAGTGAAGAGTCAGAGGAGCGGCAGCAGAAATTTGTCGATTCACTGATGCGTAATAGCGCCTGCGGGATGGTGCTATGCGCCGCGCGCGGGACGCCGCAGGCTTTTTTCGATGGCCTGAAACGCCGCAACATTCCGGCTATTATGGTGGTGCGCCCGCTCGACGATCCGGATTTTGATTTCGTTGGCACGGATAATTTTCTGGGCACCCAGATGGCGACTGCGCATTTATTGAAGCTGGGACACCGAAATATTGCCTTCATCGGCGGGAGCTATAATTCCGGAACGCGCGCGCAGCGCATCGGCGGTTTTACCAGCAAACTTCTGGAAAGCGGGGTGTCGCCGAACTCGGAGTGGATTGTCGCTTCCCAGGCCAGCCAGAGCGACGGTGCACGCGTGGCGGGAACGTTGTTAAGCCGCTATCCGGAAATCACGGCCGCCGTTTGCTATCAGGATATTGTCGCGCTGGGGGTTATGCAGGCTTTACGCAAATCGGGGCGCGAGCCAGGGCGAGATTTTGCACTGATAGGCTTCGACGATATTACCGAGGCCGCACTGGTGCAGCCAGCACTGACTACTGTGTCGGTGGCGGCGAAAGAGATAGGCCGCAAGGCGGGCGAACTGCTGTTCAGCCGCATTCAGGGCAACGACGAGCCGCCGAAACGGGTGATCCTGCCGCCGACGCTGGTGGTACGTGGCTCCTGTGGTTTTCGCTAAGCGCGATGCTTTTTACTGATATTTCTCTGTGTTTCACGTTAAATTCTAATTATCGGCGTTTTAGAGTGGCGGGGTGCTGAGCGGCTGGTTACTCTGAAAACGATTCACACTGTATTAACGAAGAGAATAGATATGCAAGATGGACACATCCTCGTCGCCATTGCAGGCGCGGGCGGCCGTATGGGACGGCAGCTGATTCAGGCAGCGACGCAGCTTGAGGGCGTGAAGCTCGGTGCGGTGCTGGAACGTGAAGGATCTTCGCTGTTAGGGGCTGATGCAGGCGAGCTGGCAGGTATGGGGGCGACTGGCGTGAAGGTGCAGAGCAGCCTTGATGGCGTAAAAGATGATTTTGATGTTTTCATCGATTTCACCCGCCCGGAAGGCACGCTGAAGCATCTGGCTTTTTGCCGCGAACACGGTAAAAGCATGGTGATAGGCACCACAGGCTTTGACGACGCCGGCAAACAGGCGATTCGTGATGCCGCTGAAAGCATTGCGATTGTTTTCGCTGCCAACTTCAGTGTCGGGGTGAACGTGATGCTCAAGCTACTGGAGAAAGCGGCGAAGGTGATGGGCGATTACACCGATATCGAAATCATCGAAGCGCATCATCGCCATAAAGTGGACGCGCCTTCAGGCACCGCGCTGGCAATGGGTGAAGCGATTGCCCAGGCGATGGACAAAGATTTGAAAGATTGCGCGGTCTACAGCCGGGAAGGGCATACCGGTGAACGCGTGCCGGGCACCATTGGTTTTGCCACTGTACGTGCTGGCGACATTGTGGGTGAACATACGGCGATGTTCGCCGATATCGGCGAGCGCGTTGAAATTACCCATAAAGCCTCAAGCCGCATGACATTTGCTAATGGCGCGATTCGCTCCGCTTTGTGGCTTAAAGATAAGCGTAAGGGTTTTTTTGATATGCGAGATGTCCTCGATCTCAACAATCTGTGAGTTTATTACCCCATCGTGATGTGGTTGTAGCAATCTCAATGTATTGATTGCAGAGGGCAATATTTTATTGCCCTTTAATTTTATCTGTTTTCACTTAATTTTCTATTGAAGTTCATAAAATACCAGCTCTTCCTGTCGTTTTGTGTTGGTTAATTGTAAATTTTGACCATCCGGTCCACTTTTTATCTTTCTCACAAGCCAGTTCACAGTTATCCTGGTGCGCAAGCGTTTACCGAAGGGTATTTAGTTGATCTTTTTGCCTGCTTTACAGCACTCTATCGACCAGTGGCGTAAAAACAGATAAAAAATCCCGGTTTTGCGTTGACTTTATCTTCGTTAATCTCCAGAATGCCGCCGTTTGCACAAAATTCGCGAGCAGCAGATTTGCATTGATTCAGGATACCGAGTGAATTAATATGCAAATAAACTGAGTGAATATTCTCCGGAGGATGTTTTGATTAAGTCAGCGCTTTTGGTTCTGGAAGACGGAACCCAGTTTCACGGTCGGGCCATAGGGGCAACAGGTTCGGCGGTTGGGGAAGTCGTTTTCAATACTTCAATGACCGGTTATCAAGAAATCCTCACTGACCCTTCCTATTCTCGCCAAATCGTCACTCTCACTTATCCCCATATCGGTAATGTCGGCACCAACGCCGCTGATGAAGAATCTTCCCAGGTACACGCCCAAGGCCTCGTCATTCGCGATTTACCGCTGATTGCCAGCAACTACCGCAACACTGAAGATCTCTCCTCTTATCTCAAGCGCCATAACATCGTCGCCATCGCCGATATCGATACCCGTAAACTGACGCGCATTCTGCGTGAGAAGGGCGCGCAGAACGGCTGCATTATCGCGGGCGATAACCTGGACGCTGCGCTGGCACTGGAAAAAGCGAAAGCGTTCCCGGGCCTGAACGGCATGGATCTGGCGAAAGAAGTGACGACCACTGAAAGCTACAGCTGGACGCAAGGCAGCTGGACTTTGGCTGATGAACTGCCAGAAGCGAAGAAAGAAGAAGAACTGCCATTCCACGTCGTGGCGTATGACTACGGCGCGAAGCGCAACATCCTGCGCATGCTGGTTGACCGCGGCTGCCGCCTGACAGTGGTACCGGCGCAGACCTCTGCGGAAGACGTCCTGAAGATGAATCCAGACGGCATCTTCCTCTCCAACGGCCCGGGCGACCCGGCACCGTGTGACTACGCGATTACTGCGATTGAGAAATTCCTCCAGACCGACATTCCGGTCTTTGGCATCTGCCTCGGCCATCAGCTGCTGGCGCTGGCGAGCGGGGCGAAAACCATCAAGATGAAGTTTGGCCACCACGGCGGCAACCATCCGGTAAAAGATATCGACAACAACACCGTGATGATCACCGCGCAGAACCACGGTTTTGCCGTAGATGAAGCCTCCCTGCCTGCCAACCTGCGCGTGACGCACAAGTCACTGTTCGACGGCACGCTGCAAGGCATTCATCGCACCGACAAACCGGCGTTCAGCTTCCAGGGCCACCCGGAAGCCAGCCCAGGCCCGCACGATGCCGCGCCGCTGTTCGATCACTTCATCGAACTTATCGAGCAATACCGCAAGACCGCTAAATAATCAGGAGCCGAGAAGACCATGCCAAAACGTACAGACATAAAAAGCATCCTGATCCTTGGCGCTGGCCCGATCGTGATCGGCCAGGCCTGCGAATTCGACTATTCCGGTGCCCAGGCGTGTAAAGCGCTGCGCGAAGAGGGCTACCGCGTCATTCTGGTGAACTCCAACCCGGCCACCATCATGACCGACCCGGAAATGGCCGATGCGACTTACATCGAGCCGATTCAGTGGGAAGTGGTTCGCAAAATTATTGAAAAAGAGCGTCCGGATGCGGTGCTGCCAACCATGGGCGGCCAGACCGCGCTGAACTGCGCGCTGGAGCTGGAGCGTCAGGGCGTGCTGGAAGAGTTCGGCGTGACCATGATTGGCGCGACCGCTGACGCGATTGATAAAGCTGAAGATCGCCGTCGCTTCGACGTGGCAATGAAGAAAATCGGCCTCGACACCGCGCGTTCAGGTATCGCACACAACATGGACGAAGCGCTGGCGGTTGCCGCTGACGTGGGTTATCCGTGCATCATCCGTCCTTCCTTCACCATGGGCGGCACCGGCGGCGGTATCGCTTACAATCGCGAAGAGTTTGAAGAGATTTGCGAACGCGGTCTGGATCTTTCTCCAACCAAAGAGCTGCTGATTGACGAATCCCTGATCGGCTGGAAAGAGTACGAGATGGAAGTGGTGCGTGATAAAAATGACAACTGCATCATCGTCTGCTCCATCGAAAACTTCGATGCGATGGGCATCCACACCGGTGACTCCATCACCGTAGCGCCAGCCCAGACGCTGACCGATAAAGAATACCAAATCATGCGTAACGCCTCGATGGCGGTACTGCGTGAAATCGGCGTGGAAACCGGCGGCTCTAACGTCCAGTTCTCCGTGAACCCGAAAAACGGTCGCCTTATCGTTATCGAAATGAACCCGCGTGTCTCGCGCTCCTCAGCACTGGCTTCTAAAGCGACCGGTTTCCCGATTGCCAAAGTCGCCGCCAAACTGGCCGTGGGTTACACCCTCGATGAGCTGATGAACGACATCACCGGCGGCAAAACGCCTGCGTCATTCGAACCGTCTATCGACTACGTTGTGACCAAAATCCCTCGCTTCAACTTCGAGAAGTTTGTTGGCGCGAATGACCGTCTGACCACCCAGATGAAATCTGTCGGTGAAGTGATGGCGATTGGCCGCACTCAGCAGGAATCCCTGCAGAAAGCCCTGCGCGGCCTGGAAGTGGGCGCGACAGGTTTCGACCCGAAAGTGAGTCTGGATGACCCGGAAGCGCTGACCAAAATCCGTCGCGAGCTGAAAGACGCCGGTGCCGAGCGTATCTGGTATATCGCCGATGCGTTCCGTGCGGGCCTGTCTGTCGACGGCGTCTTCAACCTGACCAATATCGACCGCTGGTTCCTGGTGCAGATTGAAGAGTTGGTGCGTCTGGAAGAGCAGGTGGCTGAAGTCGGGATTACCGGCCTCGACGCTGATTTCCTGCGTACCCTGAAACGCAAAGGCTTCGCCGATGCGCGTCTGGCTAAACTGGCTGGCGTGCGCGAGTCTGAAATTCGCAAGCTACGCGAACAGTTCAACCTGCATCCGGTTTACAAGCGTGTAGACACCTGTGCGGCAGAATTCTCTACCGATACCGCTTACATGTACTCCACGTACGAAGACGAGTGTGAAGCGAACCCGTCCGTTGACCGCGATAAAATCATGGTGCTCGGCGGTGGCCCGAACCGTATCGGTCAGGGTATCGAGTTCGATTACTGCTGCGTTCACGCCTCCCTGGCGCTGCGTGAAGACGGTTACGAGACCATCATGGTCAACTGTAACCCGGAAACCGTATCGACCGACTATGACACCTCTGACCGCCTGTACTTCGAACCCGTGACCTTCGAAGACGTGCTGGAAATCGTGCGTATCGAGAAGCCGAAAGGCGTTATCGTCCAGTACGGTGGTCAGACTCCGCTGAAGCTGGCGCGTGCGCTGGAAGCCGCAGGCGTGCCGGTTATCGGGACCAGCCCGGATGCGATTGACCGTGCTGAAGACCGCGAGCGTTTCCAGCAGGCGGTTGACCGTCTGAAGCTGAAACAGCCTGCGAACGCCACGGTGACCACTATCGACATGGCTGTCGAGAGAGCGAAAGACATCGGTTATCCGCTGGTGGTGCGTCCTTCCTACGTACTGGGCGGCCGCGCGATGGAAATCGTGTATGACGAAGCCGACCTGCGTCGCTACTTCCAGACCGCGGTCAGCGTGTCTAACGATGCGCCGGTGCTGCTCGACCGCTTCCTCGACGATGCGGTGGAAGTGGACGTCGATGCCATCTGCGACGGTGAAAGCGTGCTGATTGGCGGCATCATGGAACACATCGAACAGGCCGGCGTACACTCCGGTGACTCCGCGTGTTCTCTGCCGGCTTACACCCTGAGCAAAGAGATTCAGGATGTGATGCGCGAGCAGGTGCAGAAGCTGGCATTTGAGCTGCAGGTTCGTGGTCTGATGAACGTGCAGTTCGCGGTGAAAGACAACGAAGTCTACCTGATTGAAGTGAACCCACGTGCGGCGCGTACCGTGCCATTCGTCTCCAAAGCGACCGGCTTACCGCTGGCGAAAGTGGCGGCGCGTGTGATGGTCGGTCAGACGCTGAAACAGCAGGGCCACACTCAGGAAATCATCCCGCCGTACTACTCGGTGAAAGAAGTGGTGCTGCCGTTCAATAAATTCCCGGGCGTTGACCCGCTGTTAGGGCCAGAAATGCGCTCTACCGGGGAAGTGATGGGCGTGGGCCGCACCTTCGCCGAAGCGTTTGCCAAAGCGCAGCTCGGCAGCAACTCCACCATGAAGAAGCAGGGCCGTGCGCTGCTGTCTGTTCGTGAAGGCGACAAAGAGCGCGTGGTGGATTTGGCCGCGAAACTGCTGAAGCAGGGCTTCGAGCTGGATGCGACCCACGGCACCGCGATTGTGCTGGGTGAAGCAGGTATCAACCCGCGTCTGGTGAACAAAGTGCATGAAGGCCGTCCGCACATTCAGGATCGTATCAAGAATGGCGAGTACACCTACATTATCAACACCACGGCCGGTCGCCAGGCGATTGAAGACTCCAGGCTGATTCGCCGCAGCGCGCTGCAGTACAAAGTGCATTACGACACCACCCTGAACGGTGGTTTTGCCACCGCGATGGCGCTGAATGCGGATGCGACCGAGAAGGTGATTTCGGTGCAGGAAATGCACGCGCAGATTAAAGGCTAACCTTTCTCACATCCTCTAATAAAAGACCTCTGCACGAATCATCACGCAGAGGTCTTTCCTCTATAGAAATCATTTCTATTATTTATCATTTTTTGTGATGCCATTTGATTTGAGTGTTTTTTTCTCTCAGCTATTTTCCTCTTTCCAGTGAGGAAAATAATGAGGGTAATATAATGAGTAGCGAATATCAGGATGTTCAGCCAGAAGTTATCTGTCAGGAAAATGATCCCGCGATAGTTTATACAGGAAATTGGAGCCGGTATACGGGGCGCACCTATAGCTATGACGGTGCCAGCATGGCGTTGTACGATAACGGAAGATATTTTGAATTTACCTTTGATGGCACTGGGGTGGGTTATTACAGTGAAGGGAATACCGATCAGGGGGATGTGGATTTTTATATCGATGGTGTATTTTCAGCAACGATCAGTACCTATCGTTCACCGCGGCAATTTAGCGATCTGATGTACTATGTGACAGGCCTGCCGAAAGGGACTCATGTTCTTAAAGGCGTGAAAAAAAGCGGCACCTGGATGCTGCTTGATTTACTTAAAATTTATAATGATGGGCCGCTGGTCGCGACGGCAGAACCATTGCTCGGGGCTGGCAGTGACGGTACATTGCGGCTGCAGTTCAATCAGTCGCTGGACCCACAAAGCGCAACGTTGCCAGCGAACTATCAGCTGAATCTGGGGGCCAGTGTTGTTTCCGTGACCTTAAGCAATGACAGGAAAACGGCTGACCTGATTATTTCTGGTTTAACGACAAATTCCGAATATACATTAAGCTTAACGAATATCTACAATCAGATTCTTACCACGAGTGTAGAAAATCAGATATTTACGCTTGCCTATACCTCGTTACCCGCAGAACAACTATATGATGATGCCGCTACGGATATTGTTTATGCCGGGAACTGGACGCACGGCACTAATCGTACGATGAGTATTTATAATCAAACTACATCGTATACCCAGAACAATAATTCGGGGAGCTTTTCTCTCAATTTTTATGGTACGGGCGTAGCGTATTATGCGGAGAGCAATACCGACCAGGGCGATGTTGAAATTTATATTGATGGCGTTTCCCAGGGGCGTATCAGTACCTGGACAAGCTCTCATTTACAAAGCCATATGTTGTACAGCCGGGTTGATTTACCCTTTGGTGCACATACGATCCAGGGCATAAAACGTTCCGGAACCTGGGCGCATATCGATGCCTTGAAAGTGTATAACGCCGGCAGCCTTGAAATCCTTGAGACCACGACAGACAGTAACGGCAATATCCGCATCACCTTTGACCAGGCTCTTGATAGCGAGAGCGCATTACAACTCGATAATTATTCTTTGAATAACGGTGGGATTATTGACGGCGTAACGCTGGATGTTTACAAAACGACGCTGATGCTTCATGCCCCCAATCTGGTGTTCGAACAAACGTATCAGGTCACCCTTCACGGGCTGAAGAACGAAATTCTGACGAAAGATTTCGCCGATCTACAGACTTCATTCACGAACTATCAGGGAATGAAGCATTACTATACGTTCGATAATCAGATTAATGGCGCGTTTTTAGACACCATTAGCGGAAAACGCGATGCGGTGATGTATGGCCGCGAGCCGGTACTGGTCGCCGGGAAACTGGCGCAAGGCTGCGAGTTTGATCGCCGCTATCCTGCATACGTTGATTTAGGCGTATTTGATTGTCTGCAACAACCTGGTTTTACGGTAGAAGCCTGGATTTATCCGCGCTCTCTGGCGATGAGCACTATCGTCAGCCAGGACACGCGTGATAACAATAACCAGCGCTGGCTTTTCTATTGCCAGAATAATCAGCTGTCTTTCACCATGTCAGATAATACCAATCAGGCATCATTTACGCTGACCACGCGCTCCTATATTCCTCTTAACGCCTGGAGCCATGTTGCGGTTATACGCCTGAGCAGCGATGAATTCGCACTGGCAATTAACGGTAATATCGTCATGTGCGGTGGTTCAAATATTAAGCAATCGGCGAATAACTGTAGTGTGAAAGTCGGGGGACGTCTCAATAGCCGAGGTGAGATCACCGATGCTTTCGATGGTGTGATTGATGAAGTGAAAATGTTTGATTCCGCGCTAAGCACATCGACGCTGGTGGACAATTATCGCCCACTGGCAGAGGGGAATTTTACGTTAGAGGTCAATAACGGCGCAGTCACTGCCCGTTTTGTACAGCCTCAATCCGTGCTTCCTGCCATCACGGACTTCCGGCTGCATAGCAAGGTCAACAGCGAGATGCGTACCGGTTTGCCCTTAAACGATCTTATCTGGGATACCGACAGAAATGAGGCCACTCTGACTTTTACGCCTTTTGAACACGCGAGCGTTGAGCAAAATGTGGCGATGACGTTGCGGTATCAGGGGATGCCCGTTGATGCGCAGTTGACTATTCCGGCAACGACGGTTGAGCCGCCGTCAATCTCGTTACTGACCCTTAAGGGTGAGCTGAAGACGCGAGAAGTCCTGCGTGCGGATTATCACTACAGCGATCCGGAGAATGTCGCAGAAAGCGGCAGTGAATATCTTTGGGAAGTGGCGGATAGTGCGAGCGGTATTTTCAGCCCCATTGAAGGGGTACACACCCGCACGCTGATGCTGTTACCTGAACACAAAGGGAAACATATTCGGGTAACGGTGACGCCACGCAATGCGCGTTTGTGCCCTGGTGTACCGCAAATGGCGGTGGTAGGGCCAATTGCCCAGCAAAGTGGTAACCCGCGTACCGACTGGTTCCGCAATGCAAAATACGGCGTGTCGCACCACTTCCTGCCAAATTACCTCAATCTTTCCCCTGATATTCCACCCAGAGAAAAATGGCATGAGGGTGAGAGCTGGGATGATTTCCTCAGTACGTTTGATGTGGTGGCTTACGCGAAAGCGGTACAAGAAACGGGCGCAGGGTTTGTCTTGCTGACGATGGATCAGCATGCGGGCTATAACCTTGGCCCGTCAAAAACGCATGATGCCATTTTGGGCGTCGCGCCCGGTGTGCGCAGCGCAATACGCGATTTGCCGCTGGAGATGGCCAAAGAGCTGGCGAAATATGGCATCAAATTCATGCTGTATATGATGGGATACGCGCCCGCCAAAGCAAGCCTGGTGTATTACGATAGCGACGCCAACCCACATTCCCCCGATCGCTGGGGCGATATGCTGGTGCCGAGATTGTACGAGTGTTCACCTTTTGACAATCTGATCACCCCGGAAACCACGCGGCTGAATTATGCCGTGGTGCGGGAATTCGGCGATCGTTATGGTGAATATCTGGCCGGATTCTGGTTTGACGGCATGTGGAACAACTACACCGATATGAGCCAGCCTTATAACATTAACGATGTGGTGGATGCGTCTCGCTCAGGAAATCCGCAGCGTATTGTGACCGGGATTGGCGTGGACAACACCGTGTACATGGACTATTCCAACGGCGAATCCTACGGCACCAAAAATGCCGAGGGTAACTATGTCATGACCGAGTTGCCGACTAGCCGCTGGCAGAATAACGATGGGTATCATCAATGGTTCCGCTGGATTGCGTTGGGTAACCAGACTGTGAATGCGGGTTGGGGCGCGATGGGATCAACCGATACCGGCAAGCATTACGATACCGATTCGCTGGCGCAATGGGTAAAAGATGTGGCTGCGCGAGACGGCGTTGCCTGTATGGATATCCGAATTAACCGCTTCGGTGAACTGGATCCTATTGTTTCCGATCAGCTTGCGGCGGTAAAGGCGGCTGTTTACCCTACGCTGACGAACGATCAACTGCTGGATAAGGTGCAACAAACCACGCTGCGCTACTTCTGGGATTATGCGCATCCTACCAGCGGGCTGGCCTTCGAGCGGTTATATCGCAACGGTGATGCGGGGATTAATGAACCGGTGACAACAGGGGGAACCGGGTTCGGCATTATGGGCATTCTGGTGGCCGTTGAGCGTGGTTTTATCACGCGCCAGCAGGGCTATGATCGTATTAACCAAATGGTTGATTTCCTGGGGGGGCCTACCACCCGTTATAAAGGCGCCTGGCCACACTGGCTTAATGGCAATACCGGCGCGACTATCCCGTTTGGCACGAATGATAACGGTGCAGACCTGGTAGAAACCGCCTTCCTGGTCGAAGGGTTGCTGACCGCGCGTCAGTATTTTAATGATCCGACGCTTGCGACCAAAATCAATGCGCTGTGGCATGACATCGACTGGAACTATTTCACCAACAACAGCGATAGCCTCTACTGGCATATTGATAAAGATCTACAGTTCACCATGGGAATGAAAGTGACGGGCTGGAATGAGGCGATGATGACCTATCTGTTGGCTATCGCGTCACCGACGCACCCTGTTGCGCCGACGCTTTGGGAGAGCGGCTGGTCGCAGGGAACGTACAGTAATAAAAACAAGGTCTATTACGATGTTACGCTGCCCATCGGCCCAACGATGGGAGGGCCAATGTTCTTTATGCACTACTCGTTTATGGGGTTCGATCCACGCAATCTGCGCGATACCGCCAATGACGTTAACTACTATCAACAGGGTGTGGCGCAAAGCCAGATCCAGCAGGCTTACAGCGTGGATAACCCGCATCAGTACATCGGTTACTCTGATAAGTGCTGGGGGCTAACCGCTGGCTATTCGCCGACGGGCTATACGGCTCACCAGCCAACACAGGATGACGGCACCATCACCATCACCGCGGCGTTAAGCAGTCTTCCGTATTTACCCGATGCGTCTATGGCGGCGTTACGGCATTTTTATGACGATCTTGGCAACGCCGTGTGGACCGAGAAATGTGGATTTATTGATGGATTCAACATGAGCAAAAACTGGTACTCCGATGGATATCTGGCCATCGATCAGGGGCCGATTATTGGGATGATTGAAAACCATCGTAGCGGATTGCTGTGGCGCTATTTTATGAGCTGTCCGGAAATCCAGCAGGCGCTGAGCCTTATCGGTTTTGCTGCGGATGATTACCCACCGCGTGCAGGCTAATCTTGCGTTTTGCTAAGCCAGTGTGATATCAAGGCTTCCCTTACCGGGAAGCTTTTTTGTGGTATTCATCACATTAATATCGCCACGGCATGTAAACGTCTACACTGTCATGATTTAGCAAACGGACCGATATCATTGCGAGCTAACTTATGATCCTGATTATTTATGCACATCCCTATCCGCAACATTCGCATGCGAATAAAAGGATGCTTGAGCAGGTAAGGGAAATCGACGGCGTCGAAATCCGTTCGCTCTATCACCTCTATCCCGATTTCAACATCGATGTCGCGGCCGAACAGGAAGCGCTTTCTCGTGCTGATCTGATTATCTGGCAGCATCCTATGCAGTGGTACAGCGTCCCGCCGCTGCTCAAACTCTGGATCGACAAAGTGCTCTCACACGGCTGGGCTTACGGGCATGGTGCTGCTGCGCTGCACGGCAAAAGCCTGATGTGGGCTGTGACGACCGGCGGTGGTGAAGATCATTTTGCGATTGGCAGCTTCCCTGGCTTTGACGTGCTGGCTCAGCCGTTGCAGGCCACCGCGCTGTATTGCGGTCTGAAGTGGCTCCCGCCTTTTTCAATGCATTGCACTTTTATCTGCGATGACGAGACGCTGGTGGCTCAGGCCCGTCACTTCAAACAACGTCTGCTGGAGTGGCAGGAGGTGCATCATGGATAGTCATACGCTCATACAAGCCTTGATTTACCTCGGCTCAGCCGCGCTCATTGTGCCGATAGCGGTGCGCTTAGGGCTGGGTTCTGTGTTGGGATATTTGATTGCGGGCTGCATCATTGGCCCATGGGGTTTTCGTCTGGTGACTGACGCTGAGGCGATTTTGCATTTCGCTGAAATCGGCGTGGTGCTGATGCTGTTTGTTATTGGTCTGGAGCTCGATCCCCAGCGTTTATGGAAACTGCGAGCCTCGGTCTTTGGTGGCGGCTTCCTGCAAATGGCTGCGTGCGGGCTGCTCCTTGGTTTGTTTTGCATGATGATGGGACTGCGCTGGCAGGTTGCAGTGCTGATTGGCCTGACGCTGGCGCTGTCGTCTACGGCCATTGCGATGCAGGCCATGAATGAGCGGAACCTGACGGTCTCGCAGCTTGGGCGCAGTGCCTTTGCCGTGCTGCTGTTCCAGGATATCGCGGCTATCCCACTGGTGGCGATGATCCCACTGCTGGCCGCCAGCGGTGCTTCCACTACGCTTGCGGCATTCGGTCTGTCGGCGTTAAAAGTGGCTGGCGCACTGGTGCTGGTGGTGTTGCTTGGTCGCTATGTGACCCGGCCTGTTCTGCGTTTTGTGGCGCGTTCCGGGCTGCGTGAAGTGTTCAGTGCCGTAGCGCTCTTTTTGGTGTTTGGCTTCGGTTTGTTGCTGGAAGAAGTCGGCCTGTCGATGGCGATGGGGGCCTTCCTTGCCGGGGTATTGCTGGCGAGCTCCGAATATCGCCACGCGCTTGAAAGCGATATTGAACCGTTTAAGGGCCTGCTGCTCGGGTTGTTCTTTATCGGTGTCGGCATGTCTATTGATTTCGGCACGCTGGTCACGCACCCGCTGCGCATCTTGATCCTGCTGCTCGGGTTCTTGCTGATCAAAATGGTCATGCTGTGGCTGATTGCTCGTCCGCTTGGTGTGCCAAAAGCCCAACGTCGCTGGTTTGCTGTGCTGTTAGGGCAGGGCAGTGAATTTGCGTTTGTGGTGTTTGGTGCAGCGCAAATGACGAACGTGCTGGATTCAGAATGGGCAAAAGCGCTAACCCTCGCCGTTGCTTTATCGATGGCGGCTACGCCGATTTTGTTGGTTCTGCTGTCGCGTATGGAGAAATCAGGCAGTGAACAGGAACGCGAAGCCGATGAGATTGATGAAGAGCAGCCGCGAGTGATCATCGCCGGGTTCGGGCGTTTCGGTCAGATCTCCGGGCGCTTGCTGCTTTCCAGCGGGGTCAAAATGGTGATCCTCGACCATGATCCTGACCACGTTGATACGCTGCGCAAATTTGATATGAAAGTGTTTTTCGGTGACGCGACGCGTGTCGATTTGCTGGAGTCCGCCGGAGCCGCGAGAGCGGAAGTGCTGATCAACGCCATCGATGACCCTAAAACCAGTGTGCAACTGACCGAGCTTGCGAAAGAGCATTTCCCGAATCTGCGGATTATTGCTCGTGCTCGCGATATCGACCATTACATTCAACTGCGCCAGGCGGGGATTGATGCGCCGGAGCGTGAAACGTTTGAAGGGGCGTTGAAATCAGGCCGTATGGCGCTGGAAGCTTTGGGGCTTGGGCCGTATGAAGCTCGCGAACGTGCGGATGTGTTTCGGCGTTTCAATGTGCGGATGGTTGAAGAAATGGTGGATATGGCCGATGAAGACGATGCTTCGTTTGCAGCCGCGTTCAAACGCACCAGCGCCATGCTGACCGATATCATTAATGAAGACCGCAGTAACCTGTCGATGATTCAGCGTCACGGCTGGCAGGGAACGGAAGAGGGCAAACATACCGGAAATCCGGCTGACGAGCCTGAAACGAAACCTTCCGTATAACCGTGACTTAGCCAGAAGACGAAAAAATTTCGTCTTCTTTACTCTGCCGCCAGTCGACGAAAGATTATGCTTTCCGTATAGTGGCGGCAATTTTTTGCATCCGGGATACTTTCAATGATCAGTCTGATTGCGGCGTTAGCGGTGGATCGCGTTATCGGCATGGAAAACGCCATGCCCTGGAACCTGCCAGCCGATCTCGCCTGGTTTAAACGCACCACGCTGAATAAGCCTGTGGTGATGGGGCGCCTGACCTGGGAATCTATCGGTCGTCCTTTGCCTGGCCGTAAGAATATCGTCATCAGCAGCAAGCCAGGGACTGACGATCGGGTTGAGTGGGTGAAATCAGTCGATGAAGCGGTTGCTGCCTGTGGCGACGCTGAAGAGATCATGGTGATTGGCGGCGGACGCGTTTACGAACAGTTCCTGCCGAAAGCGCATCGTCTGTACCTGACGCACATTGATGCAGAAGTCGAAGGCGATACTCACTTCCCGGATTATGACCCGGACGACTGGGAATCGACCTTCAGCGAGTTCCACGACGCAGACGAGCAGAACTCACACAGTTATTGCTTTGAGATCTTAGACCGTCGTTAACAATGAATATTCAGGTAAGGTAAACCTTATCGGTTTTTTTATATACAATGGCATCCTTTGATTGAATCGGTATCGAATGGAGCCTTTGATGGATAATTACTATCAGCTAAAAATTACCCTGAAGGATATCACGCCTTCAGTCTGGCGTCGGTTTGTTGTTCCTGCTGACATCTCGCTCGATCGTCTTCATGACATTATTCAGATTGTGATGGGGTGGGAAGACTCTCACCTGCATCAGTTCGAATTCAAAAAGCAACTCTACACCGAACAGCCTGAATCTTCGAAAGAGGAAGATGAAGCGCTTATTCGCCTGAATGAGCTGTTCAAAAAGAAGGGAAATAATCTGATCTATCGTTATGATTTTGGCGATGATTGGCAGCATGAAATTCTTCTTGAAGATAAAAACTATTCTCCGGACGATATGCCGGGTCCTTTCGAATGCCTGGACGGGGAAATGGTTTGCCCAATGGAAGATTGCGGCGGACCCGGCGGATACATGGCCCTTGTGGAAGTGATCAGCGATCCGCAAGGTAATCAAGAAGAGTTTGAGGCGCTGCTGGACTTTATTGGTGTACCTGATGCCAGTGCGGAAGAAATGCGGGAGCATCTCTTTACGTTTGATATTGATGAGGTTAATTCGGGACTGGCGCTGTATGCACGCTGGTCCAGAGATCGCATGTTAACGTTGAACAGCGATGAGTAAAGCTGTTTTGTCGCCCCGGCAAGCGTAGCGCGCCGGGGAACATAGCAGGTTCAGGAAGCAACCGCCTCGCCTTCGCCCAAATCCAGATGGCGATTAGACGGCTGCACAAAGTAAGTTTTATCTTCCCAGCGCAGGCAAGTCAGTTCTCCGCCCCAGCAACAGCCTGTATCCAGCCCGTAAATGCCTTCTGGTGTACCTTTGCCTTCCAGCGATGCCCAGTGCCCGAACACCACGCTGTATTCGTCTGTGACCGGTGCAGGGATCGCGAACCACGGCTTGAGCGGGGCAGGTGCGTTTTCCGGTGACTCTTTGGTGTACATGTCCAGTTGGCCGTTCGGGAAGCAGTAGCGCATACGCGTGAAAGCATTGGTGATGAAACGCAGACGTGCCAGGCCGGACAGCTCCGTTGACCAGTGGTTTGGCAGGTCGCCGTACATCGCATCGAGGAAGAACGGATAGGAATCACTGCACAGAACGGCTTCCACATCGTGAGCACACTGCTCGGCGGTTTCCAGATCCCATTGCGGGGTGATCCCGGCGTGCGCCATGACCAGTTTTTTCTCTTTGTCGACCTGCAACAGCGGCTGACGGCGCAGCCAGTTCAGCAGCTCATCAGCATCCGGTGCTTCCAGCAGCGGGGTTAATCTGTCCTTCGGCTTATTGCGGCTAATGCCTGCAAACACGGCCAGCAGATGCAAATCGTGATTACCGAGCACGGTACGCACGCTGTCGCCCAGAGACTTCACATAACGCAGCACTTCAAGCGATGCGGGGCCTCGCGCCACCAGATCGCCCGTCAGCCAAAGGGTATCCTGCCCTGGGGTAAATTCCACCTGCTTTAACAACGCGATCAGTTCATCGTAGCAGCCGTGAACGTCGCCAATAAGGTATGTGCTCATTGTAGTAGTGCTGTATTAATGGATGAGGGCTGGCACGGCCAGACGGAAAACAGGAATATCGATGCTAAACGGATTGCCTTCAGCATCGATCATTTCATAGTGGCCTTGCATCGTGCCGAGCGGTGTTTCCAGCACGGCACCGCTGGTGTACTGATATTCGCCGCCAGGAGCAATGTGTGGCTGAACGCCAACCACACCTTCCCCCTGAACTTCGGTTTCGCGGCCATGGCCGTTGGTTATCAGCCAGTAGCGACCAAGAAGCTGAACCGATCCTCGCCCCAGATTGCGAATCGTGACCGTATAGGCAAACACATAGCGTTCATCATCGGGTGAGGACTGCGCCTCAATGTAAACGCTTTGAACCTGAATACAGACGCGGGGCGAATTGATCATGGTTTAGCTCTCCTTAGGGGGCGCGTTTTCTGACAGCCAGTTCGCCAGACGGCAATACTGGGCTACCGAGATGTTTTCTGCACGCATCGCCGGGTCGACGCCAAGCTCTGTCAGAAGCTCAACAGAGAAGAGGTTGCCGAGGCTGTTACGAATCGTTTTACGGCGTTGGTTAAACGCTTCGGTTGTAATACGACTCAGGACGCGCACGTCTTTCACCGGGTAAGGCTTGTTGCTGCCGTGCGGCACCAGGCGGACAACGGCGGAATCGACTTTCGGCGGTGGTGTGAAGGCTGTTGGCGGCACTTCCAGCACCGGTATGACGTTGCAGTAATACTGCGCCATCACGCTTAAACGACCATACGCTTTACTGTTTGGGCCTGCAACCAGACGATTGACCACCTCTTTTTGCAACATAAAGTGCATATCGGCAATGGCATCAGTATAGCTAAACAGGTGGAACATCAGCGGGGTGGAGATGTTGTACGGCAGGTTGCCGAACACGCGCAGCGGCTGACCCATTTTCTCCGACAGCTCGCCGAAGTTCATGGTCATCGCATCCTGCTGGTAAATGGTCAGTTTTGGGCCAAGGAACGGGTGCGTTTGCAGGCGTGCAGCCAGATCGCGGTCCAGTTCGATAACGGTCAGTTTATCAAGGCGTTCGCCGACGGGTTCGGTCAGCGCCGCCAGACCCGGGCCGATTTCAACCATCGCCTGGTCTTTTTGAGGATTGATGGCTGAGACAATGCTGTCGATCACAAATTGATCGTTGAGGAAGTTTTGCCCGAAGCGTTTTCGGGCTAAGTGGCCCTGATGGACTCGATTATTCATTGAGAGTTAACAATCATTTTGATGGCGAGATTAAGCGCCGTAATAAAACTGCCGACGTTCGCTTTTCCCTGGCCCGCCAGTTCAAGTGCGGTGCCGTGATCGACGGACGTACGGATAAAGGGTAAACCGAGCGTGATGTTTACTGCGCGGCCGAATCCCTGGTATTTTAGCACGGGCAGGCCCTGATCGTGGTACATCGCCAGGACTGCATCGGCATGGTCGAGATATTTTGGCTGGAAAAGGGTGTCCGCGGGCAATGGACCACTCAGGTTCATGCCTTTTGCGCGTAGCTCGTCGAGCACGGGAATGATCGTGTCGATCTCTTCCATGCCCATGTGTCCGCCTTCCCCAGCGTGGGGGTTCAGGCCACAGACCAGAACATGGGGTTCTTTGATGCCAAACTTGGTACGCAGATCGTCATGAAGAATAGTGATCACTTCACGCAGTAAATCGCCGGTAATCGCCTCGCTAATGGCTTTCAGCGGCAGGTGAGTGGTTGCCAGTGCGACTCGCAGCTCTTCTGTCGCCAGCATCATCACCACTTTCTTCGTGCCTGAACGCTCTTCAAAGAATTCGGTGTGCCCGATAAACGGGATGCCTGCATCGTTGATAATGCTCTTTTGCACAGGACCCGTGATGAGTGCAGCAAATTCACCGCTGGTGGCACCGTCACAAGCACGGGCCAGCGTTTTCACCACATAAGCGCCATTCTGAACATTAAGCGTTCCTGGCGTGACGGGAGCGTGAAGCGAGACAGGAAGCAGAGTCAATGTGCCCGCGCGCTGCGGGACAGGCTTTTGAGATGCCGCGTAAGGCAGAAGCGTTAACGGCAAACCGAGCATTGCTGCCCGGTCTGTTAAAAGCGTTTCGTCGGCGCACACCACCAGTTCAACCGGCCAGTCTGGCTGGGCGAGCTGAACCACGAGGTCCGGGCCAATCCCGGCGGGTTCGCCGGGAGTGATAACAACACGCTGTGGCTGCGTCATTAGTTGCTCAGAATTTTAACGTACGCGCTGGCACGCTGTTCCTGCATCCAGGTCGCTGCTTCTTCTGAGAACTTGCGGTTCATCAGCATGCGGTAAGCACGGTCTTTCTGAGCAGCATCGGTACGGTCAACGTTACGGGTGTCCAGCAACTGAATCAGGTGCCAGCCGAAAGAGGAGTGAACCGGTGCGCTGATTTCGCCTTTCTGCAACTTCAACAGTGCATCACGGAACGCAGGATCGTACATATCCGGCGAACCCCAACCCAAATCACCGCCCTGGTTGGCAGAACCTGGATCCTGAGAAAGCTCTTTTGCCGCTTTGTCGAAGGTGGTTTTGCCGCTCTTAATATCAGCCGCCGCCTCTTCCAGCTTCGCACGTGCCTGATCGTCCGTCATGATTGGCGATGGCTTCAGCAGGATGTGACGGGCGTGAACTTCCGTCACCGAAATGCTTTGGGTTTGACCACGCAGATCGTTCACTTTGAGGATATGGAAGCCAACACCAGAACGAATCGGACCGATAATGTCGCCTTTCTTCGCGGTGCTCAGTGCCTGGGCGAAGATAGAAGGCAGTTCCTGAATACGTCCCCAACCCATCTGGCCGCCTTTCAGCGCCTGCTGGTCTGCAGAGTAGGTGATAGCCAGTTTACCGAAGTCAGCGCCACCTTTGGCCTGATCGACGACAGAACGCGCCTGACTTTCAGCCTCTTTGACCTGATCGGAAGAGGGGTTTTCCTGCAGCGGAATCAGAATGTGGCTCAGGTTCAGTTCGGTGCTGGCATCATTCTGGTTACCAATTTGGGACGCCAGCGCGTCAACTTCTTGTGGCAGAACGGTAATACGGCGCCGCACTTCATTGTTACGCACTTCAGAGATAATCATCTCTTTGCGGATCTGAGCGCGATAGGTGTTGTAGTTCATGCCGTCATAGGCCAGACGGCTACGCATCTGATCCATGGTCATGTTGTTCTGTTTTGCAATGTTGGCAATGGCGGCATCAAGCTGGTTGTCGGAGACTTTCACGCCCATCTTTTGGCCCATTTGCAGGACAATCTGATCCATGATCAGACGTTCCAGAATCTGGTGCCGCAGGGTGGCGTCATCCGGCAGCTGTTGGCCTGCCTGGCCTGCACTGCCTTTAACGGACTGCATCATACCATCGACGTCGCTTTCCAGTACCACGCCGTTATTCACGACTGCTGCGACTTTATCGACAACCTGTGGGGCGGCGAAACTGGTATTCGCAACCATGGCGATACCGAGAAGCAGCGTTTTCCAGTTCTTCATACTCTTTCCATTTCAATTAACCGCAAAGGCGGATTACGTTTTTAAACTGTGACGTTACAAAGAGCTCTGATACGGCATAATCGGCGTACGCAGCATCTGCTGAGTGCCCAGGCCATAGTTAGAGCTCAGGCCGCGCAGTTCAACATTGAAGCCGATGACGTTGTCGTATTTCCCTTGCGCGTTCGGGCTATCCCAACCGTTGAGTTTACGTTCGTAACCCAGGCGGAGGGCGTAGCAGCAAGAGTTGTACTGCACACCGAGCATCTGATCGGCAGGCTTATTGGCGTTGGTGTCGTAGTAATACGCACCGACAACCGACCAGCGATCAACCACCGGCCAGCTTGCTGTCATACCGACCTGAGAAATACCGTCTTTGTACTGCTGTGCCGTGGAGTAAGAAGGCAGCGTGGCCTGAATATACTCCGGGCTTGCGTAACGGTAGCTAAACTGCACTAAACGATCCTGATCGCGGCGGTACTCAATGGTGCCGTTCCCGGTGGCGACGTTATCCAGACGAGTATCGTACTGAACGCCACCGCGCAGGCCCCAGAAATCGCTAATGCGCCAGTAGGTATCGCCAGCCCACACCAGAGAGCCTTTTTGATCGCTTGCAGACCAGTCATCACTTTCATCACCCGTACGAGTCGGGGTGAAATAGTAGATTTGACCCACAGACACGTTAAAACGTTCAACCGCATTTTCATCATAAACGCGGGACGTGACGCCCGTGGTGACCTGGTTGGCTGAGGCAATGCGGTCAAGACCACTGTAGCTGCGGTCGCGGAACAGGCCGCTGTAGTCCGACTGCAGCAGTGTGGAATCGTACTGCATGATATTGCTTTGGTCTTTGTACGGCACATACAGATACTGAACGCGCGGTTCCAGCGTCTGGATATAACCCTGAGACCAGTCCATATCACGCTCGAAGACCATCTTGCCGTCAATCTTGAACTGCGGCAGAACGCGGCTAACAGACTCTTTCAAATCCGCGTTGTAATGTTGGTTATACCATTCGACATCGCTTTGCTGATAGTGAGTCGCCATCAGTTTGGCTTCAGTATCAAGACTTCCCCAGCCGTTGGACAGCGGCAGGTCGATAGTCGGTTCGATATGGACACGCGTGGCTTCTGGCAGGTCATCGTTGGTGTTAACGAAGTGCGCAACCTGGCCATAAATACGGGTATCAAACGGGCCCACGTCGTTCTGATAGAAGTTCACATCCAGCTGTGGCTGCGACGCGTAAGAGCTGTTGCTCTGGGTGTCGAAGACCTGGAACTGCTTGGAGGATACGGTGGCGTTAAAGTTCTCAACCGCATAGCCGGCGCTGAATTTCTGCGTGGCGTAGCCGTCAGTACTTGAACCGTATTTCGAGTCGAAATCGTTAAAGTAATAGGGGTCACTGACCTTGGTGTAGTCGACGTTGAAGCGCCACACCTGATCCATCACCCCGCCGTGTTTCCAGTAGAACAACCAGCGACGGCTATCGTCACTTGGGTGCTCATCGTCATACACCTTGTCAGACGGCAGATAGTCAAATTCAAAGAGGCCGGAACCTGCCTGAGTCAGGTAGCGGAATTCGTTCTCCCACATGACGCCGCCACGCTTTTCCATATAGTGCGGCGTAATGGTGGCATCGAAGTTTGGCGCAATGTTCCAGTAGTACGGCAGGTAGAATTCAAAGCCGTTGTTGCTGCTGTATTTTGCGTTAGGGATCAGGAAGCCCGAGCGGCGTTTGTCACCAATCGGTAATTGAAGATAAGGGCTGTAGAACACCGGCACGGGGCCAATTTTGAAGCGGGCGTTCCAGATTTCGGCCACTTCTTCCTGACGGTCCTGAATCACTTCGCTGCCGACTACGCTCCAGGTGTTAGAACCTGGCAGACAGGAGGTAAAAGTGCCGTTATCAAGAATGGTGTAGCGGTTTTGTCCACGCTGTTTCATCACGTCAGCGGTGCCGCGACCCTGCCTGTCCACCATCTGGTAGTTACCGTCCCAGACGTTGGTATCTTTGGTATTCAGGTTCGACCAGGCTTTCGGACCTTTCAGGATCACCTGATTGTCGTCATAGTGTACATTGCCCAGCGCATCGACGGTTCTCACCGGATCAGCCTGATCTGGCGCCTGCTTCTGGTGCAATTGCACTTCATCGGCCTGTAAGCGGCTATTGCCCTGATTGATATCGACATTGCCGGTAAATACGGCATTATCAGGGTAATTCCCTTTGGCGTGATCGGCATTGATGGTGACAGGCAGATTATTAGTATCCCCCTGGACCAGCGGACGATTATAGCTTGGTACCCCCAGCATACATTGTGATGCGAGGTCGGCCGCCGCACCCGATTGGCTGTAAAGGGCGCTGGCGATCAGGGTAGCCAGAAGGGTGGGAATACGTTTTTTCATACGTTTTATTAGTTGTTCCGTCATCTGTGGCTTCGCGGCTTGCAAACGGTCAGAGACTAACGTACTCATCGTTAACGCGCCAGTGTTAATCCTGCCGCTTCGAGCCAGTGGCGTTAGGCACTGTGTAGAATGGCGAGTATGATAAAGCAAATTATAGGTTATGTCCTGCAATGACCATCAGGTCAATGCAGGGAAACTCGCCTTTTATCAAGGCGCAAGAAAATGCCTGCGGCATGATGATTTTGACTATCCGGGGAGTCTATGCAGTATTGGGGTAAAGTGATTGGTGTGGCCGTGGCGCTGATGATGGGCGGCGGATTTTGGGGCGCAGTACTCGGGTTGCTCATTGGCCACATGTTTGACAAAGCGCGTAGCCGCAGACTCAACTTTTTTGCCAACCAGCAGGAACGTCAGTCGCTGTTCTTCGCTACCACCTTTGAAGTGATGGGGCACCTGACCAAATCCAAGGGGCGGGTGACGGAAGCGGACATTCATGTCGCCAGCATCCTGATGGATCGCATGAATCTGCACGGCGAGTCTCGTGTTGCTGCACAGCATGCCTTCCGCGTGGGTAAGGCCGATAACTACCCGCTGCGCGAGAAAATGCGTCAGCTGCGTAGCGTCTGTTTTGGTCGCTTCGATTTAATTCGGATGTTTCTGGAAATTCAGATTCAGGCCGCCTTTGCCGACGGTTCACTGCACCCGAATGAACGTGAAGTGTTGTTCGTTATTGCCGATGAGCTGGGCATTTCCCGAGCGCAGTTCGATCAGTTCCTGCGTATGATGCAAGGCGGCGCGCAGTTTGGCGGTGGATACCAGCAGCAATCGCAATCCGGCGGCGGCTGGCAACAAGCACAACGCGGGCCAACCCTTGAAGATGCCTGTAACGTGCTGGGTGTAAAGTCGACGGACGATGCGGCGACCATCAAGCGCGCGTACCGTAAGCTGATGAGCGAACATCACCCGGACAAACTGGTCGCCAAAGGTTTGCCGCCAGAAATGATGGAAATGGCGAAGCAAAAAGCGCAGGAAATTCAGAAGGCCTATGAGCTGATTAAAGAGCAGAAAGGTTTTAAATAGTTTGGGTGTAAACCCCTCTCCCTAACCCTCTCCCGCGGGGAGAGGGGACTTGGACAGGAGCTGTTTTTGCACCTTTCACCCTACAGGGAAGAGGGGCTGGAACGATGCTGCTTTTCTCCCCTCGCCCTGTGGGAGAGGGGCCGGGGGAGAGGGCATCAGGCCGCAGCGAATTAAAAATCCACCGGTGCTTTAAACGTCATGCTATTGCCAAACTTAGGATGGGTAATCGTCAGCATTTCTGCGTGCAGCAGCAGGCGAGGCGCCATCGCCAGCGCTTCTGGCGTGGCATAAAAACGGTCACCCAGAATCGGATGCCCTAACGCCTGCATATGCACGCGCAACTGATGAGAACGCCCGGTAATCGGCTTCAGCAGCACGCGTGCGGTGTTGTCATCGGCATACTCCAGCACCTCATATTCCGTCTGCGCTGATTTGCCTGTCTCGAAACAGACTTTTTGCTTCGGGCGATTCGGCCAGTCGCAGATCAGCGGTAAATCCACCAGGCCTTCTGCCTTCTCCGGATGGCCCCAGACACGTGCCAGATATTGCTTCTTCGGCTCGCGCTCGCGGAACTGACGCTTCAGCTCACGTTCTGCGGCTTTGGTCAGAGCCACCACAATCACGCCGCTGGTTGCCATATCCAGACGATGAACAGACTCCGCCTCAGGAAAATCACGCTGAATGCGTGTCATCACGCTGTCTTTGTGCTCTTCCAGACGACCCGGCACGGACAACAAGCCGCTCGGCTTGTTGACCACCATAATGTGTTCATCCTGATACAGCGTCACCAGCCAGGGATCCTGAGGCGGATTGTAGGACTCCAGTACCATAACGTTTTCCTTACTGATGCGTGACGACAATCAGTCGCAGCGCATCCAGACGCCAGCCAGCCTGCGCCAGAGCTTCCATCACCTGCTGGCGATTGCTTTCAATGGCTTCCAGCTCGTCATCACGGATGTTCGGGTTGACGGCTTTCAGCGCTTCCAGACGCGACAGTTCGGCACTCAGTTTCTCGTCCGCTTCTTGACGCGCGGCTTCAATCAAGGCCTTCGCGGTTTTCTCTACCTGCGCTTCACCCTGTTGCAGAATCGCATGCACGTCCTGCTGAACAGCGTTCACCAGCTTGCTGCCGGTGTGACGGTTCACCGCGCTTAACTGGCGGTTGAAGGTTTCGAACTCAACCTGAGCGGCCAGGTTGTTGCCATTTTTATCAACCAGCATACGGACCGGCGTTGGCGGCAGGAAGCGGTGCAACTGCAACTGCTTAGGCGCTTGCGCTTCAACTACATAAATCAGTTCCAGCAGCAGCGTACCGACCGGCAATGCTTTGTTTTTCAGCAGCGAAATGGTGCTGCTGCCCGTGTCGCCGGAAAGGATCAGATCCAGACCGTTGCGGATCAGCGGATGCTCCCAGGTCAGGAATTGCGCATCTTCGCGGGAAAGTGCGACATCACGTTCGAACGTCACGGTGCAACCGTCTTCAGGCAGGCCTGGGAAATCCGGTACCAGCATATGATCGGACGGGGTCAGCACGATCAGGTTTTCGCCACGATCGTCCTGGTTAATACCGATAATATCGAAAAGGTTCATCGAGAAACTGATGAGCCCGGTATCGTCATCCTGCTCTTCAATGCTTTCGGCCAGCGCCTGCGCTTTTTCGCCGCCGTTAGAGTTGATTTCCAGCAGGCGGTCACGCCCCTGTTCCAGTTGGGCTTTCAGCGCATCGTGCTGTTCGCGGCTGGCTTTGATCAGCTCGTCAAAACCGTCGCTGTTTTCCGGTGCAGCCAGATATTCAATCAGTTGCGTATGAACGCTATCGTAAATGGTGCGGCCTGTCGGGCAGGTGTGCTCGAACGCATCCAGACCTTCGTGGAACCAGCGCACCAGCACGGACTGAGCGGTTTTTTCCAGATACGGCACGTGGATTTGAATATCGTGAGCCTGACCGATACGGTCAAGACGACCAATACGCTGCTCCAGCAAATCCGGGTTGAACGGCAGATCGAACATCACCAGGTGGCTGGCGAACTGGAAGTTACGACCTTCTGAACCAATTTCAGAGCACAGCAGCACCTGCGCACCGGTGTCTTCTTCCGCAAACCAGGCCGCAGCACGGTCACGTTCTACAATGGACATACCTTCGTGGAAAACGGCGGCGCGTATACCTTCACGCTCGCGCAGCACTTGTTCGAGCTGCAGCGCAGTAGCGGCCTTCGCACAGATAACCAACACTTTCTGTGAGCGATGCGCGGTCAGGTAACCCATCAGCCACTCAACGCGCGGGTCGAAGCTCCACCACGTGCCGGTATCACCTTCAAACTCCTGATAAATCTGCTCCGGGTAGAGCATGTCGCGAGCGCGCTCTTCAGACGTTTTGCGCGCCCCCATAATGCCGGACACTTTAATTGCGGTCTGATACTGCGTCGGCAACGGCAGCTTGATGGTGTGCAGCTCGCGTTTCGGGAAACCTTTCACGCCATTACGGGTGTTACGGAACAGGACGCGGCTGGTGCCGTGGCGATCCATCAGCATGGCAATCAGTTCCTGACGTGCACTTTCGGCACCGTCACCACCCCTGTTTGCTGCCTGCAACAGCGGCTCGATGTCCTGCTCGCCAATCAGTTCGCTCAGGGCGTTCATCTGATCGTTATTCAGCGGCTCGCCGCTCAACAGCAGAGAAACGGCGTCGGCGACAGGGCGATAATTTTGCTGCTCTTCAACGAAATGCTCGAAATCGTGGAAACGGTTTGGATCCAGCAAACGCAGACGGGCAAAGTGACTTTCCATGCCCAGCTGTTCCGGCGTTGCAGTCAACAGCAGAATGCCTGGGACACGTTCCGCGAGCTGCTCGATAGCCTGATATTCGCGGCTTGGCGCGTCTTCGCTCCAGACCAGATGGTGGGCTTCGTCGACCACCATGATGTCCCATTCGGCATCACAGAGGTGTTCCAGGCGCTGCTTGCTGCGGCGAACAAAGTCCAGCGAGCAAATCACTAACTGTTCAGTTTCGAACGGGTTGTCGGCGTCGTGCTGCGCTTCGGCATAGCGCTCATCGTCAAACAGTGCAAAGCGCAGGTTGAAACGGCGCAGCATTTCCACCAGCCACTGGTGTTGCAGTGTTTCCGGTACCACGATCAGCACACGTTCAGCCGCGCCGGAGAGGAGCTGTTGATGCAGGATCATCCCGGCTTCAATGGTTTTCCCGAGGCCGACTTCATCGGCCAGCAAAACGCGTGGCGCATGGCGACGGCCCACGTCGTGGGCGATGTGCAACTGGTGTGGGATCAGGCTGGTGCGTTGTCCACGCAGGCCGCTCCACGGCATGCGGTACTCTTCGCTCTGGTATTTACGCGCACGGTAGCGCAGGGCGAAGCGGTCCATACGGTCAATCTGCCCGGCGAACAGGCGGTCCTGCGGCTTGCTGAAAATCAGCTTGCTGTCGAGCAGCACTTCACGCAGTACCACGCCTTCTTCTTCGGTATCCAGACGGAACCCGACGTACGCCAGCAGACCATTTTCTTCTTTTACTTCGTCAACGCGCAGCTGCCAGCCGTCGTGGCTGGTAATGGTATCGCCCGGGTTGAACATCACGCGGGTGATAGGAGAGTCGTTACGCGCATACAGACGGTTTTCACCTGTAGCAGGGTAGAGAAGGGTTACCATGCGCGCGTCCAGCGCAACGACTGTCCCTAATCCCAGCTCGCTTTCTGTATCGCTGATCCAGCGTTGACCAAGTGTAAAAGGCATATAATTTGGGCTCTATATCTTTAATTGCAGGCAATAATTGTCCTCCGCGAAAAGCTTCACGGAGAGTCAAAATTGGGGTCCAGGAATGGAAAGGGCGCTATGGTACTGGAAGCCAGGGTGTTAGTCACCTGTCAAAATAGCCCCAGTTGTCCTGTCAGTAGTGTAGCAAAATCATCGTGGACAAACGGTAAAATTCCATCGGCAACGGGTTCAAGCTGTTTGCTCAGGTAGTGTTCGTAATCCGGCGGCGACTGCTGATACGCCAGTGGCTCCGGGCCGCTGGTAGTCCAGACGTATTTGATGCTGCCGCGAGACTGATACTGTAACGGCCTGCCCAGTTTAGCATTTTGCTCATCGGCTAGCCTTGCTGCACGCACATGGGGCGGCACGTTACGCTGATATTCAGCCAGCGGGCGGCGCAATTGCTTGCGATAGACCAGCTGGTCGTCGAGCTGACCGGACATTAGCTTGTCGATGGTCTCACGAATAAAGTCCTGATACGGCTCATTGCGGAAAATGCGTCGGTAGAGCGTTTGCTGGAACTGTTGCGCCAGGGGCGTCCAGTCGGTTCGCACTGTTTCCAGCCCTTTGAACACCATACGCTGTTCTTCGCCCTCCTGAATCATTCCGGCATAGCGCTTTTTGCTGCCCGTTTCCGTGCCGCGAATCGTTGGCATCAGGAAGCGGCAAAAATGCGTTTCAAACTCCAGCTCCATCGCGCTGGTCAGGCCTTGTTTTTGCAGCTCGTTCGCCCACCATTCGTTCACAAATTGCACCAGCTCACGGCCAATACTGGCAGCAGCGTCTTCGCTGTGCGCGCGCTTCAGCCAGACAAACGTGGAGTCGGTATCGCCGTAAATCACATCGTAGCCTTTCGACTCTATCAGTTCGCGAGTCTGACGCATGATCGCGTGCCCGCGCATGGTGATCGACGAAGCCAGACGAGGATCGAAGAAACGGCAGGCACTGGTGCCCAGCACGCCGTAAAAGGCATTCATGATGATCTTCAGCGCCTGAGACAGCGGCTTATTGTGATGCGCTTTCGCCTCGTCGCGACCATGCCAAATCTGGCCGACGATATCCGGCAGGCAGTGGTTGGTGCGTGAAAACCAGGCGCCGAGGAAACCTTCCGTGCTGTGCTCGCTATCTGGTTGCGCCATCCCTTCCACCAATCCAACAGGATCGATAAGAAAAGTACGGATAATCGACGGGTACAGGCTTTTGTAATCGAGCACCAGTACGGAGTCGTACAATCCGGGGCGAGAGTCCATCACGTAGCCGCCAGGACTGGCTTGCGGCGGAACTTCGCCGAGATTCGGTGCGACGTAACCAAGCCGATGCATGCGCGGGAAATAGAGATGGCCAAAGGCCGCGACCGAACCGCCGTGTCTGTCCGCGGGCAAACCGTTGACCGTGGCGCGTTCCAGCAGGAACGGCATGATCTCGGTTTTATGGAAAATGCGGGTCACCAGCTCACAGTCTTTGAGGTTGTATTTCGCCAAAGCGGGCTTATCTTCGGCAAACCGGCGGTCAATTTCGTCCATTCTGTCCCAGGGGTTATCGATGGACTTGCCTTCGCCGAGCAGCTCCTGCGACACGTTTTCCAGCGAGAACGAAGAGAAATTCCAGAAGGCCGATTTCAGCGCCTCAATGCCGTCGATAATCAAACGGCCACTGGCCTGGGCAAAGAAAACGCCGTTTTTAAAACCGTGCTCGCGCCAGTCAATTTCCGTGTTACCGCGCCCCAGCATCAAAGGAATTCGGTAGCGTTCGGCATGTTTTTGCAGCACTTTGAGATCAAACTGCACCACATTCCAGCCGATCAGCACATCAGGATCGTGCTCCGCGAACCAGGCATTGAGTTTTTCCAGCAGTTGCGGGCGGCTGGAAACATATTCCAGCTGGAAATCCAGAGCAGACTTATCGCCGTTTTCCGGGCCGAGCATATAGACGATGCGCTGACCACAGCCTTCGAGCCCAATGCAATAGAGCTCGCCATGGCGAGTGGTTTCGATATCGAGTGAGACCCATTTTAGCGGCGGGCGATAATGAGGATTAGGTTTCAGGCGGGCGTTGACCAGCGCGTTACCCTGTTGCTCACCTTCGACCCAAACGGGCGCGGTGATAAAGCGTTCCATCAGATAGCGCTCGGGCGGGCGCACATCGGCTTCATAAACGGTAATGCCGTCTTCACGCAGCAGTTTTTCAAGACGCATCAGCTGGCGATGTGAACGGCAATAAAGCCCGAATACCGGCTGGCGGTGAAAATCTTTCAATGCGAGCGGAGCAAGGCGTGCATCTCGCTCACTGCGCAGCAACCTTTCAGTTTGCGCTCGCTGTGACTCCGGAATAAAGGCCACAGATTCCTGCGGCGCAAGCGTCACCTGCAGCGGGCCGTTATCCGTTGCCAGCCAGAATGTGACTTCCGTTCCCTGCGGGGTATCCCGCCAGTGACGGGTTAATAAAAAACCTTCTCGCGCCTGCGCCACGCACTCTTCCCAACCAATAAACCAGCGCTGAGTATAGCCTGGTTTAGTTCACTTTACTGATTTTTTGTACAGGGGTTTTAATGGCTCAGTGTCTCAAAAAACTCCAGTTCAAGGATTTTACCTTTTTGACGTACGCAATATCGTTGATAGTTATCTTCTATGCTATTTTTATCCAGATAGGTCCAGAGACAATCATATTTCTTAAAGCCTTCTTTATGCTGGATGTAATCAATAAGCATTTTCTTTTTAACTGATAATTGATGGATATTACTCCACTGAATTATGACGTATTTATTTTGGTTGTCGGGGTTGTAAGAAAAATAGTAAACATCATCATGTGATATCCAGGGTAACCTTTTCAACGCATCTGGCGTATACAACCAATAATATAATATATCTTTTTTGTGATATTGATGCTCTCCAATTGTTGCAGCAAACCAACCATAGGTAATGATTGGTGGGAGTATGAGACTTAGTGATATAATAAAAATCCATTTTCTCATTTTGTTACCACCGAGGTTGAGGGTAGTGAGGGTTGAGAAGAAAGATTACCGGTCGTTCGAAAGGACTATCTGAATAATTTTTTAAACTCTGTGTAGAAACAGAGCCATAGAGTTCATGGTTTATGCGTGATGAAGATTCTTTAAAGAAATCATCTCGCGGTCTTCCTCTAAATTCACTCAGAAAAAAATTGTTATACTCATGTCCAAAGGGTTTAATATAATTTAGCCATTGCGGTAATGGCTTTCTAATAGGATGGCCATACCTGAATGGAGGCCGGCCAGAAAACAACAGTGGAGAAAACTCAGCGTTTTTGTAACCCCCGATAGAGCCATGAGCATCCCATATTTGTAATGCTGTCTCATAAGGTACGGGCTTTGCCCGCCAGAGAGGGTCTGGACCGGAGCCGAAAACACGATAAAAGCCGATAAGATCAGAGACCAAATCTTCAGCACTAAAGCCACTGTCAGTGTACCAATTAAAAAGAATCGAATTTTGCCATGCTTCGAACCTTTTTGCGGTCCCGCACATAATTGTCAGCGCAACTCTAGCTTTAAGCTCTCTTGTTAGGCACGTTTTCACCATTATCCGAGAGATTACTCCTGTGTTGAATATTAAGTCCGTGCCAAAAAGATGGCTTTTTTTTGTCATTTCCTGATGATAGGAAACAGGGAAGTACCATTGATTGAACTCTTCAATGTACTCAGAGGAAGCTTCTTGCTCAAGTTGTACTTTTAGCGATCTGGCATCATTTCCTTGCGCATGCCCTAGATCAATCCATCCCAGGATTTCAGTGTATACCAAGCCACTTTTTCTTGTGGTGGAAAATATCCCGCTTGTAATATCACGACGATTGCTCATAAACATTCTCCTTTGCTGTCTGTTTTTATAGCAAAGGGAGTTGCTCTAAACAAATATGGTATTTTTATTGGTCGCTAGAAAGGATTGATAATAAATATAACAGAGGGCGCTAAACTTTTCAGGGCCCCCTGTGGCTCACTGTCCGTAATAAGCTTTAGCTCCATGTTTACGAAGATAGTGTTTGTCGAGCAGAGTTTGCTGCATATCCGGTAGCTGTGGCGCTAGCTGGCGGCAGAAAATGCCCATATAGGCCACTTCTTCCAGCACGATGGCGTTGTGTACCGCATCTTCTGCATTTTTCCCCCAGGCAAACGGGCCGTGAGAATGGACGAGCACGCCTGGCATTTGGGCGGCATCGATACCTTGTTTTTCGAAGGTTTCAACGATGACGTTGCCGGTTTCCCATTCGTACTGACCGTTGATTTCGGCATCGGTCATTTTACGGGTGCAGGGAATGCTGCCGTAGAAATAGTCGGCGTGGGTTGTGCCTGTGGCCGGAATGGACTGGCCGGCCTGCGCCCAGATTGTCGCGTGACGAGAATGGGTGTGGACGATGCCGCCGATGGACGGAAACGTCAGGTACAGCAGGCGATGGGTCGGCGTATCCGACGACGGTTTTTTATTCCCTTCGATCACTTCACCGGTTTTCAGACTGACCACCACCATATCTTCTGCGGTCATCACGCTGTAATCCACACCGGAAGGTTTGATAACCAGCACGCCGCGCTCTCTGTCGACCGCGCTGACGTTGCCCCAGGTGAGGGTCACGAGATTGTGCTGCGGGAGCTGGAGATTGGCTTCCAGCACCTGTTGTTTTAATGCTTCAAGCATTGTGCTCTCCTTGCCGGGTGGCGCTTCGCTTACCCGGCCTACATTAGCCTGTAGGCCCGGCAAACGAAGTGCCGCCGGGCAATCACTCAGCGTTTAGACCCGTAATAAACCTCGTTCCAGCGCAGCGAATCTTTAAACGCTGGCAGGCGAGTGTCGTTGTCGATGACGGTCAGTTCGATATCATGCAGCTCGGCAAACTGGCGCATATCGTCCAGCGTCAACGCGTGACTGAACACGGTGTGGTGCGCGCCACCCGCGACAATCCACGCTTCTGACGCCACTTCCAGGTTCGGATGCGCTTTCCACAGCGCATTGGCTACCGGCAGTTTTGGCAGGTTGTGTGGGGTTTTGACGGTTTCAATGGTGTTGACCAGCAGACGGAAGCGATCGCCCAGATCGACCAGGCTTGCGACCAGCGCCGGGCCGGTTTTGGTGTCGAAAATCAGGCGTGCTGGATCGGCTTTTCCGCCAATGCCCAGATGCTGCACGTCGAGGATCGGTTTTTCAGCGGTTGAAATAGTCGGGCAGATTTCCAGCATGTGGGAGCCCAACACCAGGTCGTTGCCATTATCGAAGTGGTAGGTGTAATCCTCCATAAAGGAGGTGCCGCCCTGCAGACCGGTCGACATCACCTTCATGATGCGAAGCAGAGCGGCAGTTTTCCAGTCGCCTTCGCCCGCAAAGCCGTAACCCTGCTGCATCAGACGTTGTACTGCCAGGCCCGGAAGTTGTTTCAGGCCATGCAAGTCTTCAAAGGTGGTGGTGAACGCATGGAAGCCGCCTTGTTCAAGGAAGCGCTTCATCCCCAGTTCGATGCGGGCTGCATCCAGCACGTTTTGGCGCTTATCGCCGTGTATCTGCGCGGCAGCGGTCAGGCGATAGCTGCTTTCGTATTCATCGACCAGCGCGCTGACATCGCCGTCGGAAATTTCATTGACGACCTGCACCAAATCGCCCACGGCCCAGGTGTTCACTGAGAAGCCAAATTTGATTTGCGCTGCCACTTTATCGCCATCGGTCACGGCAACTTCACGCATGTTATCGCCGAAGCGCACGACTTTCAGCTGGCGCGTATCCTGTTTTGACACCGCCTGACGCATCCACGAGCCAATGCGCTCATGAGCGTGTTTATCCTGCCAGTGACCCGTGACAACGCTATGCTGCTGGCGCATACGAGCGCCAATGAAGCCGAACTCGCGGCCGCCGTGCGCGGTCTGGTTCAGGTTCATAAAGTCCATATCGATGCTGTCCCACGGCAGGGCAGCGTTGAACTGGGTGTGGAACTGCAGCAGCGGTTTGTTGAGGATAGTCAGGCCGTTGATCCACATTTTGGCCGGAGAGAACGTGTGCAGCCACACCACTAACCCGGCGCATTTGTCGTCATAGTTAGCATCGCGACAGATAGCCGTTATCTCATCCGGCGTGGTGCCCAGCGGCTTCAGTACCAGTTTGCACGGCAGTTTGGCTTCGGCGTTCAGCGCATTGACCACATGCTCCGCGTGTTGCGTGACCTGACGCAGCGTTTCCGGGCCATACAGATGCTGACTGCCAATCACAAACCAGATTTCGTCGTTTTTAAAAATCGTCATCTTCATTTCCTTAATGCGTCAGGGCTGACTGAGCGACCGGCTTGTTTCCGGTTGATGCTGCTGCAGGGAGATAGTGTTGTTCGGCGCTCTTCGCCCACTGGAGATAGCGCTGATAAAGCTGTTCAAAGCGTTGAGCCTGGGCAGGACGAGGCTCAAGGGTATGTTCGATGCTGCTGGCCATTTTCTGCTGCGCGGCGGGAATATCTGAGTGAACGCCAGCGGCTACGGCGGCGAAGATGGCGGCACCCAGAGCGCAACACTGATCGGAGGCGACAATCTGCAAGGGGCGATTCAGCACGTCGCAGCAGGCCTGCATGATCTCGACGTTTTTGCGGGCGATGCCGCCAAGCGCCATCACGTTATCCACCGGAATGCCTTGCGTGGTGAAGCATTCCATAATGGCGCGTGCACCGAAGGCCGTGGCGGCAACCAGACCACCAAACAGCGCGGGGGCATCGGTTGCCAGATTCAGGTCGGTAATCACCCCTTTCAGGCGCTGATTCGCATTCGGCGTACGGCGACCGTTAAACCAGTCGAGCACCACAGGCAGATGTTCCAGAGAAGGTTTTTGCGCCCATGCCGCGGTTAATGCAGGCAGAAGCTGTTTTTGACTGGCTTTGATTTGTTCTTTCAGTTCCGGATGCTGCGCCGCCAGTTGTTCCAGCGGCCAGCCAAGAATGCGACCGAACCAGGCGTAGATATCGCCGAAGGCGGATTGCCCGGCTTCCATGCCGAGGAAGTCAGGCGTGACGCTGCCATCAACCTGGCCGCAAATGCCTTGTACCGCGCGATCGCCCACGCTGGCTTTATCGGCAATCAGGATGTCGCAGGTTGATGTGCCGATAACTTTGACCAGTGTGTTGGGCTGCGCGCCTGCGCCAACTGCGCCCATGTGGCAATCAAAAGCACCGCCTGAAATCACCACGCTTTCCGCCAGGCCCAGGCGCAGTGCCCATTCTGCGTTCAGCGTGCCAACCGGGATGTCGGCTGTGAACGTGTCGGTGAATAACGGGTAGCTAAGGTGTTGATTGAGCACGGGATCGAGGTCGTCGAAGAAACTCGCGGGAGGCAAACCGCCCCAACTCTCGTGCCACAGGGATTTATGCCCGGCGCTGCAACGCCCGCGGCGAATATCCTGCGGGCGCGTTGTGCCTGAAAGCAGCGCAGGAACCCAGTCGCAAAGCTCAATCCAGGAAGTGGCGGCCTGTGCCACGCTGTGGTCGGCGCGGGTGACATGCAGAATTTTGGCCCAGAACCACTCGCTGGAGTAAATCCCGCCGATATAGCGTGAATAATCGATTTTTCCGGGTTGATGGCAAAGACGGGTGATCGCTTCGGCTTCTTCGACGGCAGTGTGATCTTTCCACAACACAAACATGGCGTTTGGGTTGTCGGCAAATTCCGGACGTAAGGCCAACACATTGCCTTCAGCATCGATCGGCGCGGGCGTTGAGCCAGTGCTGTCTACGCCAATGCCAACGACTTCGCCCCGACGTGAGCCGAGCTCGTTCAGTACGCTTTTCAGCGCGGCTTCCATTGATTCGATGTAATCGAGAGGGTGGTGGCGAAACTGGTTGTGCGGTGCATCGCAGTAACGCCCTTCCTGCCAGCGCGGATACCATTCTACGCTGGTGGCGATTTCCTCTCCGCTGGTGGTATCTACTGCCAGCGCACGCACCGAATCGCTGCCAAAATCGAGGCCAATTGCTATTGCCATCGTGTTGCTCCATGAAGAATGTCAGGTATGGAGAAACAGTAGATATTTGCGCCCAAAAGCGTCAGGCGGGAAGCGCTAATCTTATGGACAATAATGCTGTGGCGATACAAAGTGTGACGCTGTGCAAATAATCTCTCATGCTATTTCCGCCTTTTTCGCTTCGCTGGCAATATGGACAATTGATTTCCTTATCAGCCTGCTGAGTGAGCGCATTTATGCCTGAACCCCAGAACGATCCGCTGTTGCCTGGCTACTCCTTTAATGCCCATCTGGTGGCGGGATTAACGCCTATTGAAGCCGACGGCTATCTGGATTTTTTCATCGATCGGCCGCTGGGGATGAAAGGCTTTATCCTCAATCTGACAGTGCGTGGGGAAGGGGTCATCAACAATCAGGGACATCAGTTCGTCTGCCGCCCGGGCGATATTGTGTTGTTCCCGCCAGGCGAAATTCACCATTATGGCCGTCACCCTGACGCCAGCGAGTGGTATCACCAATGGGTTTATTTCCGCCCACGCGCCTACTGGCATGAGTGGCTTGCGTGGCCGACGCTGTTTGCTCAAACAGGGTTTTATCGCCCGGACGAAGCGCATCAGGCGCTGTTTGCCGATTTGTTCGGTCAGATTATCGAGGCCGGACAGGGGTTAGGGCGCTATTCTGAGCTGTTGGCGATTAACCTGCTGGAGCAGCTTTTGCTGCGCCGAATGGAAGTGATCAACGAATCGCTGCATCCGCCGATGGATAACCGCGTGCGGGATGCCTGCCAGTACATCAGCGACCATCTGGCAGACAGCCAGTTTGATATCGCAAGCGTCGCCCAGCATGTTTGCCTGTCGCCTTCTCGCCTTTCACATCTGTTCCGCCAGCAGCTGGGCGTCAGCGTGCTGAGCTGGCGCGAAGATCAACGTATCAGCCAGGCTAAGCTGCTGCTCAGCACCACGAGGATGCCGATTGCCAGCGTCGGGCGAAACGTTGGGTTTGAAGACCAGCTCTACTTTTCTCGCGTCTTCAAGAAATGTACCGGAGCGAGCCCGAGCGAATTCCGCGCGGGTGTAAACAATGTGTGAAAAAAGTGAACCCTTAGCGCGCTATCCCGGCCCTGAGTTGTAAACTATTCAGACAATTGTCGACTTGACGCCGCAGCGCCCCCTCGGGAGAATCGCTGCTTCGCTTTTCTACCGGATACTTTATGCAAGCGTTGCTGGAACATTTCATCACTCAGTCTGTGATGTACTCGCTGATTGCCGTTGCCCTGGTTGCCTTTCTGGAATCACTGGCGCTGGTCGGGCTGATTTTACCCGGTACGATAATGATGTCGGCGCTCGGGGCGCTGATTGGCAGCGGCGAGGTGAATTTCTGGCAGGCGTGGCTGGCGGGCATTATTGGCTGTCTGCTGGGCGACTGGATTTCGTTCTGGCTGGGCTGGCGCTTCAAAAAACCACTTCACCGCTGGTCGTTCATGAAGAAGAACAAAGCGCTGCTCGATAAAACCGAACACGCACTGCACCAGCACAGCATGATAACCATTTTGATTGGCCGTTTTATCGGCCCGACCCGCCCGGTAGTGCCGATGGTGGCGGGGATGTTAGACCTACCTGTCGCGAAATTCGTTATTCCAAATATTATTGGTTGTCTGCTTTGGCCGCCGATCTATTTCCTGCCTGGCATTCTGGCGGGCGCGGCGATTGATATTCCTGCGGATGTGCAAAGTGGCGGCTTTAAGTGGCTGTTGCTGCTGGCGGCAGGTCTTCTCTGGCTGGCGGCGTGGATTGGCTGGCGCTTATGGCGCAGCGGTAAGTCTGGCACTGACAAGCTGACAAAATATCTGCCACGCGGTCGCTTGCTGTGGCTGACGCCGACGTTGGTTGTGCTGGCGATTGTCTCGTTGTATCTGCTGTTCAAACACCCGTTGATGCCGGTGTATCTGGAGATTTTAGGGAAAGTGGTGAGCCGGTAGTTCACCCTCAACCTTCAGCCCAACATGCCCGGCGGCACTTCGTTTGCCGGGCCTACGGAGTCTGTAGGCCGTGCAAGCGTAGCGCCGCCCGGCATTGTTTTCAGGCGCCGATCCCCAATAAATGTGAGGCGCTGGCTTTCCCACTTAGCAGCTCGTCCGTTGCGCCATCCCAGGCGATACGCCCATCGGCAACAACCAGCGAGCGTTCGGCAATCTTCGCGGCATCTTCCACGCTGTGAGACACCATCAACAATGTCAGTTGCTGGCGACGGCAAACGTCGCTGACCAGTTGCAGCATTTCCTGTCTTAGCGCCGGATCGAGTGCGGAGAAAGGTTCGTCCAGTAACAGCACCGGCTGTTCACGTACCAGGCAGCGTGCGAGCGCCACACGCTGGCGTTGGCCGCCGGAGAGTTCACCCGGCAGGCGATCCAACAGCGATTCAATCCCCATTTGCGTGGCGATGACGTCCAGCTTGTGGCGTTGCGCATCATTGAGCCTGAGACCCGGATGCATACCCAATCCGATGTTTTGCCGCACGGTTAAATGACTGAAAAGATTATTTTCCTGAAACAGCATCGACACAGGGCGCTTAGAAGGAGGCGTGTCGGTATGCGGCTGATTTTCGATAAAAATCGACCCGCTGGCAGGCGTCAGAAAACCGGCAATCAAATTGAGTAGCGTACTTTTCCCTGCGCCACTTGGGCCAAGCACGGCAATCTGCTCCCCTTGTCTGGCGGTGAGCGTGAAGCGCATCGGCAGGTGCTCGTAAAGCCAGGTAACATCATTGAGTTTTAGCATGGCGGCCCGGAAGTTTTTCAATCACGGTGAATAACAGGAAACAGAGCATCAGCAGAATAAACGCGGTCACGGCACCGTCCTGGCTGCGGTAGGCTCCAATCTGCTGATAAAGATAGAACGGCAGGGTGCGGAAATCTTCATTGCCGAACAACGCGACAACGCCAAAATCACCCATTGATAATACGCAGGCAAACGCCATCGCCTGTGCCAACGGCCTTTTCAGCGCCCGCATTTCCACGACCCGAAAGCGAGTCAGTCCTTGTATTCCCAAAGACTGGCAAAGCTGGCTGTAGCGCGTTGTTGCATCCCGCATTGGGCTTTCCAGCACTTTCAATGCATACGGAATGGCCATCAGCGCATTAGTGAAAATCACGATGCCGTCGGCTGAGGTGGGCAAGCCAGTGCTGTTGTTGAGCAGCAAAAAGAAACCTGTCGCCAGCACGATCCCCGGCATCGCGAGGATCAGCATGCCGCTCAGTTCCAGTGCTTGCCCGGCAAGATTTTGCTGCCTCGCTCGTAGCTCACGGCTGCTCCACAGCAACATCACGGTCAACACCAGACACAGCATGCCTGCGCAAATCGCAATGCGCAGCGAGGTCCAGATAGCCCGCCAGAGAACGGGCTGGCTGAGCACCTCGGGCAGGTTTTGGTTGAGACCATCCACAATAACCGCCAGCAGCGGCGGCAGAAGCAACAGCAGGGAAAAGCCGATCAGCAGCGTGTCGGCAATCTGGCTGAGCAACTTGTCTTCCGGATCGCGCCAGTCGGCGTGTTGAGTATTGCCTGGGGCTATGGATTTGCTCAGGCGCTGGCTGATTAGCATTAAACTCAGACAGCAAAGCATCTGGACAATCGCCAGCATCGCGGCGCGACCAGGATCGTAATCAAAACTGAGCGCCTGATAGATAGCGAGCTCAATGGTGGTCGCCTGCGGGCCGCCGCCGAGCGAAAGGACTGTGGCGAAACTCGCAAAACACAGCATGAAAATCAGGGCGGCTACAGCGGGAATTTGCCGCCGCATCCAGGGCCACTCAACAAAGCGAAAGAAGGTGTAACCGCGCATACCAAGCTGTGCGGCTAACTGACGCTGCTCGCTGGGGATTTGCTCCAGCGCCTGCAGAAGCAGGCGAGTCGCCATCGGCATATTAAAGAAGACATGTGCCAGAAGAATGCCTTGCAGGCCATACGGCGAAAACGTCCAATCCCAGCCTACGGCGTGAAAGAGGTGCGCCAGCCAGCCCTGACGGCCATAGACGCTGAGAATGCCAAACACGGCGACCAGTACCGGCAGGATCAGCGTCATCGCGCACAGGCGCAGCAGGATTAGGCGCCCAGGAAAACGACGGCGGTAAAGCGAGCGGGCCAAAAAAATGGCCGGGATAACCGACAGCAAAGCCGACAAAAAGGCCTGCCAGAAAGAGAAGCGCACGACATGCCACAGATAGCTGTCGTGCAGAAAATCACGCCAGCTTCCTGCCGGAGCGTTAAACCACAGCGCAAGGAAGGCCGCCAACGCGACGGCCACCATCATGATGGCGACCGTCAGGCCTGGCATTAGCCAGCCGGCAATTACTGGCTGACGGCGCGTTGCCATTCAGCAATCCAGTTCTGTCGGTCAGTGGCTACCTGCTGCGGGGTATATTCCAGTGTCGTTTTCGGTTTCACCAGACCGTTGAAGCCAGCAGGCAGTTCGACCTGGGTGACAGGATACATCCAGTTGCCGGTCGGGATGGCTTTCTGGAAGGCCGGGCTGACCATAAATTTCAGGAATTTTTCGGCCAGTTCTGGCTGTTTGCTGGAGGCGGTGCGTGCGGCGACTTCGACCTGCAGATAGTGCCCTTCCGCAAAGTCAGCCGCGGCGTAGTTGTCTTTCTTCTCTTCGATGATGTGATAGGCCGGAGAAGTGGTGTAGCTCAGCACCAGGTCGCTTTCCCCTTTCAGGAACAGACCATAAGCTTCGCTCCAGCCTTTGGTGACGGTAACGGTTTTAGCCGCCAGTTTCTGCCACGCTTCTGGCGCTTTATCGCCATACACTTTTTGCATCCACAGCAGCAGGCCGAGACCCGGTGTGCTGGTACGCGGATCTTCATAGATAACACGCCATTTCTGCGGGCTTTCGACCAAATCCTTCAGGCTTTTCGGCGGGTTCTTCAGTTTGTTTTTGTCATACACAAAGGCGAAATAGCCATAGTCGAACGGCACAAACGTATCGTTTTTCCAGCCGCCAGGCACCATCATCCCTTCAGGCGATACGCCGCTTTTAGCGAACAACTTAGTTTGCGTCGCCGCTTCCAGCAGGTTGTTGTCCAGGCCAAGCACGATGTCAGCCTTGCTGTTTTTGCCTTCCATACGCAGACGGTTGAGCAGCGACACGCCATCTTCCAGCGCCACGTATTTCAGCTCACAGTTGCAGTCTGCTTCAAAGGCTTTTTTGACCGCCGGTCCTGGGCCCCAGTCGGCAGAGAAAGAGTCGTAGGTATAGACGGTGAGAACAGGTTTCGCGAACACAGGCAGGCTCACGAGCGCCAGTAACGGCAGGAGTTTCTTTAGCACTTTGCACCTCAAAAATTAGGGGTGGCAAAGGATTTTGAGTCAGCCTCAAATCCCTTCGCCGGCGTTATCCGGATCAGGTTCGACGGGTATTTTCTCAGCACGCGCTCTTTGCAGAACGCAGCACCCCGTTGAGAACGGCGCTATTGTAATGAGTTTGTGACATTCCGAAAAGCAATCATGCGAAGAGATCACGGATCGGGCGGGGCAAACCACGCAGATTTGAAGTCAAACCAGCCCAGGGTGTTCATCCGCAGGCCGCGCATACTGCGTTGACCCTGAATCATCAACCAGTGGTGAATGAGCGGCACGACGGCGCGTTGGGTGATGAGTTGCTGGCACCAGTTCGCCAGATTCATTTCGCCGGATTGCCATTCGCTCGCCGCCTGCTGCCAGTCCAGCGAAATACAGTGCTGGATCAACGGCACTTCAAACAAATGGGAAAACAGCGAGAAATCGAGCGGCAGCGTGAAGTTAGCGCTGTTTAGCCACATATCGCTTTGCGCCTCGCCACGGTGCCATTCGTCGTAATCCACTTCCTGAATGACGAGTTTTACCTGATGTTCAGCCAGCAGGCGGCTCATGATGCGCGCGATATTTTTATGTTCCAGATGTTCGCGATAGTAGGTGAGGGTCAGCGTTTCCAGCCCTGCGGGTTTATCCCCTTTGCCGGGACGAGCGTGATGCCAGCGAGGCAGCAAGCCGTACGCCGGGAACCAGTAGCCCTGATACTGCTCGTCAGCGTGATAGAGCAAATTGGCCGGGGAAAGGATCTGGCTGACCCAATCGCGAACCTCGTCCGACAACCCTTTCTGGCTTCGGGCATCGAACAGCAGGTAATAGCACCCTTCTTCCAGACGGCTTTCTACGGCTTTTTCGCCGCCCGCCGGGCCTTCCAGCGTCAGGCCACAGGTGACCTCTTCGCCAATGTCCGGCAGCACCCAGACATTCACTTCGTCAATCAGCGCCCGAAAACCGAAAAAATCATCGAAGGCATGGATTTTTAACTGGTTTTCGTTGTTACGTGCCACCGCGTAGGGGCCTGTACCCACCGGCATGGAGGCGAAATTTCCCAGTGTTTCCCATTCCTGCGGCAGGATCATCGCAGGAATATGTCCTAGCAACCATGGCAGCCAGCGGTCAGGACGTGACAGCTGAATATCCAGCGTCCAGGCGGTCGGTGAACTGATTTGCGCGATATGCGCGTAAAGCGGCAGGGTGTTGATTCGCTCAAGTGAGGCGATGACGTCTTCCATCTCCAGCTCGCGACCATGATGAAAATGAATGCCAGGCCGAAGATAGAAGCGCCAGTGTAAAGGGGAAATTTGCTGCCAATGGTGCGCAATGTCCGCTTCCAGTTCCCCATTTTCCTCATTTATGCGGGTCAGGGCGCTAAAAATCTGGCGTGCCATATGGGTTTCAGAGCGGCGTAGCGGGGTGCCGGGCAGTAAATTGCGCATCGGACGATAGTAAAGCACCCGCAGAATATGCCGACCCTGGCGAAAACTGCGCCCCAGATGTGACACTAACATTTGCCGCACGGCGGCTTTATCGCCGACCAGTTGCACCAGCTGGTCGATTCGATCCTGCTCCAGCAAATCTTCCGCACGCTGTTGTTGCAGCGCCAGCCCGGTATAGAGAAACGTCAGGTGTGAGCGCTTGCCACGCCCGGCTTCCGCCTGCCATTTCAACCAGCCTCGTTCTTCCATGGTGTTCAAAAGCGTACGCATATGGCGGCGGGAACAGCTCAGCAATTCCGCCAGCTCATTGAGCGTGGTGTCCTGAGATTTACCGTCGCAGCATTGCCAGAGACGGATGAATTGTTGTTGCAGACGGCCCGAGGACATAAAAGGGGAACTCCTGGCGAAAACTCAGCAATTTATTAATCCCTATATTAAGCCAATAATCACTCCCGATGAAGTGAGGAGGTGATGATGAACAAGCCATCTGTCCGTCAGTTTTACCGTCAGTACTTTTTGGCAACGCAGGGAGCGTCATGGCTGGCCCGCCTGGTCGCAGGAAAGCGCCTGAAAATGCTCGAAGAACTGATGCAGTGGGAAGTTACAAACCCGGCTTCTTGATTTCACTGCCTTACCTAATCATGTGTGACTGAGTATTGGTGTAAAATCACCCGCCAGCAGAACTGTTCTGCTGGCTTTTTTCGTTTCCTCTTCGCGCTTAAGGATGACTCATGCTCTGGCTGATGACGATGGGGCGCCGCCTCAACGGGGTGTATGCCGCTTTTATGCTGGTGGCGTTTATGGTGGGTGTCGCGGGGGCGTTGCAGGCACCGACGCTAAGCCTGTTTCTCAGCCGGGAAGTGGGCGTTCAGCCGTTTTGGGTTGGCTTGTTTTATACCGTGAACGCCATCGCCGGGATTGCGGTTAGCCTTGGGCTGGCGAAGCGTTCAGATAATAAAGGCGACCGCCGCAAGCTGATCATGTTCTGCTGCCTGATGGCGGTCGGTAACGCGCTGTTGTTCGCCTTTAATCGTCATTATCTGACGCTGATTACCTGCGGCGTTTTGTTGGCTTCGCTTGCCAATACTGCGATGCCGCAGCTGTTTGCGTTGGCACGCGAGTATGCCGACAGCTCTGCGCGTGAAGTGGTGATGTTCAGTTCGGTGATGCGTGCGCAGCTCTCTTTAGCGTGGGTAATTGGGCCGCCGCTGGCGTTCATGCTGGCGCTCAATTACGGCTTCACCACCATGTTTTGTATCGCGGCGGGGATCTTCGTCCTGAGCCTCGTGCTGATCGCTTTTGCGCTTCCTTCTGTGGCTAGGGTCGAACAGCCAGCCGCCGTCGATATCACCCAAATCAGCGGCTGGGGCGATAAGAACGTACGCATGCTGTTCGTGGCCTCGACGCTGATGTGGACCTGCAACACGATGTATATCATCGACATGCCGCTGTGGATCAGCAGCGATCTGGGTCTGCCAGACAATCTTGCCGGGATTCTGATGGGTACGGCGGCAGGGCTTGAGATCCCGGCGATGATCCTCGCGGGTTACTACGTGAAACGTTTTGGCAAGCGGCCAATGATGATCACCGCCATTGCGGCGGGCGTGCTGTTTTATGCTGGTTTGATTCTGTTTCACAGCCGTGAAGCATTGTTAGCTCTGCAACTGTTCAACGCGGTGTTTATCGGGATTATTGCCGGGATTGGCATGCTGTGGTTCCAGGATTTGATGCCAGGAAAAGCCGGAGCCGCGACGACGTTGTTCAGCAACAGTATTTCGACTGGGGTGATTCTGGCGGGAGTGATTCAGGGGGCGCTGGTGCAGAGTTATGGGCACTTTGCGGTCTACTGGGTGATTGCGGGAATTTCGCTGGTGACGCTGGGGCTGACATTGCGCGTCAGGGATGTTTGATTTTGCCGGGTGGCGGCTTTGCCTTACCCAGCCTACACGAGCTTTGTAGGCCCGTGCAAACGAAGTGCCGCCGGGCGATTATCCCAGGCGGCTTGTCGGATTAGCGCATAAACGCAGGCTGTTTGTTTTCGTATTCGGAAATTGCGCCTTCGTGTTGCAGCGTCAGGCCGATGCTGTCCAGACCGTTGAGCATGCAGTGACGACGGAAGGCATCGATAGTGAAGCTGTAGGTCTTATCACCGGCTTTCACCACCTGCGCTTCCAGATCCACTTCAAACTTCATCCCTGGATTGGCCTGCACCTGTTTAAACAGGTCGTCGACCTGCTCATCACTTAAGGTGACGGGCAGCAGCTGGTTGTTGAAGCTGTTGCCATAGAAGATATCGGCAAAGCCTGGGGCAATCACCACTTTGAAACCGTAGTCAGTCAACGCCCACGGGGCGTGCTCACGGGAAGAGCCGCAGCCGAAGTTTTCACGCGCCAGTAAAATAGAAGCGCCTTTGAATTCCGGGAAGTTCAGTACGAATTCCGGGTTTGGCTGCTCACCTTTGTCGTCGAGGAAGCGCCAGTCGTTAAACAGATGCGCGCCAAAACCGGTGCGGGTGACCTTCTGCAAAAATTGCTTCGGGATAATGGCGTCGGTATCGACGTTAGCCGCATCCAGAGGGACAACCAGGCCTGTGTGTTGGGTAAATTTCTCTGCCATGATGGTCTCCTTATTTCATGCCACGAATGTCGGCAAAATGGCCGGTAACAGCAGCCGCAGCCGCCATCGCCGGGCTTACCAAATGGGTGCGGCCACCGCGGCCCTGACGGCCTTCAAAGTTACGGTTGCTGGTGGAAGCACAGCGCTCGCCTGGGTTCAGACGATCGTTGTTCATCGCCAGGCACATGGAGCAGCCCGGCAGACGCCATTCAAAACCAGCTTCAATGAAAATCTTGTCCAGACCTTCCGCTTCTGCTTGCGCTTTTACCGGACCAGAACCTGGAACGACCAGAGCCTGAACGCCTGGCGCGACTTTACGGCCTTTGGCGATTTCAGCGGCTGCACGTAAATCTTCAATGCGGGAGTTAGTGCAGGAGCCGATAAACACTTTGTCGATAGCGACTTCTGTCAGCGGTACGCCCGGTTTCAGGCCCATGTACGCCAGGGCTTTCTCCGCACTTGCGCGTTCTACCGGATCGGCAAAGGAAGCCGGGTCCGGGATGTTGTCGTTAACGGAAATCACCTGGCCCGGGTTAGTGCCCCAGGTCACCTGTGGCGCGATATCTTCGGCTTTCAGAGTGACAACGGTATCGAATTTAGCACCTTCGTCGGTTTTCAGGGTCTTCCAGTAATTCACGGCATCATCGAAAGTCTGGCCTTTCGGTGCATGTAAGCGGCCTTTCACGTAGTTGAAGGTGGTTTCATCCGGCGCGACCAGACCTGCCTTTGCGCCCAATTCGATAGCCATATTGCACAGGGTCATACGGCCTTCCATGCTCAACGCCTGAATGGCATCGCCACAGAATTCAACCACGTGACCGGTACCGCCAGCGCTACCGGTTTTGCCGATAATCGCCAGCACGATGTCTTTTGCGGTAATGCCCGGTGCTGCTTTGCCGGTGACTTCAATTTTCATGGTTTTAGCGCGACCCTGTTTCAGGGTTTGGGTCGCCAGAACGTGTTCAACTTCAGAGGTGCCAATCCCGAACGCCAGCGCGCCAAACGCGCCGTGGGTTGCGGTATGGGAATCGCCGCAGACAATGGTCATGCCCGGCAGGGTGATGCCTTGCTCTGGGCCCATCACGTGGACGATACCCTGATACGGGTGATTCAGGTCATACAACTCGACGCCGAACTCGTTGCAGTTCTTAATCAGTTCCTGCATCTGAATGCGTGCCATCTCGCCGGAAGCGTTGATGTCTTTGGTTTCTGTCGAGACGTTGTGATCCATCGTCGCGAATGTTTTACCTGGCTGACGTACAGGACGCTTATGCGCACGCAGGCCGTCGAACGCCTGCGGAGACGTCACTTCATGGACCAGATGACGGTCGATATACAGCAGCGGGGTTTCGTTTGGCGCTTCATGCACGATGTGCGCATCAAACAATTTTTCATATAACGTCTTCGCCATGATTACACCCCTTCAGCTACATAGCGGGCAATGATATCGCCCATTTCATCGGTACTGACGGCTGCGTTACCACGGGCTAAATCGCCAGTGCGCACGCCTTCTTCTAATGCACGGTTGATTGCGCTTTCGATAGCGGTTGCCGCCTCGTTGGCATCGAGGCTGTAACGCAGCAGCAAGGCCAGGGAGAGGATCTGCGCAATCGGGTTAGCGATGTTTTTGCCTGCGATATCTGGCGCAGAGCCGCCCGCAGGCTCATACAGACCAAAACCTTGCTCGTTCAGGCTGGCGGAAGGCAGCATGCCCATGGAGCCGGTGATCATCGCGCATTCATCAGAGAGAATGTCGCCAAACAGGTTGGAGCACAGCAGGACGTCGAACTGAGACGGATCTTTAATCAGCTGCATGGTGGCGTTGTCGATGTACATATGGGACAGCGCAACGTCCGGATACTCTTTGGCAATCTCGTTGACGATTTCGCGCCACAGAATAGAGGTCTGCAACACGTTGGCTTTATCGATAGAGGTCACTTTGTGACGGCGTTTGCGAGCGGACTCAAACGCGATGCGCGCAATGCGTTCGATTTCAAAGCGGTGATACACCTCGGTATCGAACGCTTTTTCATGCTGACCGCTGCCTTCACGGCCTTTCGGCTGACCGAAGTAAATGCCGCCGGTCAGTTCGCGCACGCAAAGAATGTCGAAGCCGTTAGCGGCGATATCCGCGCGCAGCGGGCAGAACTCTTCCAGGCCTTGATACAGTTTTGCCGGGCGCAGGTTAGAGAACAGTTTAAAGTGCTTACGCAGTGGCAGTAAGGCACCACGCTCAGGCTGTTCGGCTGGCGGCAGGTGTTCCCATTTTGGCCCACCGACAGAGCCAAACAGAATGGCATCAGCCTGTTCACAGCCTTCGACCGTTGCCTGCGGCAGCGGCTGGCCGTGTTTGTCGATGGCAATGCCACCGACATCGTAATGGCTGGTGGTAATACGAATGTCAAAACGCTGACGGACGGCTTCCAGGACTTTCAGGGCTTGTGTCATCACTTCCGGGCCAATACCGTCACCCGGTAACACAGCAATATGGTAATTCTTCGACATTACACGGTTTCCTTTTTGTTCTCGTTATTCTGCGCTTTGCGCTGCAACTCTTTTTCGACTTCATTGGCACGCCAGATGTTGTTCAGCACGTGAACCATCGCTTTGGCGGAGGATTCGACGATATCCGTTGCCAGCCCGACGCCGTGGAAACGACGACCGTTATAGTTGGCGACGATATCCACCTGGCCCAGGGCATCTTTGCCGTGACCTTTGGCGGTCAGACCGTATTTCACCAGCTCAATGTTGTAGTTGGTGATGCGGTTGATGGCCTGGTAAACCGCATCGACCGGACCGTTGCCGTTGGCGGCTTCTGCTTTCACTTCTTCGCCGCAGGCCAGTTTGACTGACGCGGTTGCGATATCGTTGGAGCCAGACTGCACGCTGAAATAATCCAGACGGAAATGCTCTGGCTCTTCCTGCTGCTTGTTAATGAAGGCCAGCGCTTCCAGGTCGTAATCAAAGACCTGACCTTTCTTATCGGCCAGTTTCAGGAACGCGTCGTACAGGTTATCCAGGCTGTAATCGGATTCTTTGTAACCCATTTCGTCCATGCGGTGTTTCACTGCCGCACGACCAGAGCGGGACGTCAGGTTCAGTTGCACCTGATTCAGACCGATAGATTCCGGGGTCATGATTTCGTAGTTTTCACGATTCTTCAGCACGCCGTCCTGGTGAATACCGGAGGAGTGAGCGAAGGCGCCCGTGCCAACAATCGCTTTATTCGCCGGGATGGGCATGTTGCAAATCTGGCTGACGGTCTGGCTGGTGCGCCAGATTTCGTTGTGATTGATGCGGGTCTGCACGTTCATAATGTCTTTGCGGACCTTGATAGCCATGATCACTTCTTCCAGTGAGCAGTTACCAGCGCGCTCACCGATACCGTTCATCGCGCCTTCTACCTGACGAGCACCTGCGTGAACGGCGGCGATGGCGTTGCCGACCGCTAAGCCCAAATCATCGTGGGTGTGCACGGAGATGATCGCTTTATCGATATTCGGTACGCGCTCATACAGGCCAGAAATAATGCTGGCGAACTCAAACGGCATGGTGTAGCCGACGGTATCCGGAATGTTGATGGTGCGCGCCCCGGCGGTGATCGCGGCTTCGACAACGCGAGCGAGGTCGGCAATCGGTGTGCGGCCAGCATCTTCACAGGAAAACTCTACGTCATCGGTGTGGTTACGAGCGCGTTTGATCATATAGACAGAACGCTCGATAACCTCATCCAGGGTGCTGCGCAATTTGGTGGCAATATGCATTGGCGAGGTAGCAATGAACGTATGGATACGGAAGGCTTCCGCCACTTTCAGTGATTCAGCCGCAACATCAATATCTTTCTCAACGCAGCGGGCTAAGCCACACACGCGGCTGTTTTTGATAGTGCGTGCAATGGTCTGAACGGACTCAAAATCGCCAGGGGAAGAAACCGGGAAACCGACTTCCATGACGTCGACGCCCATACGCTCAAGGGCCAGGGCAATCTGCAGTTTCTCTTTTACACTCAGGCTTGCCTGCAATGCCTGTTCACCGTCACGTAAGGTGGTATCGAAGATAACGACTTGTTGGCTCATGGTTTTTGGTCCTTGTCAGTCTTAGGTCGCCTTGCTACGAGCATAAAAAAACCCGCGCTAAGGCGCGGGTTTTCAGTCTTGCTGGAAGATGACTTAACGTTGAACGTCGCCCACCAGTCTACCGCGCACAGTGAATGCGTTTAGTAGTAGTAGACTGTTGAAACGAGAGTTGCGAGTCATTACGTCATGCTCCAGATGAATGCGATAGGCTTCTAGTGGTACTGGATACGAAGATTGATGTCAACCTTTTCTGGGTTTGATTTCGGTTTCTGGAGAGGGATTCTGCGAGTTTTCTTAAGCTAATTGTGCTGGCCGAGTCGTTTTTTTTCGCAGAATGTTTTAGCGGCGATTCATGTTTTTAATAAATTGAATCAATTTTCAATATCTATTTTTATCCGGATACAGACTAACAGCTTCGGCGTTTTCGTGTAACGCAATGATATAGTGACACTAAATTGATTAAGTCATCAGTTTTTAGGAATTTTCATAATTTATTGATAATAATTTGTTATGTGATTCTAAGATTCTTAAAAGGCAATTTAAGAATGCTAAAATATTGCTTGTCTTGTCGTGCTGTTGTTTATTGATATGGTTTATGAGTAAACTTGGCTTACAAAGTGCTGGTTATTGTTTGGTGGCATATTGCACATAAGTGTAAGGCGTGTTTGCCAGCAAAGGCTGGAAGGGCTTTATAAATTCCTAAATTTCTCCGCAACTCTTCTGCTGAATGTATTTGCATGGTAAATCATATTTTCGAAATGTATTGCTGCAGTCAGGCAAGGGAGTTACGTGTGACATTGGAGTCAACCATGATCGTCGAAAGAGAAGTACCCACATCTGCTTCTGCTCCGGAAGCGCATCGGCCACAATTACGTTCAGTGGATTTAAATTTACTGACCGTTTTTGATGCGGTGATGCAAGAGCAAAATATTACCCGTGCCGCACACTTTCTGGGTATGTCGCAACCGGCGGTCAGTAACGCCGTAGCGCGTTTGAAAGTGATGTTCAACGATGAGTTGTTCGTTCGCTACGGGCGCGGCATCCAGCCCACAGCAAGGGCATCCCAGCTGTTTGGCTCAATTCGTCAGGCATTGCAACTGGTGCAGAATGAGTTGCCAGGCTCCGGATTCGAACCTGTCACCAGTGAACGCGTGTTTAATCTTTGTGTCTGCAGTCCGCTGGATAACCGGTTGACCTCATTAATTCTGAATAATGTGAGTCAGATCGCACCGAATATTCATCTCGTCTTTAAGTCCAGCTTAAATCAGAATACAGAACACCAACTGCGTTATCAGGAACTGGAATTTGTTATTGGCTATGAGGAATTCCGCCGTCCGGAGTTTGCCTGTGTGCCTTTATTCCGTGATGAAATGGTGTTGGTTGCCAGTGCGAACCATCCGCGTCTGGTCGGGCCGTTGAAAGAAAGCGATATTTATCGCGAAGAGCATGCGATTGTTTCTCTGGAACGTTACGCCTCATTTAGCCAACCCTGGTATGACACACCAGAAAAGCAGGCCTGCATCGCCTATCAGGGGATGGCATTAATCAGTGTGCTTAATGTTGTTTCTCAAACGCAGCTCGTTGCGATTGCGCCGAGATGGCTGGCGGAAGAGTTCACGGAAAAACTTAACATTCAGGTTTTACCGTTGCCAATGAAACTCAATAGCCGAACTTGTTATCTTTCCTGGCATGAAGCTGCAGGACGAGATAAAGGTCATCAGTGGATGGAAGAACTGCTGGTTTCTGTTTGCCGCGATTAATTGCCTCTGCTTAAACCAGATGCGTTCGCATCTGGTTTATAGCGTTATTCGTAATAAAATCGATATTTTTCTCTAATGCCATTTTTTTCACTGCTTGTTCATCAGAATAAAAATGGATGATTATCTGTCAGCGTCCTGATTTCCCACATATTCCCTATCGTCTTTTCTTATCTCTGAAGTATTCCACCACGAATGTGAAGTGGACTTTTCATTTCTCCTGTTTGTTACCAGGGTCTCAACCCGGAGGCTGATTGCCTGCCCGAGAGCGAGCGGTTATGTTAAGGAAATGCTGTCATTCTAAAATCAACAGGGCGCAGTGGTGTCCTGTTGTGTGACGATGCGGAAATGAGTTCTGCCGTCATTCACTAAGCCTGGAGGCAAACCATGGAGATGTTGTCTGGCGCCGAGATGGTCGTCCGATCGTTAATCGATCAAGGCGTAAAGCAGGTTTTCGGCTATCCCGGAGGCGCCGTCCTCGATATCTATGATGCGTTGCATACTGTCGGTGGAATCGATCACGTTCTGGTTCGCCACGAACAAGCAGCGGTACATATGGCCGACGGCCTGGCTCGCGCAACAGGGGAAGTCGGTGTGGTGCTTGTCACTTCCGGTCCCGGGGCGACCAACGCCATAACGGGAATTGCCACGGCTTATATGGATTCCATCCCGCTGGTGGTGCTGTCAGGGCAGGTGGCGACCTCACTGATTGGTTACGATGCCTTCCAGGAGTGTGACATGGTGGGCGTTTCCCGCCCGGTGGTGAAACACAGCTTCCTGGTCAAACAAACCGAAGATATCCCTGGCGTGCTGAAGAAAGCGTTCTGGCTGGCAGCCAGTGGTCGGCCAGGGCCAGTCGTTGTCGATTTGCCAAAAGATATTCTCAACCCGGCTAATAAGCTGCCTTATAGCTGGCCGGAGACGGTTAGCATGCGCTCTTATAACCCGACGACCACGGGGCATAAAGGGCAAATCAAGCGCGCTTTGCAAACGCTTATTGCGGCCAAAAAACCCGTGGTATATGTCGGCGGTGGGGCAATCAATTCAGCCTGTGAAGGTGAACTGCATACGCTGATTGAGAAACTGAATTTGCCTGTCGCGTCTTCTTTGATGGGACTGGGAGCGTTTCCCGCTTCACATCGTCAGGCGCTCGGAATGTTGGGCATGCATGGAACTTATGAAGCCAACATGACCATGCACAATTCCGATGTCATTTTTGCGGTTGGCGTACGCTTCGACGACCGTACAACCAACAACCTCGCGAAGTATTGCCCTAATGCGACGGTGCTGCACATCGATATCGACCCAACCTCTATCTCTAAAACGGTCTCGGCGGATGTGCCGATTGTCGGTGATGCTCGTCTGGTGCTGGAGCAAATGCTTGAGCTGCTGGAGCAAGAAACGACGACTCAGCCGCTGGATGATATTCGTGACTGGTGGCAGCAAATTGAGCAATGGCGTTCTCGCCAGTGCCTGAAATATGACACTCAAAGTGAGCACATTAAACCGCAAGCCGTGATTGAGACCATCTGGAAGCTGACTAACGGCGATGCCTACGTCACGTCAGATGTCGGCCAGCATCAAATGTTTGCCGCCCTTTACTATCCGTTCGACAAGCCACGTCACTGGATTAACTCGGGTGGTTTAGGCACGATGGGCTTTGGCTTACCAGCCGCGCTGGGCGTGAAGATGGCGCTGCCGGAAGAGACGGTGGTCTGCGTAACCGGTGATGGCAGTATTCAGATGAATATTCAGGAGCTGTCGACTGCCCTGCAATATGAGCTACCGGTGCTGGTGCTGAACCTCAACAACGGCTATCTCGGCATGGTCAAACAATGGCAGGACATGATCTACTCGGGTCGTCATTCTCAGTCCTATATGTCGTCTTTGCCTGATTTTGTTCGTCTCGCCGAGGCTTACGGCCACGTGGGCATCCGCGTCAGCGAGCCTGCAGCGCTGGAAGCGAAACTGGCAGAAGCGCTGGAGCACGTACGTAACAACCGGCTGGTGTTTGTGGATGTTATCGTCGACGGTAGCGAGCATGTCTACCCGATGCACATCCGCGGCGGGGGTATGGATGAAATGTGGTTAAGCAAAACGGAGAGAACCTGATTATGCGCCGGATATTATCAGTCCTGTTAGAGAATGAATCGGGTGCTTTATCACGCGTGATTGGGCTCTTTTCTCAGCGTGGCTACAACATTGAAAGCCTGACTGTCGCCCCGACAGACGATCCAACCTTGTCTCGCATGACGATTCAGACCGTTGGGGATGAAAAAGTTATCGAGCAGATTGAAAAGCAGCTGCACAAACTGGTCGACGTGTTACGCGTCAGCGAGCTGGGGCAGGGGGCACACGTAGAACGTGAAATTATGCTGGTGAAAGTTCAGGCCAGCGGTTACGGGCGCGAAGAGGTGAAACGTAACACTGAGATCTTCCGTGGGCAGATAATCGATGTTACGCCTTCTATTTATACCGTTCAGCTTGCCGGGACGAGCGACAAGCTTGACGCTTTTCTTGCCTCGCTGCGTGACGTTGCGAGGATTGTTGAAGTGGCGCGTTCAGGCGTGGTTGGCCTGTCTCGCGGTGACAAGATCATGCGATAAGCCTGAGTTTCATCCGAAATACGTAGCCCGGCGTTCGACGTCGGGCTTTTTTTTGCGAAATCAGTGGGAAGTGGCAACAAAAGCGGTTGCCGCGATCTTTATTCTGCGTTTAGATGTCATGGAATTTATCCCATAATTTAACAATGGTTATGGATTGTACATTTTAAGCAAGGGGCAATTGTGAAACTGGACGAAATCGCCAGGCTTGCCGGCGTATCGCGCACCACGGCAAGTTATGTGATCAACGGAAAGGCCAAACAGTACCGTGTTAGCGATAAAACGGTCGAGAAGGTCATGGCTGTCGTGCGTGAGCATAATTACCATCCTAATGCTGTGGCGGCTGGCCTGCGTGCTGGACGTACGCGTTCCATTGGTCTGGTTATCCCCGATCTCGAAAACACCAGTTATACCCGCATTGCTAACTATCTCGAGCGTCAGGCACGTCAACGTGGCTATCAACTATTGATTGCCTGTTCTGAAGATCAGCCAGATAACGAGATGCGCTGCATTGAGCACCTGCTGCAACGTCAGGTTGACGCGATCATTGTTTCGACCTCGTTGCCGCCGGAGCACCCGTTCTATCAACGTTGGGCGAACGATCCTTTCCCGATCGTGGCGCTGGATCGTGCACTCGATCGCGAGCATTTCACCAGTGTAGTGGGTGCCGATCAGGAAGATTCGGAAGCCTTAGCTGCAGAGTTACGGAAATTCCCTGCGGAGACTGTCCTCTATCTTGGCGCATTACCGGAGCTGTCCGTCAGTTTCTTACGCGAGCAAGGTTTCCGCACTGCGTGGAAAGAAGACTCTCGCGATGTCCATTTCCTCTATGCCAACAGCTACGAACGTGAAGCTGCCGCGCAGCTGTTTGAGAAGTGGCTGGAAACCCACCCAATGCCACAGGCGTTGTTCACCACCTCTTTCGCGCTGCTTCAGGGCGTGATGGATGTGACGCTGCGTCGCGAAGGTAAATTGCCTTCGGACCTGGCTATCGCGACCTTTGGCGATCACGAGCTGCTCGATTTCCTGCAGTGTCCGGTTTTAGCGGTGGCCCAGCGTCATCGTGATGTGGCCGAGCGCGTGCTGGAAATCGTTCTCGCCAGTCTGGACGAGCCGCGCAAGCCGAAGCCTGGTCTGAGTCGAATCCGCCGTAATCTTTATCGTCGTGGCAGTCTCAGCCGCCGATAAGGGAAAGGAAAAGGCAATTAACGGTGATTGCCTTTCCAAATCGGCAGAAGAATGTGAGGAAACTTCTTATTCAGACAATTCCTTAAATTCCCCGGATTCTTAATAAACCCTGTTATTTATCTGAGTTAAAATGAATTAATTTAGGTTAATAGAAAGTAAAGTTTCGTTTTCTTTGTATTGTTTTGTTACATTCTGCGAGGCTTTTGCAGAATTAACAGTCACTTCATTCTTACTCTCACATTTCCTCACCCTTTAGCGGCTGCAAGCTGGCAGAAACAGTTCCCATAAGGGCTATTAACGCGGTAGAGAATGTCCTAAAATGCCGCGCACGTCGCAAACTGACACTTTATATTTTCACCTTTGTGAGATTGAGTTGTTCAAAATCGTTACGAACCTGTTGGTTTTTTTCTCGCCAGTATTCATAACGTTATTTTGCCTCGTTCGCTGGACAGAAATTAATCAGGGCGAATATTGGTGTCCAATATTGAGTTTTCGGACTCTTATGGCACCAGTGCTGGCTTGACAAGCTTTTCCTCCGCTCCGTAAACTCCTTTATGTGGGAATTTGTGGGTGAAAGTGGAGAAAAGGGGTGAGGCTGGCATGTTCCGTGGAGCGACGTTAGTCAATCTCGACAGCAAAGGGCGCTTAGCGGTGCCGACCCGGTACCGGGATTTGCTGAACGAGAACGCTGTCGGTCAAATGGTTTGCACCATTGACATCCATCACCCGTGCCTGCTGCTTTACCCACTGCCTGAATGGGAAATCATCGAGCAAAAATTGTCACGACTGTCGAGCATGAATCCCGCAGAGCGCCGCGTGCAGCGTCTGCTGCTGGGGCATGCCAGCGAATGTCAAATGGACAACGCCGGTCGTTTGCTGATTGCGCCGGTTTTACGGCAACACGCCGGACTGACTAAAGAAGTGATGCTGGTCGGGCAGTTCAACAAGTTTGAACTGTGGGATGAATCGACCTGGTATCAACGGGTCAAGGAAGATATCGACGCTGAGCAGTCCGCCTCCGGAGAATTGTCGGAGCGGTTGCAGGACTTGTCCTTATAAAATGATGGAAAATTTCAAACATACAACGGTACTGCTGGATGAGGCTGTCAACGGCCTGAATATTCGTCCTGACGGTATCTACATTGATGGCACCTTCGGTCGCGGTGGCCACTCGCGTCTGATCCTGTCGCATCTGGGTGCGGAAGGGCAGCTGCTGGCTATCGATCGTGATCCGCAGGCGATCGCTGAGGCGAGCACCCTCGATGACCCTCGCTTTTCCATCGTGCATGGACCTTTTTCCGCGCTGGCCGATTACGTGGCCGAGCGTGATCTTATTGGCAAGATCGACGGCATTCTTCTCGATCTTGGTGTCTCTTCACCTCAGCTTGACGACGCAGAGCGCGGCTTCTCCTTCATGCGTGATGGGCCGCTGGATATGCGTATGGACCCGACGCGGGGTCAGTCTGCTGCCCAGTGGCTGCAAACGGCGGACGAAGCGGACATCGCCTGGGTTATTAAAACCTTTGGCGAAGAGCGTTTCGGCAAACGTATTGCTCGCGCCATCGTTGAACGCAATCGCGTAGAACCGATGACCCGCACCAAAGAGCTGGCGGAAGTTATCGCGGCGGCGATGCCGGTGAAGGACAAATTCAAACATCCTGCGACCCGTACTTTCCAGGCGGTGCGCATCTGGGTGAACAGTGAACTTGAGGAGATAGAGCAGGCGCTAAAAAGCTCGCTCGACGTGCTTGCCCCGGGTGGGCGGCTCTCCATCATCAGTTTCCACTCGCTGGAAGACCGCATTGTGAAACGCTTTATGCGTGAACAAAGCCGCGGTCCACAGGTTCCGGCCGGGTTACCGATGACCGAAGAGCAACTCAGGAAACTGGGTGGCCGTCACTTGCGAGCACTAGGCAAGTTGATGCCGGGCGAACAAGAAGTGGCAGAGAATCCACGCGCTCGTAGTTCAGTTCTGCGCATTGCAGAGAGGACGAACGCATGATCAGCAGAGTGTCAGAAGCCCTAAGCAAAGTGAAAGGATCGTTAGGAAGCAACGAGCGCCATGCCTTGCCTGGCGTGATCGGCGACGATCTTTTGCGGTTTGGGAAGCTGCCACTCTGCCTGTTCATTTGCATCATCATTTCGGCTGTGACGGTAGTGACAACGGCTCACCATACCCGTTTGTTAACAGACCAACGTGAACAACTGGTTCTGGAACGTGACGCTCTGGATATCGAGTGGCGCAACCTGATCCTCGAAGAAAATGCGCTCGGCGATCACAGCCGGGTAGAACGGATCGCGACGGAGAAGCTGCAAATGCAGCATGTCGATCCTTCACAGGAAAACATCGTCGTTCAGAAATAGACGCGACAGAAATAAGGATTATCGTAACGCAATGAAAGCAGCGGCAAAGACGCTTAAACCAAAACGTCAGGAAGAACAGGCCAACTTTATCAGTTGGCGTTTTGCGTTGCTTTGCGGGTGCATTTTGCTGGCGATGGCTTTCCTGCTGGGCCGTGTGGCCTGGTTACAGATAATTAATCCAGACATGCTGGTACGTCAGGGCGACATGCGCTCTCTGCGCGTGCAGGAAGTTGCAACGTCTCGTGGCATGATTACCGACCGCTCTGGTCGCCCACTGGCGGTGAGTGTGCCAGTGAAAGCGATTTGGGCCGATCCTAAAGAGCTGCACGATGCCGGTGGCGTGAGCATTGATAACCGCTGGAAGGCGTTGGCCGATGCGCTCAACATGCCGCTGGATCAGCTGGCGACGCGTATCAACAGCAACCCGCGCATGCGCTTTATCTATCTGGCTCGTCAGGTTAACCCTGATATGGCCGATTACATCAAAAAGCTCAAGCTGCCGGGGATTCATCTGCGCGAAGAATCTCGCCGTTATTACCCTTCAGGGGAAGTGACCGCTCACCTCATTGGCTTCACCAACGTCGACAGCCAGGGCATTGAAGGCGTCGAAAAAAGCTTTGATAAATGGCTGACCGGACAACCGGGCGAGCGCATCGTGCGTAAAGACCGCTACGGTCGCGTTATTGAAGATATCTCCTCCACCGACAGCCAGGCGGCACATAACCTGGCGTTGAGCATTGACGAACGCTTGCAGGCGCTGGTTTACCGCGAACTGAACAACGCCGTGGCGTTTAACAAAGCGGAATCGGGCAGCGCAGTGTTGGTGGATGTCAGCACCGGTGAAGTGCTGGCGATGGCAAACAGCCCGTCGTACAACCCAAACAACTTTACCGGCACGGCAAAAGATGCGATGCGTAACCGCGCGATAACCGACGTCTTCGAGCCAGGTTCCACTGTCAAACCGATGGTGGTCATGACGGCGCTGCAGCGCGGCATCGTCACTGAAAACACGGTGCTGAACACCGTTCCTTACCGAATTAACGGTCACGAAATCAAAGACGTGGCGCGTTACAGCGAATTGACCCTTACCGGGGTGCTACAGAAGTCGAGTAACGTCGGAGTTTCCAAACTGGCGTTAGCGATGCCCTCCTCAGCGTTAGTAGATACTTACTCACGTTTTGGATTGGGAAAAGCGACCAATTTGGGGTTGGTCGGAGAACGCAGTGGCTTATATCCTCAAAAACAACGGTGGTCTGACATAGAGAGGGCCACCTTCTCTTTCGGCTACGGGCTAATGGTAACGCCGTTACAGTTAGCGCGAGTCTACGCAACGATTGGCAGCTACGGGGTGTATCGCCCGCTGTCGATTACCAAAGTTGACCCACCCGTTCCGGGCGAACGTATCTTCCCGGAACCCATTGTTCGTACCGTCGTTCACATGATGGAAAGCGTGGCGCTGCCTGGCGGCGGCGGCGTGAAAGCGGCGATCAAAGGCTACCGCATCGCCATCAAGACCGGTACCGCGAAAAAAGTGGGGCCAGACGGTAAATACATCAACAAATACATTGCTTATACCGCGGGCGTTGCGCCAGCCAGCCAGCCGCGCTTTGCGCTGGTGGTGGTGATTAACGATCCGCAGGCCGGTAAGTACTACGGCGGTGCCGTATCTGCGCCAGTGTTTGGTGCCATCATGGGCGGCGTGCTGCGCACCATGAACATCGAACCTGATGCGCTGTCTACGGGCGAAAAAAGTGAATTTGTGACTAATCAAGGCGAGGGAACAGGTGGCAGATCGTAATTTGCGCGACCTTCTGGCTCCGTGGGTGCCAAATGCACCGGAGCGAGCACTGCGAGAAATGACACTCGACAGCCGTGTGGCGGCGTCGGGCGATCTTTTCGTGGCTGTTTTAGGTCATCAGGCGGACGGGCGTCGATATATCCCGCAGGCGATAGCGCAAGGTGTAGCTGCCATTATTGCTGAAGCAAAAGATGAAGCCGCTGATGGCGAAATCCGTGAAATGCACGGTGTGCCAGTCATCTATCTCAGCCAGTTGAACGAACGCTTGTCCGCGCTGGCCGGGCGTTTCTACCATCAACCTTCTGAACAACTCCACCTGGTGGGCGTCACCGGAACCAACGGCAAAACGACCACCACTCAGTTGCTGGCGCAGTGGGCGCAGCTGCTCGGTGAAACCAGTGCGGTAATGGGCACGGTGGGGAATGGTCTGTTGGGCAAAGTCGTGCCAACGGAAAATACCACCGGTTCCGCTGTTGACGTGCAGCACGTGCTGTCAGGTCTGGCAGAGCAGGGGGCTTCCTTTGCCGCAATGGAGGTTTCTTCCCACGGTCTGGTTCAGCACCGTGTCGCTGCACTGAGATTTGTGGCTTCCGTGTTTACCAACCTCAGCCGCGACCATCTCGACTATCACGGCGATATGGAGCACTACGAAGCGGCAAAATGGATGCTCTACTCCACGCACCACTTTGGTCAGGCAATCATCAACGCCGATGACGAAGTGGGCCGCCGCTGGCTGGCAAAACTGCCGGATGCGGTTGCGGTATCGATGGAAGATCACATCAACCCGAACTGCCACGGCCGCTGGCTGAAAGCGACTGCAGTGAACTATCACGACAGCGGCGCGACCATCCAGTTTGACTCCAGTTGGGGTCAGGGCGAAATCGAAAGCCGTCTGATGGGGGCGTTTAACGTCAGCAACCTTCTGTTGGCGCTGGCAACACTGTTGGCACTGGATTATCCACTGGCCGAACTGCTGAAAACAGCGGCACGTCTTCAGCCGGTTTGCGGGCGTATGGAAGTGTTCACTGCGCCGGGTAAACCTACCGTTGTGGTTGATTACGCTCACACGCCAGATGCGCTGGAAAAAGCGCTCGAAGCGGCACGTCTGCACTGTGCGGGCAAACTCTGGTGCGTGTTTGGCTGCGGCGGTGACCGTGACAAAGGCAAGCGCCCGCTGATGGGAGCCATCGCCGAGCAATTCGCGGATATTGCTGTCGTCACCGACGACAACCCGCGCACCGAAGAGCCGCGCGCCATCATCAACGACATTCTGGCGGGAATGCTCGACGCGGGCCACGCCAAAGTGATGGAAGGCCGAGCCGAAGCGGTCACCGCCGCCATCATGCAGGCCAAAGAGATTGACGTGGTGCTGCTGGCTGGCAAAGGCCATGAAGATTATCAAATCGTCGGTAACCGCCGTCTCGACTACTCCGACCGCGTCACCGCAGCCCGCCTGCTGGGGGTGATCGCATGATTAGCGTAACGCTAAGCCGCATCGCTGAGATCCTCAACGGCGAGCTGCACGGTCAGGACGCAACGATTGATGCGGTGACCACAGATACTCGCAAAATTACCGCTGGCTGCCTGTTTGTGGCACTGAAAGGCGAGCGTTTTGATGCGCACGATTTTGCCGAGCAGGCAAAAGCGGCTGGCGCAGGTGCGCTGCTGGTGAGCCGCAAAGTCGATTGCGATTTGCCGCAGGTGTTGGTGAAAGACACCCGTCTGGCGTTTGGTGAACTGGCTGCATGGGTTCGCCAACAGGTGCCTACGCGTGTGATTGCGTTAACCGGCTCTTCCGGCAAGACCTCTGTGAAAGAGATGGCGGCATCGATTCTGAGCCAGTGCGGGAATACGCTCTACACCGCAGGCAACCTGAACAACGACATCGGCGTACCGATGACGCTGCTGCGTCTGACCAAAGAACATGAGTACGCGGTGATTGAGTTGGGTGCGAACCATCAGGGCGAAATCGCCTGGACAGTTGGCCTGACTCGCCCGGAAGCGGCGCTGGTGAATAACCTCGCGGCGGCACATTTAGAAGGTTTTGGCTCTCTGGCGGGGGTGGCGAAAGCGAAAGGTGAAATCTTCACCGGCTTACCGCTGAACGGCATCGCTATCCTTAATGCCGACAATAACGACTGGCTGAACTGGCAGAGCGTGATTGGTGACCGTAAAGTCTGGCGCTTCTCACCGAATGCGGCGAACAGTGATTTCACGGCTAACAACGTTCACGTCACCAGCCACGGCACCGAATTCTCGCTGCAAACGCCAGTGGGCAACATTGACGTTTTGCTGCCATTACCGGGTCGTCACAATATCGCGAATGCTTTAGCGGCCACGGCTTTGACCATGGCTGTGGGCGCAACTCTGCCCGCAGTAAAAGCTGGGTTAGCCTCACTGAAAGCGGTGCCGGGGCGTTTGTTCCCGATCCAGCTTGCTGAAAATCAGCTCTTACTGGATGACTCCTACAACGCCAACGTTGGCTCAATGACGGCGGCGGCGCAGGTCTTATCCGAAATGCCGGGTTACCGCGTATTTGTTGTGGGCGATATGGCTGAGCTTGGGGCTGAAAGTGAAGCCTGCCACCAACAAGTGGGCGAAGCGGCACAAGCGGCAGGCATTGATTGCGTGCTGAGCGTTGGCAAACAAAGCAAAGCGATTAGCGATGCAAGCGGTGTCGGCGAGCATTTCGCGGATAAACCCGCAGCGATTGCACGCCTTAAGTCACTGATCGAAGAACATCAAATTATCACTATTTTGGTGAAAGGTTCACGTAGCGCTGCCATGGAAGAGGTGGTTCGCGCTTTACAGGAGAATGGGACATGTTAGTGTGGCTGGCCGAACATTTGGTCAAATATTATTCTGGCTTTAACGTCTTTTCCTATCTGACGTTTCGCGCCATCGTCAGCCTGCTGACTGCGCTGTTCATCTCTTTGTGGATGGGCCCGCGCATGATCGCCCGTCTGCAAAAACTCTCTTTCGGTCAGGTCGTCCGTAATGACGGCCCTGAGTCGCACTTCAGCAAACGTGGAACGCCAACCATGGGCGGGATCATGATCCTGACCGCGATTGTGGTTTCAGTACTGCTGTGGGCTTATCCGTCTAACCCGTACGTCTGGTGCGTACTGGTCGTTCTGGTCGGTTACGGCATCATTGGTTTTGTCGACGACTACCGCAAAGTTGTGCGCAAAGACACCAAAGGCCTGATTGCCCGCTGGAAATATTTCTGGATGTCGGTGATTGCGCTGGGCGTGGCCTTTGCGCTTTACATGGTCGGGAAAGACACGCCAGCCACCGAGCTGGTTGTGCCGTTTTTTAAAGATGTCATGCCGCAACTCGGTATCTTCTACATCCTGCTGGCCTACTTCGTGATTGTCGGCACCGGCAACGCGGTGAACCTGACGGACGGTCTCGACGGCCTGGCTATCATGCCGACGGTCTTCGTGGCGGCGGGCTTTGCGCTGGTGGCGTGGGCGACCGGTAACATGAACTTTGCGAACTACCTGCACATTCCGTATCTGCGTCATGCGGGGGAACTGGTTATCGTCTGCACCGCGATAGTGGGGGCAGGTTTAGGCTTCCTGTGGTTCAACACTTATCCCGCTCAAGTTTTCATGGGTGATGTGGGTTCGCTGGCACTGGGCGGCGCACTGGGCATCATCGCGGTACTGCTGCGTCAGGAATTCCTGCTGGTCATCATGGGCGGCGTGTTCGTGGTCGAAACGCTGTCGGTTATTTTGCAGGTGGGCTCCTTCAAGCTGCGCGGTCAGCGCATCTTCCGCATGGCACCGATTCATCACCACTATGAACTGAAAGGCTGGCCGGAACCGCGCGTTATCGTGCGCTTCTGGATTATTTCACTGATGCTGGTCCTGATTGGCCTGGCCACGCTGAAGGTACGTTAATGATGGCAGATTACCAGGATAAAAACGTCGTCATCATCGGTCTGGGAATGACCGGGCTTTCCTGCGTGGATTTCTTCCTGGCGCAGGGCGTAACGCCGCGGGTCATGGATACCCGAGCCACTCCTCCGGGTCTCGATAAGCTGCCTGAAGAAGTGGAGCGTCATGTTGGTGGTCTGAATGATGACTGGTTGCTGGCGGCAGATTTAATTGTTGCCAGCCCTGGTATTGCCTTAGCGCACCCTTCCTTGAGCGCGGCGGCGGATGCCGGTGTCGAAATTGTCGGCGACATCGAGCTGTTCTGCCGTGAAGCTCAGGCGCCGATCATTGCTATAACGGGTTCTAACGGCAAAAGCACGGTCACCACGCTGGTGGGCGAAATGGCGAAAGCTGCAGGTGTCAATGTGGGCGTGGGTGGCAATATCGGCCTGCCGGCGCTGATGCTGCTGGATGTTTCGCGTGAACTGTACGTGCTTGAACTCTCAAGCTTCCAGCTGGAAACCACCTCCGGTTTACAGGCGGTGGCGGCCACGATCCTCAACGTGACTGAAGATCACATGGATCGCTACCCGTTTGGGCTGCAGCAATATCGTGCAGCCAAACTGCGCGTTTATGAGAATGCAAAAACCTGCGTGGTCAATGCCGATGATGCGCTGACCATGCCAGTTCGTGGAGCCGATGAGCGCTGCGTGAGTTTTGGTGTCAACATGGGCGACTATCACCTCAATCGTCAGCAGGGCGAAACCTGGCTGCGCGTGAAAGGCGAGAAGGTGCTGAACGTACGCGAGATGAAACTCACCGGACAGCACAACTACAGCAACGCACTGGCGGCACTGGCTCTGGCGGATGCGGCGGGCTTACCGCGTGCCAGCAGCCTGAAAGCGCTGACCACCTTTACTGGCCTGGCGCACCGCTTCCAGTTGACGCTGGAACATAACGGTGTGCGCTGGATAAACGACTCTAAAGCAACCAACGTCGGCAGCACTGAAGCGGCGCTAAATGGCCTGCATGTCGACGGTACGCTGCATCTTCTGTTGGGCGGCGATGGTAAAGCGGCAGATTTTTCTCCGCTTAGAGCATATCTCAAAGGCGACAACGTGCGCCTGTGGTGCTTTGGTCGCGACGGTGATGCACTGGTTGCCCTGCGCCCTGAAGTGGCAACGCGCACCGAAACAATGGAACAGGCGATGCGTGCAATTGCGCCGCAGCTGAAAGCCGGCGATATGGTTTTGCTGTCGCCAGCCTGTGCCAGCCTCGATCAATTTAAGAATTTTGAGCAGCGCGGGGATGTGTTTACCCGCCTGGCGAAGGAGTTAGGCTAATGCGTTTATCTCTCCCTCGCCTGAGATTGCCGCGCTTACCGGGATCGGGAGTCCTGGTCTGGTTGTTTGCGGCACTGAAAGGCTGGGTGATGGGCTCTCGGCAGAAAGATACCGACAGCCTGGTGATGTACGATCGCACGCTACTGTGGCTGACACTCGGCCTGGCGGCGATTGGTTTTGTCATGGTGACCTCGGCTTCTATGCCTGTCGGGCAACGTCTGGCGAACGATCCGTTTTTGTTTGCTAAACGTGATGGCCTGTACATCATTCTGGCGTTCTGTTTAGGGCTGGTTACGCTGCGTCTGCCGATGGATTTCTGGCAGCGTCACAGCACCGCGATGCTGATTGCGTCGATTGGCATGCTGCTGATTGTATTGGTCGTCGGGAGCTCCGTTAACGGGGCATCACGCTGGATTGCTCTGGGTCCGCTGCGTATTCAGCCTGCGGAACTGACCAAGCTGTCGTTGTTCTGTTACATCGCCAACTATCTGGTGCGTAAGGGCGATGAGGTTCGAAATAACCTGCGCGGCTTCTTAAAACCGATGGGCGTGATTTTTGTGCTGGCTATCCTGCTGCTGGCTCAGCCAGACCTTGGTACGGTGGTTGTGCTGTTTGTGACCACGCTGGCCATGTTATTCCTGGCAGGGGCAAAACTGTGGCAGTTCATCGCGATTATCGGCATGGGGATTTCCGCCGTGGTCCTGCTGATCCTTGCAGAACCGTACCGTATTCGCCGCGTCACCTCGTTCTGGAACCCGTGGGAAGATCCCTTCGGCAGTGGCTACCAGTTAACCCAATCATTGATGGCCTTTGGCCGCGGTGAAATATGGGGGCAGGGCCTCGGCAACTCGGTGCAGAAACTGGAGTATTTGCCGGAAGCGCATACCGACTTTATCTTCGCCATTATCGGTGAGGAATTAGGCTATATCGGTGTGGTACTGGCCCTTTTAATGGTATTCTTCGTCGCTTTCCGCGCCATGTCTATTGGCCGTAAAGCGCTGGAGATTGACCAGCGCTTCTCAGGTTTTCTGGCTTGTTCGATCGGTGTCTGGTTCAGCTTTCAGGCGTTAGTTAACGTCGGGGCTGCGGCAGGTATGCTGCCAACCAAGGGTCTGACTCTGCCGCTTATCAGTTACGGTGGTTCCAGTCTGCTGATTATGTCGACGGCAATCATGCTGCTGTTGCGAATTGATTATGAAACTCGTCTGGAAAAAGCCCAGGCGTTTACACGGGGTGTTCGATGAGTGGTCAGGCTAAGCGGTTGATGGTGATGGCAGGCGGTACCGGGGGGCACGTGTTCCCGGGGCTGGCTGTGGCGCACCATCTGATGGAGCAGGGCTGGCAGGTTCGCTGGCTCGGTACCGCCGATCGTATGGAAGCGGACTTAGTGCCGAAGCACGGCATCGAGATTGATTTTATTCAGATTTCGGGTCTGCGTGGAAAAGGCCTCAAGGCTATGCTTTTCGCGCCGATACGTATCTTCAACGCCTGGCGACAGGCCCGCGCCATCATGAAGCGTTTTCAGCCGGATGTGGTGCTGGGAATGGGCGGATATGTTTCAGGCCCAGGCGGTCTGGCGGCGTGGTCATTAGGGATTCCAGTGGTACTGCACGAGCAGAACGGCATTGCCGGTCTGACCAACAAATGGCTGTCGAAAATTGCCAAAACGGTGATGCAGGCGTTCCCGGGCGCATTTCCTGACGCAGAAGTGGTTGGGAACCCCGTTCGTGTTGATGTGCTGGCACTGCCATTGCCGGATCAGCGGCTGGCTGGGCGCGAAGGTGAAATTCGTGTGTTAGTGGTTGGCGGCTCGCAGGGCGCGCGTGTCTTAAACCAGACAATGCCGCAGGTTGCCGCGAAGCTCGACGATCAGATTTCTATCTGGCATCAAAGCGGAAAGGGTGCGCAGCAAGCGGTTGAACAAGCTTATGCTGATGCGGGGCAACCTCAGCACAAAGTGACCGAGTTTATTGATGATATGGCCGCGGCCTATGCCTGGGCTGATGTGGTGGTCTGCCGATCTGGCGCGCTGACGGTCAGTGAAATTGCTGCGGCAGGTTTGCCCGCGATTTTCGTGCCGTTCCAGCATAAAGACAGGCAGCAGTACTGGAATGCACTGCCGCTGGAAAAAGCCGGAGCCGCCAAAATTTTTGAGCAGCCGCAGTTCACCGCGGAAGCCGTCGCCAACACGTTGGCTGACTGGGACAGAAAGACATTGCTGGACATGGCCGAGCGTGCACGAGCCGCCGCCATTCCGGATGCTACCGAGCGGGTGGCAAAAGCAGTAAGCCTGGCAGCTCAGGTTTAATCATCGCAGCGCCTTTTGCGTTGCACGAATTTTGAAGTAGTCGATGGCGTTTAGAGAATGAATACACAACAACTGGCGAAACTGCGTTCTATTGTGCCCGAGATGCGTCGCGTCCGGCACATCCACTTTGTCGGCATCGGCGGTGCTGGCATGGGCGGTATTGCCGAAGTGTTGGCGAATGAAGGGTATCAAATCAGTGGGTCGGATCTTGCGCCGAACCCGGTGACTCAGCAACTGACGGCGCTGGGCGTCACCATTTATTTCAACCATCGCCCGGAAAACATCCTCAATGCGAGTGTGGTGGTGGTCTCCAGCGCCATTTCTGCGGATAACCCGGAAATCGTCGCGGCGCATGAAGCGCGCATTCCGGTGATTCGCCGTGCAGAGATGCTGGCAGAACTGATGCGTTTTCGTCATGGCATCGCCATTGCCGGTACGCACGGTAAAACCACGACGACGGCGATGGTCTCAAGCATTTATGCAGAAGCAGGCCTTGATCCGACGTTCGTTAACGGTGGTTTAGTGAAAGCTGCCGGTGTGCATGCACGTCTCGGCCACAGCCGTTATCTGATTGCGGAAGCGGATGAAAGCGATGCGTCATTCCTGCATTTGCAACCGATGGTGGCGATCGTCACCAATATCGAAGCCGACCACATGGATACCTACCAGGGCGACTTCGAAAATTTAAAGCAGACGTTTATTAACTTCCTGCATAACCTGCCGTTTTACGGTCGTGCTGTAATGTGCGTTGATGATCCTGTTATCCGCGAATTGCTGCCACGCGTAGGCCGTCAGATTACCACTTATGGTTTCAGCGACGATGCCGATGTGCGTGTTGAAGAGTACAAACAAATTGGCGCTCAGGGGCATTTCACGCTGATTCGTCAGGACCATGCGCCGCTGAAAGTGACGCTGAACGCACCGGGTCGTCACAACGCCCTGAACTCCGCCGCAGCGGTTGCCGTTGCCACGGAAGAAGGCATTGACGATGAAGCTATCCTGCGCGCATTGGAAAGCTTCCAGGGCACGGGTCGTCGTTTCGATTTCCTCGGCGAATATCCGTTAGCGGAAGTGAACGGTAAAAGCGGCAGCGCCATGCTGGTTGACGACTATGGTCATCACCCAACTGAGGTCGATGCCACTATCAAAGCGGCACGTGCGGGCTGGCCAGACAAAAATCTGGTGATGGTCTTCCAGCCACACCGTTATACCCGTACGCGTGACCTGTATGACGATTTCGCTAACGTGCTGACAGACGTCGACGCGCTGTTGATGCTGGAAGTCTATCCGGCGGGTGAAGCACCGATTCCAGGCGCGGATAGTCGCTCCCTGTGCCGCACCATTCGCAGCCGTGGCAAGGTGGATCCAATCCTGGTCTCTGATCCGGCTAAGGTCGCAGAAACGCTGGCGCCCGTGCTGACCGGCAATGACCTGATTCTGATTCAGGGGGCGGGAAATATCGGCAAAATCGCGCGTAATTTAGCTGAAATCAAACTCAAGCCGCAAACTCAGGAGGAAGAGCGCCATGGCTGATAGAATCGCTGTCCTCCTCGGCGGCACTTCCGCAGAGCGAGAGGTTTCTCTGAATTCTGGCGCGGCTGTGCTGGCGGGCCTGCGCGAAGCAGGCATCGACGCCCACGGCGTTGATCCTCGTGATGCGGATATCACGCAACTCAAAAATCAGGGTTTTAAGAAAGCGTTTATTGCGCTGCACGGACGTGGTGGCGAAGATGGCACGCTTCAGGGGTTACTGGAGCTGATTGGCCTGCCTTATACCGGTAGCGGCGTGATGGCTTCTGCGATTTCTATGGACAAACTGCGCAGCAAATTGCTGTGGCAGGGCGCGGGTTTACCGGTGGCTCCGTGGGTAGCGTTGACCCGTAATGAGTTTGCTCAGGGCCTTTCACAAGACCAGCAGCAGCGCATTTCCGCTCTTGGATTACCGCTGATTGTGAAGCCGAGCCGTGAAGGTTCAAGCGTGGGCATGTCGAAGGTGGACGAAAAGGGTGCACTTAACGATGCCTTAACGCTGGCTTTTCAGCACGATGAAGAAGTATTGATTGAAAAATGGTTAAGCGGGCCGGAATTTACCGTCGCCGTACTCGGTGAAGAAATTTTACCTTCAGTTCGCATCCAACCGGCTGGAGTCTTCTATGATTATGAGGCGAAGTATCTCTCTGACGAGACGCAGTATTTCTGCCCTGGTTGTGAAGATCCCGCGCGTGAGCAAGAAATGCAATCCCTGGTGCTAAAAGCCTGGAAAGTCCTGGGTTGTGCAGGCTGGGGACGCATTGATGTGATGCAGGATAGCGATGGCCAGTTGTATCTGCTGGAGGCGAACACCTCTCCAGGCATGACCAGCCACAGCCTGGTGCCGATGGCGGCGCGTCAGGCTGGCATGAGCTTCTCGCAGTTAGTGGTGCGCATTCTGGACCTGGCGGATTGATATGTCGCAGGCAGCACTGAATACACGGAACCGTGAAGAAGAGGAAATCGCTTCTTCACGCAGAAATAACGGAACGCGTCTTGCAGGGATAGTGTTCCTGCTCGCGGTATTATGTACCGTGTTGATGAGCGGCTGGATGGTGCTGGGCTGGATGGAAGATGCGCAGCGCCTGCCGCTGTCAAAGCTGGTGGTGACCGGGGAACGTCACTACACGCGAAATGATGATATTCGTCAGGCGATCCTGGCGTTGGGTCCTCCGGGCACCTTCATGACTCAGGACGTCAATATCATCCAAAGTCAGATTGAACGTCTGCCGTGGATCAAGCAGGCAAGCGTTCGCAAGCAGTGGCCGGACGAATTGAAGATTCATCTGGTTGAATATGTGCCGATTGCGCGCTGGAATGATCAGCATATGGTGGACAGCGACGGAAACGCGTTTAGCGTCCCGACCGATCGCACCAGCAAGCAGAATCTGCCGATATTGTATGGCCCGGAGGGCAGCGAGAATGAAGTGCTGCAAGGCTATCGCGATATGGGACAAATGTTGGCGAAAGATAAGTTTACGTTGAAAGTGGCGGCGATGACCGCCCGCCGCTCCTGGCAGCTAACGTTGAATAATGACATCAAGCTGAACCTGGGGCGCGGCGATACGATGAAACGGCTTGAGCGCTTTTTAGAACTCTATCCTGTTCTACAGCAGCAGGCGCAGACCGATGGCAAACGGATTAGCTATGTTGATTTGCGCTATGACTCAGGCGCAGCAGTGGGGTGGCAACCCGCTCCTGCACCCGTAGAGGATACACATCAACAACAAAATCAGGCACAGGCAGAGCAACAATGATCAAAGCGACGGACAGAAAACTGGTAGTAGGACTGGAAATTGGTACCGCGAAGGTAGCCGCTTTGGTGGGGGAAGTTCTGCCCGACGGAATGGTGAATATCATTGGCGTGGGCAGTTGCCCATCCCGGGGTATGGACAAAGGTGGCGTGAACGACCTTGAATCCGTGGTGAAATGCGTACAGCGTGCCATTGATCAGGCTGAGTTGATGGCGGATTGCCAAATCTCGTCAGTGTATCTGGCGCTTTCAGGCAAACATATTAGCTGTCAGAATGAAATTGGTATGGTGCCCATCTCTGAAGAAGAGGTGACGCAGGAAGATGTTGAGAACGTAGTGCATACGGCGAAGTCCGTACGTGTGCGTGACGAACATCGTGTGCTGCACGTGATCCCGCAGGAATATGCCATTGACTATCAGGAAGGGATCAAAAATCCGGTCGGCCTTTCCGGTGTGCGTATGCAGGCAAAAGTGCACCTGATTACCTGTCACAACGATATGGCGAAAAACATTGTGAAAGCCGTGGAACGTTGTGGTCTGAAAGTTGACCAACTTATTTTTGCCGGACTGGCGTCGAGCTATTCAGTCCTGACGGAAGACGAACGTGAGCTGGGCGTCTGTGTGGTTGACGTTGGCGGTGGTACCATGGATATCGCCGTTTATACCGGCGGAGCGTTGCGTCACACCAAAGTTATCCCGTATGCCGGGAACGTGGTGACCAGCGATATCGCTTACGCCTTCGGCACACCGCCAAGCGATGCCGAAGCGATTAAAGTTCGCCATGGCTGTGCGCTGGGTTCCATCGTCGGGAAAGACGAAAGCGTTGAAGTGCCAAGCGTCGGCGGTCGTCCGCCGCGCAGTCTACAGCGCCAGACGCTGGCAGAAGTGATTGAGCCGCGTTATACCGAGCTGCTCAATCTGGTGAACGAAGAGATTTTGCAACTGCAGGAACAGCTGCGCCAACAGGGTGTCAAACACCATCTGGCTGCGGGGATTGTTCTGACCGGTGGCGCGGCGCAAATTGAAGGCCTGGCGGCCTGTGCGCAGCGCGTGTTCCATACCCAGGTCCGCATTGGCGCACCGCTGAACATCACCGGACTGACGGATTATGCCCAGGAGCCGTATTATTCAACGGCGGTGGGCCTGCTGCACTACGGGAAAGAGTCACACCTGAGTGGTGAAGCGGAAGTGGAAAAACGTGTCGCAGTGAGTTCATGGATTAAGCGAATTAATACCTGGCTGCGAAAAGAGTTTTAATTTTTTAAGAGAGCGCAGAAAATTAGCGTTCTCAGGCGACAGGCACAACGGAGAGAGAAACTATGTTTGAACCTATGGAACTGACCAACGACGCGGTGATTAAAGTCATCGGCGTCGGTGGTGGCGGTGGCAACGCCGTCGAACACATGGTGCGCGAGCGCATTGAGGGTGTTGAATTCTTCGCCGTTAACACCGACGCCCAGGCGTTGCGTAAAACGGCCGTTGGCCAGACTATCCAGATTGGTAATGGTATTACCAAAGGCCTGGGTGCTGGTGCAAACCCGGAAGTCGGTCGCAACGCGGCAGACGAAGACCGTGAAGCACTGCGTGCTGCCCTTGAAGGCGCAGACATGGTGTTCATCGCTGCAGGTATGGGCGGTGGTACGGGGACCGGCGCGGCTCCTGTAGTCGCTGAAGTCGCAAAAGATTTGGGTATCCTGACCGTTGCTGTCGTGACGAAGCCTTTCAACTTTGAAGGCAAGAAGCGTATGGCCTTCGCGGAGCAGGGTATCGCTGAGCTGTCCAAGCATGTGGATTCTCTGATTACTATCCCGAACGACAAGCTGCTGAAAGTGCTGGGTCGTGGGATTTCGTTGCTTGATGCATTCGGTGCAGCAAACGACGTCCTGAAAGGCGCGGTGCAGGGTATCGCAGAGCTGATTACCCGTCCGGGTCTGATGAACGTCGACTTTGCAGACGTGCGCACCGTGATGTCCGAAATGGGCTACGCGATGATGGGTTCTGGCCTGGCGAGCGGTGAAGACCGTGCGGAAGAAGCGGCTGAAATGGCTATCTCTTCTCCACTGCTGGAAGACATCGATCTGTCTGGCGCGCGTGGTGTTCTGGTTAACATCACTGCAGGCTTCGATCTGCGTCTGGATGAGTTCGAAACCGTGGGTAACACTATCCGTGCATTTGCTTCGGATAACGCGACCGTGGTTATCGGTACCTCTCTGGATCCGGACATGAACGACGAACTGCGCGTGACCGTTGTTGCCACCGGTATCGGTATGGACAAACGTCCAGAAATTACTCTGGTGACCAACAAACAGCAGCAGCAGCCAATGATGGATCGCTACCAGCAGCACGGTATGGCACCGTTGACGCAAGAGCAGAAGCCGGTCGCAAAAGTGGTCAACGACAATACGCCGCAAACCACCAAAGAACCGGATTATCTGGACATTCCAGCCTTCCTGCGTAAGCAAGCTGATTAAGAATTAGCTGGAAGTTGGGTATCTGCGCTCTTTGTGCTAAACTGGCCTGCCGAATGTATAGTACACTTCGGTCGGATAGGTAATTTGGCGAGATTATACGATGATCAAACAAAGGACACTTAAACGTATCGTTCAGGCGACTGGCGTCGGTTTACACACCGGCAAGAAAGTCACACTGACGTTGCGCCCTGCACCGGCAAATACCGGGGTCATCTATCGTCGCACCGACTTGAATCCACCGGTTGATTTTCCGGCAGATGCCAAATCTGTGCGTGATACCATGCTCTGTACTTGCCTTGTCAACGAGCATGACGTGCGGATTTCAACGGTTGAGCACCTGAATGCCGCGCTGGCGGGCCTGGGTATCGATAACATTGTGATTGAAGTCGATGCGCCAGAAATCCCGATCATGGATGGCAGTGCTGCACCGTTTGTCTATCTGCTGCTCGATGCAGGGATCGATGAACTGAACTGCGCGAAGAAATTTGTGCGCATTAAAGAAACGGTTCGCGTTGAAGATGGCGACAAATGGGCTGAATTCAAGCCGTACAATGGTTTCTCGTTGGATTTCACTATCGACTTTAACCATCCGGCGATTGACGGCAGCAACCAGCGTTACGCCATGAACTTCTCTGCGGATGCGTTCATGCGTCAGATTAGCCGTGCACGTACTTTTGGTTTCATGCGTGATATCGAATATCTGCAGTCCCGCGGCCTGTGCCTGGGCGGCAGCTTCGATTGTGCCATCGTTGTTGACGATTATCGCGTACTGAACGAAGACGGTCTGCGCTTTGAAGACGAATTTGTTCGCCACAAAATGCTGGATGCTATCGGTGACCTGTTTATGTGTGGTCACAATATCATCGGTGCATTCACCGCGTTCAAATCAGGTCACGCACTGAATAACAAACTGCTTCAGGCAGTCCTGGCGAAACAAGAAGCCTGGGAATTCGTGACCTTCGAAGACGAAGCTGAACTGCCACTGGCATTCAAAGCACCGTCAGTGGTTCTGGCGTAAGCCTGACCATTCTGTAAGTTCGACTGGTAACCTGGTACTCTCTCCGTCCAGGGGGCCAGTCGTTTTTCTTTTCTCCCTCTTTCTAAATTTCTTCATCCTGGTTTTCTTTGCCTCTTATCTCGTGTCAACCCGCGCGATCGCTGCTTTCGTGACCATTTTTATCAACAGAACACAGTCATTCCTGCTGCTGTAGCACGCCATTAGTGATACTATCTCAGCGCTTAAAGATTTTGACTGACGAGTAATAACACAAGGTGGCAAAGTAGTGAGCGGAATACTGACGCGCTGGCGACAGTTTGGCAGACGATATTTCTGGCCGCATCTCCTGTTGGGGATGGTCGCGGCAGGATTCGGCTTGCCTGCGATTGCCAGTGGGACAGAAACCGTTCCTCCGACCAAAACCGCCAGCAGCCATACCTCGGCAACGAAAGTTAATTTCACCCATCTGGCAATGCTGGAAGGGAATCGCCGTCCTGCGTTCAGTGTCGACTACTGGCATCAACATGCCATCCGCACTGTTATTCGTCATCTCTCCTTTGCCATGGTGCCGCAGGCGTTGCCAGTGGCAGAAACCAGTGAACCCCTGGAAGTGCACCATCTGGCGCTGCTGGATACCCTGAATGCACTGCTGATGCGCGAAAGCCAGCCGCCCGCGATTGTCGGCTCGGTGGCTTACCGTACGGAACCGGAGCCCCACACTGCGTTTTCCATTAATACCTGGGTAAGCCAGGTGCACGGTATTCGCGCCGGGCCTCACTCTCTTAGCTGAACAAAAACAACCTATTACCTAATGCTAAGACTCCGCTGAGCGGAGCGATTGAGATTCTAAATATGCTTATCAAATTGTTAACGAAAGTTTTCGGTAGCCGTAACGACCGTACGCTGCGTCGTATGCGTAAAGCTGTCACTCAAATCAATGCCATGGAACCGGAGATGGAGAAACTCTCCGATGACCAACTGAAAGCCAAAACTCAGGAGTTTCGTGCTCGTCTGGAAAAAGGCGATACCGTTGAAAGTCTGATCCCGGAAGCGTTCGCCGTGGTCCGTGAAGCGAGTAAGCGTGTCTTCGGTATGCGTCACTTCGACGTGCAGCTGCTCGGCGGCATGGTACTGAATGACCGCTGCATCGCGGAAATGCGTACTGGTGAAGGTAAAACCCTGACGGCAACACTGCCTGCTTATGTTAACGCCCTGTCTGGTAAAGGCGTTCACGTGGTTACCGTCAACGACTATTTGGCCCAGCGTGATGCCGAAAACAACCGTCCGCTGTTCGAATTCCTTGGCATGAGCGTTGCGGTAAACATGTCTGGTATGCCTGCTCCAGCGAAGCGCGAAGCTTACGCAGCAGACATTACCTACGGCACCAACAACGAATACGGCTTTGACTACCTGCGCGACAACATGGCGTTCAGCCCTGAAGAACGCGTTCAGCGTAAACTGCACTACGCACTGGTCGATGAAGTGGACTCCATCCTGATCGATGAAGCCCGTACGCCGCTGATCATCTCCGGTCCGGCTGAAGACAGCTCCGAGATGTACAAGCAGGTCAACAAAATCATTCCAAACCTGATTCGTCAGGAAAAAGAAGACTCCGATACTTTCCAGGGTGAAGGTCACTTCTCCGTGGACGAGAAAGCCCGTCAGGTGAACATCACCGAGCGTGGTCTGGTTTTGGTCGAAGAACTGCTGGTGAGTGAAGGCATCATGGAAGAGGGCGAATCTCTGTATTCCCCAGCGAACATCATGCTGATGCACCACGTGACCGCTGCGCTGCGCGCACATGTGCTGTTTACTCGTGACGTCGACTACATCGTTAAAGACGGCGAAGTCATTATCGTCGATGAGCACACCGGTCGTACCATGCAGGGTCGTCGCTGGTCTGATGGTCTGCACCAGGCAGTTGAAGCCAAAGAAGGCGTGGACATCCAGAACGAAAACCAGACTCTGGCATCCATCACCTTCCAGAACTACTTCCGTCTGTATGAAAAACTGGCGGGGATGACGGGTACAGCAGATACCGAAGCGTTTGAATTCAGCTCCATCTATAAGCTGGACACCGTGGTTGTGCCAACGAACCGTCCGATGATCCGTAAGGACATGCCGGATCTGGTCTACATGACCGAAGCGGAAAAAATTCAGGCCATCATTGAAGATATCAAAGAGCGTACCGCTAACGGCCAACCAGTGCTGGTGGGTACCATCTCTATCGAGAAATCTGAAGTCGTTTCCAACGAGCTGACCAAAGCGGGCATCAAGCACAACGTGCTGAACGCCAAATTCCACGCCAGCGAAGCCGATATCGTTGCTCAGGCGGGTTATCCCTCTACCGTGACCATCGCCACCAACATGGCGGGTCGTGGTACGGATATTATGCTTGGTGGTAGCTGGCAGGCAGAAGTGGCTCAGCTTGAAGAGCCAACAGAAGAACAAATCGCAAAAATCAAAGCCGACTGGCAGGTTCGTCACGATGCGGTTCTGGCGGCAGGTGGTCTGCATATTGTCGGTACCGAACGTCACGAATCTCGTCGTATCGATAACCAGCTGCGTGGCCGTTCTGGTCGTCAGGGTGATGCCGGTTCTTCCCGCTTCTACCTGTCGATGGAAGATGCCCTGATGCGTATTTTTGCCTCCGATCGTGTATCGGGCATGATGCGTAAACTGGGGATGAAGCCAGGTGAAGCTATCGAGCACCCATGGGTGACCAAAGCGATTGCCAATGCGCAGCGTAAAGTGGAAAGCCGCAACTTCGATATTCGTAAGCAACTGCTGGAATACGATGATGTTGCTAACGACCAGCGTCGCGCTATCTACACCCAGCGTAACGAACTGCTGGACGTGTCTGATGTGAGCGAAACCATCGACAGCATTCGTGAAGACGTCTTCAAAGCAACTATTGATGCGCATATTCCGCCGCAGTCTCTGGAAGAAATGTGGGATATCGAAGGCCTGCAGGAGCGTCTGAAAAACGATTTCGATCTCGACCTGCCAATCAAAGAGTGGCTGGACAAAGAGCCGGAGCTGCATGAAGAAACGCTGCGTGAGCGTATTCTGCAAAGCGGCGTAGAAGTGTATCAGCGTAAAGAAGAAGTGGTTGGCGTCGAAATGATGCGTCACTTCGAAAAAGGCGTGATGCTGCAGACGCTGGATTCCCTGTGGAAAGAGCACCTGGCGGCAATGGACTACCTGCGTCAGGGTATTCACCTGCGTGGCTATGCGCAGAAAGATCCGAAGCAGGAATACAAGCGCGAGTCGTTCGCGATGTTTGCGGCGATGCTGGAATCACTGAAGTATGAAGTGATCAGCACCCTGTGCAAGGTTCAGGTCCGCATGCCGGAAGAAGTGGAAGCGATGGAAGAGCAGCGTCGTCAGGAAGCTGAGCGTCTGGCACAGATGCAGCAACTGAGCCACCTGGATGATGATTCTGCCGCTGCACAATCTCTGGCATCCGAAACAGGTGAGCGCAAAGTGGGTCGTAACGATCCGTGCCCTTGCGGTTCCGGTAAAAAATACAAGCAGTGCCACGGCCGTATTGCCTGATAACTGCTGGCAATAAAACACAAAGGGCGCTGATAACAGCGCCTCAGACTGCTGACAAAGAAGGAAAAAGCGTGGTTTTTCCTTCTTTGTGGTTATCAGCCGAAAATCAATAAATTGATTTTCCTTGTTTCTTATTAGGCACCCTATGACAAATCTTCATTCGTTAGAGGTTTGTCATCACTCTCGGGCGCTGATAACAGCGCCTTTTTTATGGAGTGAAGACAATGAAAATCCTGCAAATTTCTACCGGTATTCTTCGCAACGCAGCCGGCGAAATCTTTATTACTCAGCGCGCCCCTGATGCACATATGGCCAATATGTGGGAGTTCCCGGGCGGGAAAATTGAAGAGGGTGAGTCGCCAGAAATCGCACTGGCACGTGAGCTGTTTGAAGAAGTCGGTGTTTTGCCAGAATCCGCGATGTTGTTCGACAAACTTGAATACCAGTTCCCGGACAGACACATAACGCTGTGGTTCTGGCTGGTTGATAGCTGGCAGGGGGAACCGTGGGGGAAAGAAGGGCAGCCAGGGCGCTGGGTCGCGCAGAAAGATCTGTTGGCAGAAGAGTTTCCTCCTGCCAACGAGCCGGTGATCGCGAAGTTACTCGCAGAGGCTTAAGGTTGCTCTTCGCTCCAGTCGTCACTTTCTGACAGATCGCCAGAGCTTGGGATCCGCTTCTCTTCGGCGGCCCATTCGCCTAAATCGATCAGCTGGCAGCGCTTACAGCAGAAGGGGCGAAAGGGACTTTCTTCGCCCCAGACAATGGTTTTGCCACAGGTTGGGCAGTTGACGGTGGTGACATCGCTCATCATTATTCCTTAGCAGCAGGCCAGTTCGAAATCCAGACGTTCTGGCACAAGGCCATTTTCACTGTCCAGCGGCATAAAACGAATCGCAAAACGGCTCTTATGACCTGAAATTTGCGGATAGAGTTGATCGTCCAGTGCCAGTTGCAGGCGCAGCAAATCAGCATCTTCGCCGTTGTCCTGGAAGAAACCGTTCAGACTGGTTTGCTTGCGGAAAGGTGAGGAGTTACGCACTAAATCGAGGATCAGGTTAAGCGCCTGATTCAGTGGCTCAAGGCTTTCCAGCCAGTAAGCGACCTGTGCATCACGCTGTGATTGCGATGAGTGCAGCCAGATATGCAGTGTCGGAAGGTCGAAGCTACAGCAGCCGCCGGGAATGCTCAGACGCTGGCGAACCAGGGCGATAAGGCGGTCTTCTCGCAGAAGCTGGCCTATACGTGGGGCGGACATCAGAATGGAACTGCTTTGTTTCAACTGCAACCGCAGGGCTTCAATACGATTGATATCAACGCCCGGCACTTCATCCCATTGCTTCAGTTTGCGTTGCTGACGCTCAAGCTCTTTAAGCAGCTCGGTACGAACCTCGCCACGTTCGAACACATCCAGCAAATCCCCGACATTACGAAAAAAATGCAACGCGCTGGCATGATCTCTGACCGGCAAGTTGCAGTTCAGTTGCTGCACGAGAAATTCAATTCGCAGCCAGGTGCGCATTTTCTCGTTCAGGGGATGTTCAAAAAGGACGTGGGTGTGCATTACAATTTTTCCTGTGAATCGGCCTGCCGTGCCAGTTTCAGATAGCTGGCGTGCAGGCGGGCAACATCCAATGCGAGTGCATCTGGTGCGCCGTTGTTATCAATGACGTCGTCCGCTACGGCAAGACGCGCTTCGCGCGTTGCCTGAGCAGCAAGGATCTGTTTTGCATGCTCTTCAGAGACTGAGTCTCTTTGCATGGTACGCTGGAGCTGTGTTTGAGGCGACACATCAACCACCAGCACTCGGTCTGCTTTTTCCCAGAGCTTATTCTCCACCAACAGCGGAACGACCCACAGCACGTAAGAGGATGTCGCTTGCTGCATTTGGCGCTGCGTTTCTTGTTGAATCAACGGGTGAAGCAGAGCGTTCAACCAGGTTTTTTCCGTGTCGTTAGCGAAAATACGCTCCCGCAAAAGACGCCGATTCAGGTTACCGTCGGTAAGGCGCATTCCGGAACCAAAGCGATCAACAATAGCCTGTAATGCGGGAGTGCCAGGTTCGACCACTTGGCGAGCAATCACATCGGCATCAATAACGTTAACACCCAGGTCGGCAAAAGCGTTTGCGACAGTGGTTTTCCCGCTGCCAATGCCTCCTGTTAACGCGACTGTATACCTCATGCTACCGCTTCCTGTGAAGAATAATGACTGCATATCAATGGGTTAATTCTGGCTCTTTTCGCCACTCTGATGAGACATGTTAACGCCGCTGTTCACCAGGTAAATTTGTACGATTGTAGCGTAAAAAAAGTGAAAATCGCAGTCTTGTGCAGGGTTCATTAGTGCGTATGATAACGTCACTGGAGTTGTGCTTAGTCCCTTTTTGCCTCGAACCCCAGGAATCCACACATGCGTATTGAAGAAGATTTGAAGTTAGGTTTTAAAGACGTTCTCATCCGCCCTAAACGCTCTACCCTCAAAAGCCGTTCCGACGTTGAACTGGAACGCGAATACACCTTCAAGCACTCAGGAAAGACCTGGTCTGGCGTGCCGATCATTGCCGCCAATATGGACACCGTGGGCACCTTTGCCATGGCCAAAGCGCTTGCGGCATTCGGCATCCTGACCGCTGTCCATAAGCATTACTCCGTTGAAGAGTGGAGTGCATTTGCCCAGAGCGTTTCTGCCGATGTGCTCAAGCATGTGATGGTGTCTACCGGTACCTCTGATGCGGATTTCGAGAAAACTAAGCAGATCCTGAATCTGAATCCAGCCCTCAATTTTATCTGCATTGATGTGGCAAACGGCTACTCAGAACATTTCGTACAATTTGTTTCAAAAGCACGTGAAGCATGGGCCGATAAGACTATCTGTGCCGGTAACGTGGTAACCGGTGAAATGTGCGAAGAATTGATTCTGGCTGGTGCGGATATCGTTAAAGTCGGTATCGGTCCGGGTTCCGTCTGTACCACTCGTGTGAAAACCGGCGTGGGCTACCCACAGCTTTCTGCGGTGATTGAATGTGCCGATGCGGCGCACGGTCTGGGCGGTCAAATTGTCAGCGACGGCGGTTGCACCATGCCTGGTGATGTAGCAAAAGCCTTCGGTGGTGGCGCAGATTTCGTGATGCTCGGCGGTATGCTGGCGGGCCACGAAGAGAGCGGCGGTACCGTGGTGGAAGAGAACGGTGAAAAATTCATGCTGTTCTATGGCATGAGCTCTGAGTCCGCGATGAACCGTCACGTTGGCGGCGTTGCACAGTACCGTGCTGCGGAAGGCAAAACTGTTAAGCTGATGCTGCGTGGCCCGGTGGAAAACACTGCTCGCGATATCCTTGGTGGCCTGCGTTCTGCCTGTACTTATGTTGGTGCTTCTCGCCTGAAAGAGCTGACCAAACGTACGACCTTTATTCGCGTGCAGGAACAAGAGAACCGCGTGTTCAACAGCCTGTAATGTGAACAATGGCTGGTGCAGTTTTTGCGCCAGCCGTTATCCCGCCCCGCTGATTGCATCCCCCAAATGAAAAATAGGCAGATACATCGCCACGACCAGCGTGCCGATGATGATGCCTGTCACCAGTAGCATCACCGGTTCTAACAACGTTGCCAGATTCTCTGCCTGCTGATTGGTTTGCTGGCTGTGATAGTTCGCCAGATTTTCCAGCATCTTATCCAACGACCCCGACACTTCACCGGTTCTCACCAGTTGTTTGCACAGCGGGGTAAAAATGGGGCTTTTCGCCATGGCCTGCCAGATGGCGCTGCCTTGCGCCACCGAATCACTGGTCTGGCGAATGATGTTGCGCCACCAGGGGCAGCTAAGAGTTTTCTCTACACTTGCCAGCCCCTGTAAAAAAGGAATGCCCGCATTCTGAGTGAGCGCCAAAACCGTGTAGATCTGGCTCAGCATTTGCCCACGAATCAGGCTGGAAAAAACAGGCAGTTTCAGCAGTAGACGAGGGCGAAGCATTTGCCAACGAGGGCTGCGTTTAAGCAATGGGCGCAGTATAAGAGGCAAGAAGGCCATCGCAACAATGAGCGGTAAACCCCTTTGTACAGTTGAGGACATCGCCATCACCATCTTGGTCAGCAAGGGCAAAGGTGTGTTGAAGGTTCGGTAAATGGCGGCAAATTCCGGCAGAACAAAACCGCTCATCCCGATAACGACCACCACGGCCAACAGCAATATGATCAGCGGGTAGCGCAGGGCTTTTTTCACCTTTTGGCTCAGAGCGTGCTGCCTCTGCTGCTGGCGCGCCAGATGAAAACAGCAGTAATCCAGTTTTCCTGTCATCTCTCCCGCATGGATCATTGCCGGATACAGCGGGGTAAAGGCCTCGGGCCATCGCTGTAAAGCCACAGAGAGAGATTCCCCCTGAGCCAGACTACGAGCCAGATCTTGCAGCAATGCCTGCCATTGTGGGCTGGGATGTTGCTCTGCCAGTAGAGATAACCCTTCTGATAGTGTCAGCCCGGCCTGCAGCAGTGTGGCGAGCTGCTGCACGAATTCGCTGCAGTATTGCGCCTGCCAGTGAGACTTTTTTACCGCGCTGCGTTTTAATGTCAGCGGATAAACACCCTCTTGCTGAATCTGGTACAGGGCCGTCATTTTCGTGTCCGCCCACACACAGCCCTGTATTGTGACGCCCAGCGGTGTCACCCCTCGCCATTGCCACAACTGCTTACCCGGCATGCGGCAAGCCTATGACTCTTAGCAACTCTTCCACACTCGTCTGGCCTTGCCGGACACTCTCATAACCATGCTCAAACAGCGTCATCATTCCGCTATCACGAGCGATCTTCTCGATTTCCTCCGGGCTTGCTCCACTGATAATCGCCTGTTTCAGCGGCGGCGTGATAAGCAACACTTCAAACAACGCGAGCCGTCCGTGATAGCCGTGGTAACAGCGATTACAGCCAGGGGCATTCCAGTGCGGGAGAGGCGTACGGCAGAGCGAGTTTGGCAAAATCGATGAATAGCCTTCCTGTTTGCGGCAATGCGGACAAAGGCGGCGTACCAGGCGTTGAGCAATGACAACCTGGAGTGCGGAGGAAATCATCCAGCGTGCTACGCCCATTTGCTGGAGTCGAATCAGTGTTTCAGTCGTCGAATTGGTATGCAGCGTCGAGAGCACCAGATGCCCGGTTTGCGCCGCTTTTATCGCAATTTCCGCCGTTTCAGCATCTCGAATTTCGCCGACCATCACGATGTCAGGGTCCTGGCGCAGCAACGCACGAAGGACATTCTGAAACGTCAGGCCTGCCCGGCTGTTAATCTGTGTCTGATTAATTCCCTGAAGCGGGATTTCTACCGGGTCTTCCACGCTGCAAATGTTAATCTCCGGGTGATTACGTAACTGCAACGCGCTGTAAAGCGTCACGGTTTTTCCGCTGCCGGTCGGCCCGGTGACCAGAATTAAGCCTTGGGGTTGTTTGAGAGAAAGCTGGAATGCCGCAAGCTGTGCAGCGTTCATCCCCAACGCTTTGACATCCAGCGCCTGCTTCACCTGATGCAAAAGGCGCAGGACGACTTTTTCGCCGCCGCGACAGGGAAGCGTGGCGATACGGAATGAGACGTTATTTCCGCCGATATCCACGCTAAATTGCCCGTCCTGCGGTAAGCGGCGTTCGGCAATATCCAGGCTGCCCAGAACTTTGAGTCTGGCAATAAGCGGCGCACTGAGCGTCGGTGAAAAATTTGGCAGCGCATGAAGGACGCCGTCTACCCGTAATCGCACTCGCAGGTGTTCTTCGTCAGGTTCGAAATGGATATCCGATGCCCGCTGTTGCAGCGCCTGCTGGAAGGTCTGGTTCAGCAACTCCACCACGTTGCCGTTATCATCGCGAGCGGCGGGTAAATGCGTCTCCTGCGAGATGTGCAGATACTGGTCCATTTGGGGCTGATCCCAACACTCAATATCAATCCGCTTTTGCGTCGAAAAGCGCAGCGAATCCATGAGTTCTGTTGGCGGATCGCCCACGATAGCGATATTGAGCACTTGCTCACTGCTGCGGAGGACGACGGCGTGATAGCGCTGGCAGAGCGTCGTTATCTGTTCATGCTTCATCTTTTCGCCCTCAGTTACCGTCAAACCTGAAGACGTCTTCACACGCCTGCTTTAATGCGCTGTCGCTGGCAAGCGTGCAGGTGCGTTGCCATCCGGTAATGCCATTGGCCGTGTCCCAGTTTGGTTTTAACGTCACGCTTAGCCCGTTGAGGCTTTCCTGGCCTGTCAGGGTCACCGTGCCTTGCGCCACGTCCATTCCTGAGACATACCGGCTGGTTGCGGGCGCAGGAATGCCATTTGTGCCGCCGTCGCAGGGCGTGATACCGCCATGATCCAGGGCACAGAGCTCGATGGCCGTTCGGTAAGGCATAAAGGTTTGCAGCATGTCGGTGAGGGCCGCTTTGCGCAGGTAGTTCTGGTAGGCCGGAATGCCGATAGCGCTCAGAATGGCGATGATGCCGATGACCACCATCAGCTCAATCAGGGTAAATCCTTGTTCTCTGTTCATCACAGGCTCCTTGGTTAACGGGAGCACTTTGACAGCAGAGAAAGAGCATGACGAAGGGTTTTGATTGAAAGCAGAAGGGCGCTTCCAGAGTGTTTTATCGGCTTGCGGTGCGTTGCGAAACTTTGCGAAGGGGATCGTAATCCCCTTCAGGTTTGAGGTGTTATTTAAAGCGCATGGAGAGGTCGAGGGCACGCACGTGTTTGGTCAGCGCCCCCACGGAAATGTAGTCCACGCCGGTTTCTGCAAATTCGCGAATGGTGTCGAACGTGACGTTGCCGGACACTTCCAGGCGAGCCTGACCGTCGGTGATTTTTACCGCCTCACGCATCTGCCCGGTGTCGAAGTTATCGAGCATGATGATGTCGGCCCCGGCCTTCAGCGCTTCCTGCAGTTCTTCCAGGGTTTCGACTTCGACTTCCACCGGCACATCCGGGTGGAGCCAGAAGGCTTTTTCAACCGCCTGGCGTACGGAACCGGAAGCGATGATGTGGTTTTCTTTAATCAGAAACGCATCGGATAAACCCAGACGGTGATTCGCGCCGCCGCCGCACAGAACCGCATATTTTAGCGCGGTTCTGAGGCCTGGCAGGGTTTTGCGGGTATCAAGCAGTTGGGTGTTTGTGCCTTCCAGTAGTTCAACATAGCGACGTACTTCACTGGCAACGCCGGAAAGTGTTTGAACAAAGTTCAGCGCGGTTCGTTCGCCGGTCAGCAGTACGCGGGAAGGGCCTTTCAGTTCAAACAACGGCTGGTTGATGCTCAGCACATCGCCATCTTCCACATGCCAGGTGAGGCTGACATCGTCACCGGCGAGCTGAATAAACACTTCTTCTACCCAGCGTTTTCCGCAGAATACACCTGCTTCACGGGTGATGACCACCGCGTGAGACTGCGTATCTTCAGGCAGCAATTGTGCCGTGATGTCGTTTGCGGCGCTGACTTCACCGCCCAGGTCTTCACGCAGCGCATGCGCCACTGCAGCAGGAATATCAAGGTTAATACGTTCCAGCAGCGCGTCACGACGATGCTCAGGATTGTAGTGGCGAGGCGGCATGATAAAACTCCAAATGGTAAGGAATCATAAGTTATAAACATGCTACTCTGAACCGGATTTCAGCACCATACATTAAGGAGAGCCTGCATGCAGTTACACGGTGGATGGCTGGATAATGCCCGACGCGTGCCGTCGCCGCATCATGATTGCCGCCCGGATGATGAAGCCCCCACGTTGCTGGTGGTGCACAATATCAGCCTGCCGCCCGGAGAATTCGGTGGTCCCTGGATTGATGCACTATTCACAGGAACAATCGATCCTGATGCTCATCCCTTTTTTGCCGAGATTGCCCACCTGCGGGTTTCTGCACACTGCCTGATTCGCCGGGATGGCGAAATCGTGCAGTACGTTCCTTTCGATAAACGCGCCTGGCATGCTGGTGTGTCGTCGTATCAGGGGCGTGAAAAATGTAATGATTTTTCGATTGGCATTGAGCTGGAAGGCACCGATACTTTAGCCTATACCGACCAACAATATCAGCAGCTTGCGGCCCTGACCCGCGTGCTTGTCTCGGCTTATCCGGCCATTGCCCGCCACATGACCGGACACAGTGATATTGCTCCAGTGCGCAAAACCGATCCCGGTCCGGCATTCGACTGGCCACGTTTTCGCGCACTGGTGGGCCAACCGTCAGATAAGGAGATGACATGACGCTGTTTACCACGCTACTGGTGCTGATTGCCGAGCGTTTGTTTAAACTCGGAGAACACTGGCAGCTTGATCACCGGCTGGAAGTGCTGTTCCGTCGGGTTAAACGCTACTCTTTTTCCGTCACGCTGCTGATGACGATTATCGCGATGGCGATTGTCTGGCTGCTGACCCGCGCGTTACACGGCCTGCTATTTAATGTGCCGCTGCTGGTGGTGTGGATCTTGCTAGGCCTGCTGTGTATTGGTGCAGGGAAAGTGCGGCTGCATTATCACGCCTATCTGAAAGCTGCGTCGCGCGATGATGCCCATGCGCGAGATGCCATGGCGAGCGAGCTGACGCTGATTCATGGTGTGCCGCCTGGCTGCGATGAACGTGAATTTCTGCGCGAGCTGCAAAACGCGCTGCTGTGGATCAACTTTCGTTATTATCTGGCGCCGTTGTTCTGGTTTGTCGTCGGCGGCCCTTTAGGCCCGGTCACGTTGATGGGCTATGCGTTTTTGCGCGCCTGGCAGAGTTTCCTTGCTCGCTATCAAACCCCACGCGATCGCCAGCAATCCGGTGTGGATGCCATTCTCCATGTGCTGGACTGGGTTCCGGTGCGTCTTGTCGGCGTGGTGTATGCGTTGATTGGTCACGGTGAAAAAGCGCTGCCGGCGTGGTTTGCTTCCCTTGGCGACCGCCACAGTTCGCAATACCAGGTTCTGACACAGCTGGCGCAGTTCTCGCTGGCGCGTGAGCCGCACGTTGATAAAGTGGCGACACCAAAAGCGGCGGTCTCCATGGCGAAGAAAGCGTCATACCTGACGGTGGTGATCATGGCGCTGCTGACGATTTACGGGACGTTGGTTTAACCTGCATTGCCGGATGGCGCTGATGCTTATCCGGCCTACACCATTTATCGGGTTTGGTAGGCCGGGCAAACAACGTGCCGCCCGGCATTCAGCTCAGCTCTCAACCGTAAACTGGGTGTAAACTCCTGCACCTGCCCACTTCGAAGGCTGGCCCGCCGCAGCAAACAGCCCCAGTTTTGCGCCGACCCATTTGCCTTTTCCTGCCGCGAAGCAAGGTGTGACAGGCTGCCAGTCGCAGCCGTTTTCACCATACTGAAAAGTACATAATCCGCCTGCTTTTACCTCGACTCTAAGCCAAAGCGGGCAGTTTAACGGCCAGACGGCAATGTCATGCTGCTGCTGATGCAGCACACCGGTATCGCTCATCCACGCGGCGATCAGCTCGATTTTACCTTGCCCCTCGTGCTGTGAAAGCGCCAGCGCCGCATAGCGTTCGCCATAAATGATTAAGCCGCTCATTTCTCCCGGATGGTGAAAATCTGCTTGCAGACAGGTGGTCGCGCTGAACTTTCGCGCCGGGAATTTTTGTAATAGCAGATTGGGCTGGAGGTAGAGCGCCTGTTCGCCGTTATATTCGGGCACTGGCTGACAGCTTAGCCGCAGGGCATTGGTGGCTGGCTCCAGCCAGTTCGGCTGCGGCTGAGCCTGCCACTGCCATTGTTTTCCGGGGTGCCCGCTGGCGAAGTCATCGCTGGTTTGCGGCTGACGAAAACCTTGTGGCTGTTGGGCCACCGATGGCATCAGGTGTTCACTCACCGGTTGGCCTGGCTCGTCGGGAGAGCGCTGTTCACCGATAAGCGGCCAGCCATCGGCCTGCCAGCTCATGGGCTGCAGGTGGACAAGGCGTCCGTAGAGATCGGCATCCTGAAAATGCATGAACCAACACTCTGCATTTGCCAGTTCGACAAACCCACCTTGATGAGGACCGTTAACTCGGGTTTCTCCTTGCTGGAGCACCACCCGTGTCTCCCATGGCCCCTGTAGCGCACGGGCACGCAAGACCGTCTGCCAGCCAGTTTCGACGCCGCCAGCCGGAGCAAAGATGTAATACCAGCCGTGCTTTTTGTAGAGTTTTGGCCCTTCGAGGGTCGGATTATCCAGCGTGCCGTCATAAATAATCAGCCCTTCGTCCAGTAACGAGCGACCATCTGGTGACATCTCCAGGAGCTGTAACTGATGTTTTCTGCCACTGCGGCTATGGGCAAAAGCATGAACCAGCCACGCGCGCCCATCGTCATCCCACAGCGGACAAGGATCTATCCACCCTTTGGCCTGTTTGACACAGTGCGGTGCGCTCCAGCTGCCGCGAGGATCGCTGGCGCAGGACATAAAAATGCCTTCATCAGGGGTGCTGAAAAAGACCCAAAACTTACCGTCATGATAGCGAATAGAGGGGGCCCAGACGCCCTTGCCCGGCTGCACACTGTCGTAGACCGGAAGATTAAAGGTGGAAAATACGTGGTTGATAAGGCTCCAGTTGACTAAATCCTTTGAGTGCAGGACGGGCAGGGCAGGAAAATGGTTAAAACTGGAAGCCACCAGATAAAAATCATCCCCTACGCGGACGATATCTGGATCAGAATAATCAGCATGGATTACGGGGTTTTGATAATAACCGGGGCGTGCCGCGTGATTAGCCATGATGATTTCCTCCGACCGCGGGCAACGGTTGATTGGGGTTTTTAACCAGCAAAGGGGATTCTTGTTCCGTATTGTTGCTTTCTGCCTGCTGCCGCTGTGCCAATTCTCGCTGGATTTTGCCCATCATGGTGTCGTCGAGCGTATAAAAACGGCTCAGCCAGTAAAGAATAAAATAGGAGAGAGAAGGACCGAGGGTTAATAAGCCGATAATTCCATGGGTGGCGAGCGCTGTTTGCGCCGGGACGCCTGCTTGATACCCGAACCAGCCGAGAGAAAACCCAACAAAAGCACCGGCTACCGCCATGCCCATTTTTAAGGCAAATAAGTTGCCGGAAAAAGAGAGGCCGGTTATCCGGCGGCCAAATTTCCACTCCCCGTAGTCGGCTGCGTTGGCCATCATATTCCATTTAAAAGGCTGGTACATTTGATGGAAAAAGCCCACCAGAAAATAGAGCGGAAAGACCACCGCCAGCCAGGTGGGAGGCACAAAAAACATCACCACCCCGATAACCACTAACAGTAAGTTAATATTTTTAAACAGGGAGACCGCGCGATAACGCTGCGCTAAATAGCCAGCGGCGAGACTACCGATAATGGTGCCCACGACGCTGGTGGACACAAAAGCTGATTTCATGGCTGTCCCTGCGGCGCTTTCTATTCCACCCAACATCAGATAAGTCGCGTAGTAGAGCGTGGCGGCGCTGCGCATTACGCCAGCCATGCTGGAAAAGAAGGTGATGACAGCCACGATGCGCCACTGATCGTTCGCCAGCAAAATGCGCAGATCGCCGATCATACTGTGATGGGTTTCGCTGGCAGGACGCACTCGTTCGGAAGTGCTGAAAAAACAGAAAAAAAGCATCACGACAGCCAGGGTGCCCATGATCGCCATGGTGGCCTGAAAGCCGAACTGTTTATTTTCTTTGCCAAGCCAGTCGACCAAAAATAAGGTGGCAACCGACACGACCAATCCGGCCAGCGAGGAAATCGTAAAGCGATAGGATTGGGCGGATAAGCGATCTTTTTCATCCGTGGTGATCACGCCGCCAAGCGCGCAGTAGGGAATGTTGATAAAGGTGTAGCACAGCATTAATAAGGTGTAGGTAATGTAGGCATACAGCAATTTACCGGATGCGCCAAATTCCGGCGTTGTGAAGGTGAATACCGCCAGTACCGCATAAGGAACGGCGAACCAGATTAACCATGGACGAAAATGGCCCCACCGGGTACGGACCCGGTCGGCTAGCAGCCCGGTTAACGGATCGGTAATCGCATCGAGTACGCGGGTGACCAGAAACATGGTCCCAACCGCTGCCGCCGACAGCCCATAAATATCGGTATAAAAATAGGTTAAAAACATCGTTACTGAGGAATAGACAATGCCGCAGGCAGCATCGCCCATGCCAAAGCCAATTTTTTCGGCAATGGACAATCTCTTTGCTGTGCTCATTTTATCTCCAGCCTTTGAGTGTGGTGTTTTTTTACTCTATGGACCGGGGGGTTATTGCGCCATTGTGATATTTGGTCCGATCGTTATGTTTTTTATCAACTGAGGAAGTTGTCACATAACAGGGCTAAATTGGTCTGACAGACTTCAGGATATTCTGTATTTGTTCCGCTACAAATAAGTAACGCTCCTCATAAAAAGGAGCGCTATGGGCCATTTTACAAAGTATCCGCAGGCGGGATGCCAAAATCAGGCATCCCGTTTTCGTTCCAGCGAATCAGTTTTAAACGCGTATGGCGGTTCGGATCGTAGAGCGGATCGCCTTCAATCTCGGTGTAATTTCTCGCGTGGTAGACCAGCACATCTTCCCCTTCCGGCGTTACCGTGAAGCTGTTATGTCCCGGCCCATACTGGCGGTTTTCATAGCTGGTGGTGAACACCGGCACCTGTGATTTGTGCCAGTTGCTGGCCTGCATCGGGTCAGCGTCCAGGTCTATCCACAGCAGCCCCAAGCAGTAGTTTTCGTCGGTGGCACTGGCGGAGTAGCTAACAAATAGTCGGTTTCCATGAACCACTACCGCGGGGCCCTCATTAACCAAAAATCCACGACACTCCCAGTCAAACTCGGGTTTGCTGAGCAGCACCGGCGGGCCTTTCAGCGTCCATGGGTTTTCCAGTTCTGCCAGATAGAGGTTGGAGTTTCCGGCAATATCTGGCGCTTTTTGCGCCCATAAATACCACTGTTTTCCCTGGTGTCGGAAGGTGGTGGCATCCAGCGCGAAGGTATCAAACGGCGTTTTAACCTGACCTTTTTCAACCCATGTTCCGCTGAGCGGGCACTCATCCGTGCAGGCTAGCGCAAACATGCGATGCTGGAACATGCCGAGCTTATCGAGGTCATGCGTATGCGTGGCAGCGAAATAGATAACCCATGTTCCGTCGATGTTGTGCAGTTCTGGTGCCCAGATAAGCTGACTCATTGGTCCGGTATCTGGTTTTCTCCACACCACAACAGGCTCTGCATGATGTAATCCTTCAAGCGTGGCCGCCTGACGAATCTCCAGACGGTCGTACTCCGGCACGGAAGCGATAAAGTAGTAATTCTCTTGATGGCGCAGAATAAAAGGGTCTGCGCGCTGTTCAATAAAAGGGTTCGGCCATGCGGTCATTGTGGTTTCCTTATCAGTTCTGCCTGTGCCTGATAGTCGTTCAGTTCGCGGTAATTCTGGCGGCGTTTTTCCAGATCGCTCTGGATCTGTTTCATCAGTTCGCGGTCAACTTTCAGTAAGCGCACCACGCCTGCGGTGATCAGATAACCCACGCCTGGGATCACGCTAAACAGCAGCACAATGCCGTTGATCGCCTGCGCACTTTGCGCTTTCGCACCTGCGTCGTAACCGTACCAGGAAAGCAGAAAGCCCACCATGGCCCCAGCGACAGCCAGCCCAACTTTAAGGAAGAACAGGTTTCCAGAGAAGCTGATCCCGGTGATGCGTTTCCCGGTTTTCCACTCGCCGTAATCATCCACATCAGCCATCAGCGACCAGTGCAGCGGGGAAGGGATTTGATGCAGGATGTTGAGCAGGAAGTAGAGCACCATAATCATCATGGTGGCTTTCGGGTCGAAGAAGTAGAACGCGCAGGAGAACACCGCCAGTACGATATTCGTCCAGAAGAACACTTGCAGCTTGCACCAGCGGTCGGTGAGGACTTTCGCCAGCATACTGCCGATCATCATCCCCACCACGCCAAGGCTGATAAACAGCGTGGCGAAATGCGTGCTTTGCTGCATGACCCACGTCACGTAATACATGGTTGCCGCCATACGGATAAAGCCGGGGCAGACGTTACTCAACGTTAGCAGCAGGATGCGCACCCACTGGTCGTTTTTCCACACGTCTTTCAGGTCGCGCTTCAGTTCGTCATTGGTTTGTACTGCCGGGCGTACGCGCTCGCGCACGGTAGCGAAACAGAACAGGAACATGCACATGCCGATAAACGCCAGCACGGTCATCGCCATTTGATAGCCTTTGGCTTTGTTATCGCCACCAAACCAGTCGGCCATTGGCAGTAAAGTCAGCGACAGCAACAGGGTGGCGATGCCGACCATCACGAAGCGATAAGACTGGCAGGCCACGCGCTCCTTCGGATCGTTGGTGATCACGCTGCCCAGTGAGCAGTAAGGAATGTTGATGGCCGTGTAAGTGATGGAAAGCAGGAAATAGGTGACAAACGCATAGATAACTTTGCTGCTGTAGCTCCATTCCGGCGTGGTGAACATCAGCACGCTGAACAGCGCGTAGGGGAAGGCAATCCACAGCAGCCATGGGCGAAAGCGGCCATATTTGCTGCGAGTGCGGTCTGCCATTGCGCCCATAATCGGGTCGGTGACGGCGTCAATCACACGAATGGAGAGCAGCAATACGCCCACCAGTGCCGGAGCCAGCCCGAAAATATCCGTATAAAAGTAGTTCACAAACAGCATGATGGCGCCAAAGATGATGTTGCACCCGGCGTCCCCCATGCCATAACCGATTTTTTCTCTGACCGTTAATTTGTTGTTTTCCATTGACGCGTCCCCGCAATGAGATAGGCAGAATATTATTCGCTCGCTAACGGAATATTGCGTTGCAGGAATGCGGTGATGACATGGACAAATCTGCTGTAGGAGGGAAAGTGTGAAGCAGGTAACAGGCTGCTGTGACAGTTTTCTCTGGGTAAAGGATGTGGACGATTTACGCAGAAGGGAGGCTGTTTGAGTGGCAAAACGCTCTGTACCTGCAATGAGATACAGAGCGTGGAGGGATTAAGCGCGAACGGCCTTCGCCCCTTTCTGTTTAATCATATAGCCGATACCGAGGATAACGATCCACGCCGGGATCAGGTACACGGAAATCGCCATACCTGGGGTCATCAGCATGATGATCAGCACCGCGGCCACGGTGAACAGGCAAATCCAGTTCCCCAGCGGGTAGAACAGGGCAGGGAAGCGAGTGGTGACGCCCTGCTGCTGCTTGGCTTTGCGGAACTTTATGTGCGCGAGGCTAATCATCGCCCAGTTGATCACGAGGGCGGAAACAACCAGCGCCATCAGCAGGCCGAAGGCCGACTCCGGTGCCAGGTAGTTAATCAGCACGCACAGTGCGGTGAAGACGGCGGAAACCAGAATGGTGTTCACCGGCACGCCGCGCTTGTCGACTTTGGTCAGCGCTTTTGGCGCGTTGCCCTGCTGTGCCAGGCCGAACAGCATACGGCTGTTGCAGTACACGCAGCTGTTGTACACGGAAAGCGCGGCGGTCAGCACCACGATGTTCAGCGCGTTGGCAACGAAGGTGTCACCCAGCTCGTGGAAAATCAGCACGAACGGGCTGGTGTCTGCGGTAACGCGAGTCCATGGCAGCAGAGACAGCAGCACGGCCAGCGAGCCCACATAGAAAATCAGGATGCGGTAGATAACCTGGTTAGTCGCTTTCGGGATGCTATTTTGCGGGTCGTCAGCTTCTGCTGCGGTGATGCCAACGAGTTCAAGGCCACCGAAGGAGAACATGATTATCGCCATCATCATCACCAGCCCCTGGACGCCGTGCGGCATGAAACCGCCTTGCTCCCACAGGTTGCGGACGGTGGCCTGTGGGCCGCCGTGACCGCTGAACAGCAGCCAGCCGCCGAACAGGATCATCGCCACCACGGCCACCACTTTAATGATGGCGAACCAGAACTCCATCTCACCGAACACTTTCACGTTGGTCAGGTTGATGGCGTTAATGACGACGAAGAACACCGCCGCAGAGGCCCAGGTTGGGATCTCGGGATACCAGAACTGGATGTATTTGCCGACGGCGGTCAGTTCCGCCATGGCGACCAGCACGTACAGCACCCAGTAGTTCCAGCCGGAGGCGAAACCGGCAAAGTTGCCCCAGTATTTGTAGGCAAAGTGACTGAAGGAACCGGCTACGGGCTCTTCGACCACCATTTCACCTAACTGACGCATGATCAGAAAGGCCACGAAACCTGCGATCGCATAACCCAGAATAATACTTGGGCCTGCGGATTGAATAACGGAAGCGCTGCCCAGAAACAGGCCCGTTCCGATGGCTCCACCCAGCGCAATAAGCTGAATGTGGCGGTTTTTGAGGCCGCGCTTCAGCTCGTCGCCGTGCTGTTGACCTTCCATTTTGAAACCTCGTGAGTGATTGTTTTTTCTACGCTTTGGTTAAGCGCGTGTCATTATGAATTTCCGTTTTCTGTACATTATTTTTTACATTACGGAAGGGGGAATCTTGCCTGGTAGGCTTCCGCAGGTTGAAGAATAGTGGTAAGTGCCAGTGAATGCACCTGCTTTATGAAGGGATGTCGACGAGTTGCATAAAAAGAAACCAAATGTAAATGCACCAGCCCGGCTTCTTCCGCTGATTTTATTCAACGCCTAACCGAAGCTTTTGAATGTTCATGCACTTTTTTGCCTGTTGAATCGGTTCAATGTGAAAAAGTTTGCGTTTCAGGAAGGTTAAATCTGCCTCTTTGTGGGTAAATGTAACATGTGTTCAAGGTTGCACTACTGAAACATGATTTCTGTAAGGTTGTTAAAATGTGCCGGGTTTACTGATTTCAATCAAAACCTGTATGGACAGAAGGTGAATACTTTGTTACTTTAGCGTCACGAACTATGAATTGGTAAGACCAATTGACTCCGGGTAAGTGGCTTGAGACAGGGAACCATGGCCTACAACAAAATCCGCCAACCAAAATTATCCGATGTGATTGAGCAGCAGCTGGAATTTTTGATCCTTGAGGGGACGCTGCGCCCCGGTGAAAAACTTCCACCTGAACGCGAACTGGCCAAACAGTTCGACGTTTCCCGTCCCTCTCTGCGCGAGGCGATTCAACGTCTCGAAGCGAAGGGTCTTCTGCTTCGTCGTCAGGGCGGCGGTACCTTTGTCCAGAGTAGCCTGTGGCAGAGCTTCAGCGATCCGCTGGTAGAATTGCTCTCCGATCACCCTGAATCCCAATTTGACCTGCTGGAAACCCGTCACGCGTTTGAAGGCATTGCTGCGTATTACGCGGCATTGCGCGGCACAGAGGAAGATCGTGCGCGCATCCGCGAGCTGCATCAGGCGATTGAAGTCGCGCAGCAGTCTGGCGATCTCGATGCCGAATCCAGTGCTGTCGTCCAGTATCAAATTGCCGTCACCGAAGCCGCTCATAATGTGGTCTTACTTCATCTGTTACGCTGCATGGAACCTATGCTGGCGCAGAACGTTCGACAGAACTTTGAATTGCTGTATGCCAGCCGGGAAATGCTCCCACTGGTCAGCAGCCATCGCACCCGAGTTTTCGAGGCGATAATGGCCAGAGAGCCGGAGCAGGCGCGCGAAGCGTCGCACCGTCACCTGGCCTTCATTGAGGAAATCTTGCTGGACCGCAGCCGTGAGCAAAGTCGTCGCGACCGCTCGCTTCGCCGCCTACAGCAACGAAAGGACTAGCATCACAAGGTTTTTTTAAGCGCCAGTTTTTAGAGCGCGGCAACTAAACGCAGAACCTGTCTTATTGTGTTCTTCGCTTCAGTTGCCCTAAATAATTCGGCTTGTATCGCGACGGCAAGCGTCGGAATCCCCAGGAGCTTACTTTAGTAAGTGACTGGGGTGAGGACGTGAAGCCAACAATGAGACAAGTCGAAGTATGACGGGCAAGAATGCAATGGGACAGGTTCCAGACAAATCAACGATTAGACAGATAAGGAATACCCCCCATGTCAGAACGTTTCCCAAATGACGTGGATCCGATCGAAACTCGCGACTGGCAACAGGCGATCGAATCGGTCATCCGTGAAGAAGGTGTTGAGCGCGCTCAGTATCTGATTGACCAGCTGTTATCTGAAGCCCGCAAAGGCGGTGTGAAAGTTGCGGCGGGTACCGGGGCAAGCAATTACGTAAACACCATTGCCGTTGAAGATGAGCCGGAATACCCGGGCAATCTGGATCTGGAACGTCGTATTCGTTCTGCTATCCGCTGGAACGCGATCATGACCGTTCTGCGTGCTTCCAAGAAAGATCTGGAACTGGGTGGCCACATGTCCTCCTTCCAGTCTTCTGCGACTATCTATGAAGTGTGCTTTAACCACTTCTTCCGTGCGCGCACCGAACAAGACGGCGGCGACCTGGTGTACTTCCAGGGCCACATCTCTCCGGGCGTTTACGCACGTGCGTTCCTCGAAGGTCGTCTGACCGAAGAGCAGATGAACAACTTCCGTCAGGAAGTTCACGGTAAAGGCCTGTCCTCTTACCCGCACCCGAAACTGATGCCTGAATTCTGGCAGTTCCCAACCGTTTCGATGGGCCTGGGCCCAATCGGTGCGATCTACCAGGCGAAGTTCCTGAAATATCTGGAACACCGTGGCCTGAAAGATACCTCTCAGCAGACCGTTTACGCCTTCCTGGGCGACGGCGAGATGGACGAACCAGAATCCAAAGGTGCGATCACCATCGCGACCCGCGACAAGCTGGACAACCTGTGCTTCATCATCAACTGTAACCTGCAGCGTCTGGATGGCCCGGTCACCGGTAACGGCAAAATCGTTAACGAACTGGAAGGCATCTTCGCCGGCGCCGGCTGGAACGTGGTGAAAGTCATGTGGGGCGGTCGTTGGGATGAGCTGCTGCGTAAAGACACCAGCGGTAAGCTGATTCAGCTGATGAACGAAACCGTTGACGGCGACTACCAGACCTTCAAATCCAAAGATGGCGCTTACGTGCGTGAGCACTTCTTCGGTAAATACCCGGAAACCGCAGCCCTGGTTGCTGACTGGTCTGACGATCAGATCTGGGCCCTGAACCGTGGTGGTCACGATCCGAAGAAAGTCTACGCGGCTCTGAAAAACGCGCAGGACACCAAAGGTAAAGCGACCGTTATCCTGGCCCACACCGTTAAAGGTTACGGCATGGGTGAAACCGCTGAAGGCAAGAACATCGCTCACCAGGTGAAGAAAATGAACATGGACGGCGTGCGTTATATCCGCGACCGCTTCAATGTTCCTGTCACCGATGAGCAGGTTGAAAACCTGTCTTACCTGACCTTCCCGGAAGGCACTGAAGAGCACACCTACCTGCACGCACAGCGTCAGAAACTGGGTGGCTACCTGCCATCTCGTCAGGTGAACTTCACCGAGAAACTGGAAATGCCAGCTCTGGCTGACTTCCAGCAGTTGCTCGAAGAGCAAAACAAAGAAATTTCTACCACTATCGCTTTCGTGCGTGCCCTGAACGTGATGCTGAAGAACCCGTCTATCAAAGATCGTCTGGTTCCGATTCTGGCTGATGAAGCGCGTACTTTCGGTATGGAAGGTCTTTTCCGTCAGATTGGTATCTACAGCTCCAACGGCCAGCAGTACACCCCGCAGGACCGTGAGCAGGTGGCTTACTACAAAGAAGACGAGAAAGGTCAGATTCTGCAGGAAGGGATCAACGAACTGGGTGCTGGCGCATCCTGGCTGGCGGCTGCGACTTCTTACAGCACCAACAACCTGCCAATGATCCCGTTCTACATCTACTACTCGATGTTCGGTTTCCAGCGTATCGGTGACCTGTGCTGGCAGGCTGGCGACCAGCAGGCTCGCGGCTTCCTGGTAGGGGGTACTTCCGGTCGTACAACCCTGAACGGCGAAGGTCTGCAGCACGAAGATGGTCACAGCCACATTCAGTCTCTGACTATCCCGAACTGTATTTCTTACGACCCGTCTTACGCGTACGAAGTTGCGGTGATCATGCACGACGGTCTGGTGCGTATGTACGGTGAGAAGCAAGAAAACGTCTTCTACTACATCACTACCCTGAACGAAAACTACCACATGCCGGCGATGCCGGAAGGTGCCGAGGAAGGTATCCGTAAAGGTATCTACAAACTCGAAACCGTGGCAGGTAGCAAAGGTAAAGTTCAGCTGCTGGGCTCCGGTTCTATCCTGCGTCACGTCCGTGAAGCAGCGCAGATCCTGGCGAACGACTACGGCGTGGGTTCTGACGTGTACTCCGTCACTTCCTTCACCGAACTGGCGCGTGATGGCCAGGATTGTGAGCGCTGGAACATGCTGCACCCAATGGAAACTCCACGTGTGCCGTACATCGCTCAGGTGATGAACGACGCGCCGGCTGTTGCTTCCACTGACTATATGAAACTGTTTGCTGAACAGGTTCGCACCTACGTACCGGCTGATGATTACCGCGTACTGGGTACTGATGGCTTCGGTCGTTCCGACAGCCGTGAAAACCTGCGTCACCACTTCGAAGTCGATGCTTCCTATGTGGTTGTTGCGGCGCTGGGCGAACTGGCTAAACGTGGCGAAATCGACAAGAAAGTGGTGGCGGATGCGATCACCAAATTCAACATCGATGCAGAAAAAGTTAACCCGCGTCTGGCGTAAGAGGTAAAGAAATAATGGCTATCGAAATCAACGTACCGGACATCGGGGCTGATGAAGTTGAAATCACCGAGATCCTGGTCAAAGTGGGCGACAAAGTTGAAGCTGAACAGTCGCTGATCACCGTAGAAGGCGACAAAGCTTCTATGGAAGTTCCGTCTCCACAGGCTGGCATCGTGAAAGAGATCAAAGTCTCTGTCGGTGACAAAACCGAGACGGGCAAACTGATCATGATTTTCGATTCCGCCGACGGTGCTGCTGCTGCAGCACCTGCTCAGGCAGAAGCGAAGAAAGAAGCCGCTCCGGCCGCTGCACCAGCAGCCGCGGCAGCGAAAGAAGTGAACGTCCCGGACATCGGCGGTGATGAAGTTGAAGTCACTGAGATCATGGTCAAAGTGGGCGACACCGTTACCGAAGAACAGTCTCTGATCACCGTAGAAGGCGACAAAGCTTCTATGGAAGTGCCAGCACCGTTCGCGGGCGTGGTGAAAGAGATCAAAATCAACACCGGCGACAAAGTGTCTACCGGCTCCCTGATTATGGTCTTCGAAGTGGCGGGTGCTGCACCTGCTGCGGCTCCAGCTGCTGCACCAGTGGCCGCTGCTCCAGCACCAGCTCAGGCGGCTAAACCGGCTGCTGCTCCTGCAGCGATTGCAGAAGGCAAATCTGAGTTTGCTGAGAACGACGCTTACGTTCACGCGACTCCGCTGATTCGTCGCCTGGCGCGCGAATTCGGTGTAGACCTGGCTAAAGTGAAAGGGACTGGCCGTAAAGGCCGCATTCTGCGCGAAGACGTTCAGGCTTACGTGAAAGACGCCGTTAAGCGTGCGGAAGCGGCTCCGGCAACGGGCGGTGGTCTGCCAGGTATGCTGCCATGGCCGAAAGTGGACTTCAGCAAGTTCGGCGAAATCGAAGAAGTGGAAATGGGTCGTATCCAGAAAATTTCTGGCGCTAACCTGAGCCGTAACTGGGTGATGATCCCGCACGTTACCCACTTCGACAAAACCGATATCACCGATCTGGAAGCGTTCCGTAAGCAGCAGAACGACGAAGCCGCTAAGCGCAAACTGGACGTGAAATTCACCCCAGTGGTCTTCATCATGAAAGCCGTTGCGGCAGCACTGGAGCAGATGCCTCGCTTCAACAGCTCCCTGTCCGAAGACGGTCAGAAGCTGACGCTGAAGAAATACATCAACATCGGTGTGGCGGTTGATACCCCGAATGGTCTGGTGGTTCCGGTCTTCAAAGACGTGAACAAGAAGAGCATCACCGAGCTGTCTCGCGAGCTGATGGCTATCTCTAAGAAAGCCCGTGACGGCAAGCTGACCGCTGGCGAAATGCAGGGCGGCTGCTTCACTATCTCAAGCCTGGGCGGTATCGGGACAACTCACTTCGCGCCAATCGTTAACGCGCCAGAAGTGGCTATCCTCGGTGTCTCCAAGTCTGCGATGGAGCCTGTGTGGAACGGGAAAGAGTTCACCCCGCGTCTGATGATGCCAATGTCTCTCTCCTTCGACCACCGTGTTATCGATGGGGCTGATGGTGCACGCTTCATTACCATCATCAACAACATGTTGAGCGACATTCGCCGTCTGGTGATGTAAGCGAAAAAGCCGGCCAATCGGCCGGCTTTTTTCTGGTAATCTCATGAGGTTTATGGGGTTATTCGATCAAAGTCAAATCGTGAGCCGTTTGTTGTTTCAAAATTGTTAACAATTTTGTAAAATACGGGCGGATAGAACGTCCCGGTGGATGATGGGCGATAAGACCAGGGATCACCGGATAGAAAAACATAGAGGTCATGATGAGTACTGAAATCAAAACTCAAGTCGTGGTACTTGGGGCAGGCCCGGCAGGCTACTCCGCTGCCTTCCGTTGCGCTGATTTAGGTCTGGAAACCGTCATCGTCGAACGTTACAGCACCCTCGGTGGTGTTTGTCTGAACGTCGGCTGTATCCCTTCTAAAGCGCTGCTGCACGTCGCGAAAGTTATCGAAGAAGCCAAAGCGCTGGCGGAACACGGTATCGTCTTCGGCGAGCCGAAAACCGATATCGACAAGATTCGTACCTGGAAAGAGAAAGTGATCACTCAGCTGACCGGCGGTCTGGCGGGTATGGCGAAAGGCCGTAAAGTGAAAGTAGTCAACGGTCTGGGTAAATTCACCGGGGCTAACACCCTGGAAGTGGAAGGCGAGAACGGCAAAACCGTGATCAACTTCGACAACGCCATCATCGCGGCGGGTTCCCGTCCGATCGAACTGCCCTTTATTCCACATGAAGATCCACGCGTTTGGGATTCTACCGATGCGCTGGAACTGAAAACCGTACCAAAACGTCTGCTGGTTATGGGGGGCGGTATCATCGGTCTGGAAATGGGTACCGTGTACCACGCGCTGGGTTCAGAGATTGACGTGGTTGAGATGTTCGACCAGGTTATCCCGGCTGCCGACAAAGACGTGGTGAAAGTCTTCACCAAGCGCATCAGCAAGAAATTCAACCTGATGCTGGAAACCAAAGTGACTGCCGTTGAAGCAAAAGAAGACGGTATCTACGTTTCCATGGAAGGCAAAAAAGCCCCTGCAGAAGCGCAGCGTTATGACGCAGTGCTGGTGGCTATCGGCCGTGTGCCGAACGGTAAAAACCTCGACGCGGGCAAAGCTGGCGTGGAAGTGGACGACCGTGGCTTCATCCGCGTTGACAAGCAGCTGCGTACCAACGTGCCGCACATTTTTGCTATCGGCGATATCGTCGGTCAGCCTATGCTGGCGCACAAAGGTGTTCACGAAGGCCACGTTGCCGCAGAAGTTATCGCCGGCATGAAGCACTACTTCGACCCGAAAGTGATCCCATCCATTGCGTACACTGAGCCAGAAGTGGCATGGGTTGGTCTGACTGAGAAAGAAGCGAAAGAAAAAGGCATCAGTTTTGAGACCGCCACCTTCCCGTGGGCTGCTTCTGGCCGTGCTATCGCTTCTGACTGCGCTGACGGTATGACCAAACTGATTTTCGACAAAGAAACTCACCGTGTTATCGGTGGCGCGATTGTTGGCACCAACGGCGGCGAGCTGCTGGGTGAAATCGGTCTGGCTATCGAAATGGGCTGTGATGCAGAAGACATCGCGCTGACCATCCACGCTCACCCAACTCTGCACGAGTCTGTGGGCCTGGCAGCCGAAGTGTTCGAAGGGAGCATCACCGACCTGCCGAACCCGAAAGCGAAAAAGAAATAAGATTTCATGATGTATCAAGCGGCCTTCGGGCCGCTTTTTTTATGTCTGCTTGAACCAGTGGTGCTGCAGCGAAGCGGTAAGTGATTTATTTAAAAACATTTCTGCGTAAATATCTGAGAACATCTGATCATTACTCTGGAAATAGTCACGCGCTAAACTTATTACGTAAAAACGCTAAGTGAGGTGCATCATGAAAACATTTCTGACTACCGCAGTACTGGCCACAACGCTGATTTCTGGTTTCGCACTTGCCGATGATCCGGTGATCCCATGGGCGGATAACAGCGGCGGCACGGAAACCACGCACATTGCGGCGATGGGGCAAAACCTGAACGGGCTGCACCAGAACATCAGCAAAACCCAGGAAGGCGTCTGGGCGGCGAACTCTGGCAGCATTAAGTCTGACGAAGAAGTGTTGTCGCCAGCCCACCCTGAAGCGGGGGCTGTTTCGCCGACAAACTGATCGAGAAAAGAAGCCGGATGGCGCTGCGCTTATCCGGCCTACAGGTTTTGTAGGCCAGGTAAGCGTAGCGCCACCGGGCAATAATTAAAGCTTCACGTTATCCAGTGCAGCCTGAGCACAGGCCTCATCCAGATTGCCACCCGGCGCACCGCCGATACCGATAGCACCAATCACGTCATTCCCGTCTTTCACCGGCAGGCCACCTGCCAGCAACAGCAGACCCGGAATATCTTTCAGGTTTTGTGCGCCCGCATTGTTTTGCGCTGCTTCCATCACTTTACCGCTGGCATTCTTCATGCTGAGCGCGGTGAAGGCTTTCATCTCGCTGGCTTTCACGGTGTGCGGGCCCGCGTTGTCGGTACGCTGTACGGCTTTAACCACGCCAGCGCGATCAACGACGGTCACGGAAACCTGATAGTTTTTCGCCAGGTATGCTTTGATGGCTTCCTGTGCCAGGCTATTGGCCTGAGTCAGCGAAAGATTTTTTTGGCTCAATGATTCAGCGTTGACGGTTGCAGTAGCGAAACCTGCCAACAGGGCTGCGGAAATGAGTAATTTTTTCATGGTGAACGTCCTCTTTGTCGTCTGTGAGAGGATGCTAACAAGACGACAAAAGAAGCGAAATTCGGGTGAATACGCAGCTCACCTGGTAATTATACGTAGTTCAGCTTGTCGTATTCGCGGATAGCTTGCACCACGCTGCTGACGTCGAGTTTGTTAAAAATTGCGGCGCGATGGGCTTCCACGGTTCGGGTCGACAAATCCAGACGCGTCGCCACTTCTTTGTTGCTGGCCCCGGTCATGAGTTCTTTCAGCACTTCTGTTTCCCGCGCGGTTAACTGAGCAAAGCGCTGTTTGGCTTCGACATGCTCCTGCCATTTACGATGGCGGGTTTCACTTTCGGCAAAAGCGGCATGCACGGTGTCAATCAACTGATCGGCGTCCAGCGGTTTGGTAAAGAACTCAAACACGCCATGACGAAACGCCCGGCGGCAGGCATCGACAGAGCCGTGTCCGGTCATCATCACCACCGGCAGCAGAGGGTGTGAGGCGCTGTTTTTCTCAAACCAACTGAGCCCGCTTTCCCCCGGCATCCTCATGTCCAACAGAAGACAGCCCGTAATACAGGCTTCCGTGGGAATGGCAGAGGTGAAACTATCCACCGAGTCGAAGCATTGCACCGGCCAGTTGAGGGTGGAAAACAGAAAGGTGAGGGACTCACGAATCGACTCGTCGTCGTCCACGATGTAGATAATCTTTTCCATCTCAGTTCTCTTTGATAAACCACAAGCTGATTTCCGCGCCGCCCTGTGGCGAGTTAGCCAGTTGCAGCGTGCCGTTCATTTTCGTCATTAGCGATTCCGTTAGCGTCAGCCCCAAACCCAGCCCGCCTTGCCTTTCGCTGAACAGCGGCATCATCGCGTGCTTAAGAGTTTGTGGGCTAAATCCAGGGCCGCCATCTGTGATGATGACTTTCACCCGGTCATCGACAGATTCGCTGCGAATATGCACCCAGCCGTGCGGATTGCCCTGCTGAACCTGAATGGCATTGCTCAGCAGATTATGCAGCACTTGCTCAAGCCACAGTTTGTCGGCCTGAATTTGTACGTCGGCCAGTTCGTGAGTGATACGGATGTGCTTCGATCCCGGTTCGTGTTCGAGCAAATTGCTCACCCGTTGCCAGCTTTGCGTGAGGCTGACCTTCGTCATTGCCACTTCTTCCTGGGTCAGATGAGCGCGAAAACGGGTCAGCAGTTCGCTGATTCGCTGCGTCTGCATCAGCGCCGAGCGCATCGCATGCAGCGCTTCTTCGTGATGCCCGTTGGTGAGCTGACGCATGCCTCCCTGTAACCACATCTGAGTCGCGGTTAAAGGTTGATTGATTTCATGCACGACGCCCGCGCTCATTTCGCCCAGCGTGTTCAGCCTGGCATGCTGATAGTAATCCGCTCGCTGGCGATCGCTGCGTTGTTGTCTGCGTCCCCACAACAGCAGGCCGCCCATCCCGACGAAAATTGCCCAGCCTGTTGCTATCAGCAAATGGGGCAGAAGTGAAAAATTCCCCCACTCCGGGTTGGCTCCAGCGTTGAGGGTGAAAGGCTGAAAATGCTGCGGGAACTGGCGTGTCCATTGCCAACGGTAGACGGAAGGCGGAGGAGCATCGTCTTGTGTTAACTGCACGCTGGCGAAGTGAGAAGAGGAGCGCAATAGCGGCTCCAGATCTATCCGCACCCGAATCTGTTTGTACGGGTTATAAAGCCAATAATGCGCTGCGGAGAACTGCTCAACGCGCGGGGCATCCAGCGGGCGGTTATGAGTTTTCTCCAGCGCCTGAATTTGGGGGAATTTCTGCTGCAACAGCGTCAGGTCTTCGTCGCCATTGAGGATAGGGATAACGGATTCATTCTGCGAACGGATTCATTCTGCGTGAGCGCCGTACTGACGGTACTGAATAACAGCGTATAGGCACGATCAAACTGCCAGTACTGGCGGCGGATTTGCTCGGCGTAAAGCAGCGCGCTGCACAGTAAGCAGGCGACAAGCCACAGAAGCATGGCCCGGATGATAAAAGCGCGTTGAGTTGTCATCTGCATCTAAAAGTCCTGCCATTTACTGTGATGATAAGTACCACAGAGAACAGGGGCTCGTCAGCAGGAACTTGAAATATGAGTGAATTCACGCCATTGCTACACTACACTCGCGATTCAGGGATCCTGTATACATTTAGTCGTTTTCTGGCGTTGCATTCGCTGTGCGTATGTAATGAATGTCCTGCATCGATATTTCTAATTCAGCCCTTAATATAATCCGAAAAAATAACCAACTAGTAGGTGCTTTTCCTGTCTCTGGTAGGATGAGTCAGTGTTTTGAGTATTAATTGACAACAACAGAAGGTCTTGGCCAGTAACGTCCAAACAAGGATTGAACTATGTTAAAGATAATCTCACTATTTTTTCTGATAATGATACAACTCTTTTTATCCGTTGCTCACTCTGGACCGAAAGAGGATGCCGATACCGCTCAGCGGCATAAGCTGGTGATGCAAAGAGTTATGGTCTTTGTGGAAAATCCAGGTGAATACAACATGGATATTATAGTAAAACGTAAGAATTCCTACGGTCAAGAATCCTACGGTCAAAAATTAAGTGCTGAAGAAGAATTTCTACGTCGCAGAGAAGAGTCTGAAAATATTCGAAGTTTTATAAAAAATCTTTCAGGCGTGATTGTTATTTATGATCTTTCGGCCAAGGAAAAAGCATTAGAGTATAACCTTCCTTTTTCAGATGATAATCCCAATGGTTTTTGCTGTAATCAATTTTATTCAGGTATCAACGGAGAGGTGTGGCAAGGGTTAACTTTATCTGGCGGTAAAATGAAAAGCATTGGTAATTATATGATATATGCCGATCTTTATACTGAAAATCATGCCTATGATGAATATGTTTTAACATTCACTCCTGAACGTGGTTTTAAATAAAAGCAGCAGAGAGACTACAATGACAATAACGGTATCGATAAAAAATGATTCAAGCTTTACAAATGGTGATGGAGTCGTTCACACATGGTTAGTTCTAGATGACGGTAAAGGTAAGGGGACAAATTTCGGGTTTACGCCCCAAAAGGGAAGTGGCTATTTTAACGTAGAGGGAGTGTTAGATAAAGATGGGTATCTTGAAACCAGAAACTTCTCTCAAAGTTTGACTATTGAAATATCAGTTGAGCAATATAATGAAATATCTAATTCTATTGATGTGTTCTCGAGTAATATACCGATGTACGACCTGATTCCTGATGGCAATGGTGGTAGCGACTTTAACTGTACAACTGCCGTAGATTTCATTCTTAAGAGTGCGGGTATTGATATATTAGATGGTGTACAGTCCCCCTTCGGTGTGGCGGGAAGAATTGATTCATTGGCTTTTTCACACAGTAGCAATTACGATGATTTTCCTATCGTTGATATTACAGCAAGTTTTAATACTTTTGAGTCTGCAATTGATACTTCTATGGGGTTTATTGATTTAGGACCAGTTGAAAATATATTAGATGTGAAAGACGCCATCGATTTCATTGCTTCTGAAGTCTATAATTACTGTGAACAAGTCTTTTCAGGTATTGATGAAACGGCAAGTGAGTCTGCTCAGGCGTTCAAAGATATTTTCCTGGACGCTACTCAACTATGGCTTGATGTTACCATGCAGAATATGGATAACGCTGTCGATGCCCTGGATAATTTGGGTGAATCAAGTAGTAGTTGGATTAGCGAACTTTTTGATTATTTCCGTGGTGGCATGGGAGTCATTGCCAGCGGTATGGCGAACCTTGCCAATGGCGGAACGATACCGCTGTCAGCGGCAGGAAGCTTTCCCTTCCCTCCCGGGGTTATGTATCCGGGCATGATGTTTCCCGGCTTCGCTCTCCCGGGGTTTGGACCGAGTATGGACGGCGCTGAAAAAGCCATTGTAGACCCAATTATTATCGATCTTGACGGTGATGGTATCGAAACGCTGTCAGTCAACAACACTATCTTTTTCGATCATGATGGCAATCAGTTCGCCGAAAATACAGGTTGGGTCGGTGGGGATGATGGTCTCCTTGTGATGGATCTGGATGGAAATGGTTTGATCGATACGGGTAAAGAGCTTTTCGGAGACAATACCGAACTACAAACTGGAATGCTTGCCAGCAATGGTTTTGAGGCTCTGAAGGATAAAGACAGTAATGGTGATGGTATTATCAATAGCCATGATGCTGCGTGGAAAGAATTACAAGTTTGGCAGGATAGAAATAGTAATGCACGGGTTGATAGTGGCGAGCTTTACTCTCTTGATGCACTTGGGATTATCGCCATTAATACCAGTTTTAAAGACTCTTCTTTTATTGATGAACAAGGAAATGCGCATCGACAGACAGGCAGCGTCATTTTTAATGATGGTGCAACCAATGCAATGGCTGATGTATGGTTTGACCATGACAAAGGGTTCTCTCGTTACATTGGTGATATCAATGTAAGCGATGCTGTTCGCGAGTTGCCTTTTATTCGTGGTTTCGGGAACATGCCTGATTTACATATTGCGATGAGCAAGGATGATTCACTTAAAACACTCATTGAGCAATATAGGTCAGACCCTGACCTGGCACGTGCTTCTGGACTCATTGATACCATCATGTTTTGTTGGGCCGGAGCAAGTAATCTGGATACCAGTAGCCGTGGTGTAAATATCAATGCTCGAGTGCTTGCAGTTATTGAGGCTGCAACAGGTGATGGTTTTGTCAGTCTTCAGGATAAAACCACAAATCCTAATAGCAATGCAGCCAAACTTATCGAAGAGGAATATACAAAATTTGCCAATTATATAGAATCACAGTTATTGGCTCAGACCCTGTATGCCGAAGAATTCTCACATATTCGCATTGGGCTTAATAGTGATAGGTCCGAATTTGTTTTTGACTTCACGGATCTTAACAATTACTTGAATGTAATGAAAGAAAATGATGTTATTAACTATGTGAAGCTAAGTGATGTAATATTTGGTTGGCTAGAATACATGCCTTCCTATCGAAATGAATGTGATATTTCGTTTATGATGTCAGATACTAGTTTTATCGGTGGGAGAGGGATTGATACATTAAATGGAAAAAGTACCAATGATTTTATTTGGGGCAAAGGTGGAGACGATCGATTAGATGGCGGGGCAGGATCTGATATTTACTTATTTAGTCAAGGTGATGGTCAGGACCGGGTGGCTGATACTGGCAGGAACGCGGTAAATACCCTTGTTTTCGAAGGGGCCGACCTCACTCAGGCGTTGATAGAGAAATCAGGAAACGACCTGCTTATTCACGCATGGGGGGGCAGCGACACGCTTACACTCCCTGGCTACTTCACTTCAGAGATAAATCGTCAATTCGATATGGTCTTTGGCGACACCACGCTGACGGTCAGCGACCTGGCAGGGATGGGATTCCCGGTTTACGGCAATGAAAGCAACAACAGCCTCAGCGGCTGGAATAACGATGACACGCTTGTGGGTTATGGCGGGAATGACACGCTGAGCGGCGGGGAAGGTAGCGACAGATATATTTTTCGCATCGGCGATGGTCAGGACCGGGTGAGTGATACTGGCAGGAACGCGGTAAATACCCTCGTATTCGAAGGGGCTGACCTCACTCAGGCGTTGATAGAGAAATCAGGAAACGACCTGCTTATTCACGCATGGGGGGGCAGTGACACGCTTACACTCCCCAACTATTTCACTTCAGAGACAAATCGTCAATTCGAGATGATCTTTGGCGACACCACGCTGACGGTCAGCGACCTGGCGGGGATGGCGTTCTCGGTTTACGGCAATGAAAGCAGCAACAACCTCAGCGGCTGGGATAACGATGACACGCTTTTGGGCTATGACGGGAATGACACGCTGTATGGTGGGAAAGGTAATGACAGTCTGGACGGCGGTTCGGGTGATGACAGGCTGAATGGTGAGAGCGGTAATGATATTCTGGACGGCGGTACGGGTAATGACAGTCTGAGCGGCGGGGACGGTAGCGACAGATATATTTTTCGCATCGGCGATGGTCAGGACCGGGTGAGTGATGTCAGCATGAACTGGGTAAATACCCTCGTATTCGAAGGAGCCGACCTCACTCAGGCGTTGATAGAGAAATCAGGAAACGACCTGCTTATTCACGCATGGGGGGGCAGCGACACGCTTACACTCCCCAACTATTTCACTTCAGAGACAAATCGTCAATTCGAGATGATCTTTGGCGACACCACGCTGACGGTCAGCGACCTGGCGGGGATGGGATTCCCGGTTTACGGCAATGAAAGCGACGACATCCTCAGTGGCTGGAATAACGATGACACACTTTTGGGTTATGGCGGGAATGACACGCTGAATGGTGGGCGCGGTAACGACGTTCTGGACGGCGGTACGGGTAATGACAGTCTGAGCGGCGGGGAAGGTAGCGACAGATATATTTTTCGCATCGGCGATGGTCAGGACCGGGTGAGTGATACTGGCAGGAACGCGGT